>JAAXGM010000011.1:5198-11232 GCA_012267435.1 Gemmatimonadota bacterium
GGGCGCGCCCTGGGACGCGATCCGCGAGGGTCTGCGCACCTTCCGGGGCGTCCGCCGCCGCATGGAGGTTCGCGGGGAGGCGGTGGGTGTCACGGTGGTGGACGACTTCGCGCACCATCCCACGGCGGTGGCGGGCACACTGGGGGCCGCGCGCCAGCTATTCCGCGGCCGCCGCCTGATCGCCGTCTTCGAGCCCCGCAGCTACACCGCCCAGCGGCGCGAATTCCAGGAAGCCTACGTCGAGGCGCTCGCCGAGGCCGACCACGCCATCGTGGCCGGGCTCTTCCGCCCCGAACGCTACGACGACGCGACCCGGCTGGACCCCGCGCAGCTGATCGCGTCGCTGCGCGCCCGGGGCGTCGCAGCCGACTATGAACCGTCAGCTGACGGCATCGTGACCCGCATCGTCCGCGGAGCGTGTCCCGGCGACGTGGTGCTGATCATGTCCAACGGGGGGTTCGGAGGTATCCACGAACGAATCCTGGCGGAGCTGGGCGCGGAGAGTCCAGCGCATGGCGTGCACCCCGACGGGGGCCGGACGGGCGAGTGACGGCCCGGG
The DNA here is from genome assembly GCA_012267435.1 of Gemmatimonadota bacterium. Taxonomy (GTDB): domain Bacteria; phylum Gemmatimonadota; class Gemmatimonadetes; order Longimicrobiales; family Gaopeijiaceae; genus BD2-11. The sequence continues at coordinate 5,758 of JAAXGM010000011.1, forward strand.
ATTCCGCGCCATCCCCGCTCCGGCCGCGAGCGCTCCGCCCCGGTGCCCGGGTGGCGCTGGTGGCCCCGGCGGGGCCGCTTCAGCCAAGTGTCCTCGACAAGGCCATTGACCGCTGCCGGACGCTTGGACTCGAACCGGTCGTGTATCCGGCGGCGACCCGCCAGCGGGGCTATCTGGCCGGAAGCGACGAGGAGCGGCTCGCCGACCTGCAGGCCGCCTTCGAAGACCCGGCGACCGACGGGGTGTGGGCGCTACGCGGCGGCTACGGCACGCTGCGTATCCTCGACGGACTGGATCTCGCCCGTCAGCGCCACGACCCCATCCCCTTCATGGGTTTCAGCGACAACACAAACCTCCACGCTCTCCACGCGCGGGCGGAGGTGGTCTCCTTTCACGGACCGCATCCCGGCGCCGACTTCCCCCGCGAAACCCAGGCGTCGTTCCGCGCCGCGCTCTTCTCCGGAAGGCCCCCGGGGCCGTTGTTGTCCCGGCCCGCAGACCCTGCCCCCCACGCGTTGGTGGGAGGAGTCGCTGAGGGAAGGCTGATCGGCGGAAACCTGGCCATTCTGGCGTCGCTGTGCGGATCGCGGGACTCGATCTCCGCGCGCCGCCGCATCCTGTTCATGGAGGACGTGGGAGAACCCGCGTACAGGGTCGACCGGATGCTGCACCAGCTCCTTCGCGCCGGCGCCGTCGACGGCGCCGCGGGGCTCGCCTTCGGCCGGTTCACCGGAGTGCGCGAAGGGCTGAGCGACATCCTGGCCGTGGTCAGCGAGTTCGCCGTCCGACTTGGGGTCCCCGCGGTCGCCGACCTGCCCTTCGGTCACACCGAACACAACTGCACAATCCCGGTGCTCGCCAAGGCGCGCCTGGACGCGGACGCGGCGACCCTCACGGTGACGGAGCCGGCCACTCGGCCGATGTGAGCCTGACCGCCGCTCCCCTTGCCACGAGTCGCGCGCGCACCGGGGCACGAACGGCTACCTTCGGGGAACAACGAAGGGGCGGAGTGCGCTTCGTCACATCCTCCAACTCGGCAAACAAGTCGCTATCGGAGTTCCATAAATGAGACTGCGAGGATTGCCGGCGGGGATGCTGGCCGGGCTCCTGGCCGCCAGCTGCGGCGACGGCGGGACCGTCGAGCCCGCCCCGCCGCCCCCCGCTCCGACGGGCACGGTGATTGGCCAGGTTACGGTCGAGGGCGCGCCGCTGCCGGGCGTGCTGGTGTCGTTGAGCGGGGCCGCCGCCCAGTCCACCGCGACGGGCGCGGACGGTGGGTTCCAGTTTGTCTCCGTGCCGGCGGGATCGCACACCGTGACGCTCGCGAGCGGGATCCCCATCGACGTGACCTTCTCGCGAACCACCGCGTCGGTCACCATCTCCTCCGCCGGCCAGCAGGTGCGCGCGGACTTCCCCGGCGAGTATCTGCGCACCTCTTCCATCAGAGGCAGGGTGCTCGCGGTGACCCAGGGCAGTCAGCCGGAACCGGTGGAGGGCATCGCGCTGGGCATGACCGGCCTGCGGGAGGCGGCGGACACGACGGACGCCAGCGGCCGCTATGAGTTCGTGGCGCTGCGGCCGGGCGAGTACACGGTATCTTTGCTCACTACCGCCGGTTTCGCCTTCGACGCAACCAGCTTCACCCGGACTCTGACGACGGGACAGAGCCTCGAGCACGACTTCGTCGGCGCCGCGGACCTGTTCATCGCCACCGAATCACTGAACGTCGGCCGCGTCGCCATCCCCTACTCCCAGCAGCTGGTTGCGCGCGGCGGCACGACCGAGGGTCTCGTGTGGAACCTCGAAGGAGGGGCGCGCCTTCCCGAAGGGCTTGCCTTCACGAGCAACGGGCTGATCGCCGGGACGCCGCGTTCCGTGGGGCACACGGAATTCCGCGTCAGCGTGACCAACGCCCGGGGGCGCCGGGCGAGCGCGGCGCTGTCGCTGCGCGTGTGCGAAGGCGCGCTGGACCTCGAGGAAGGAGACCACCTGGTCTTCCGCGCGGGCGAGCGCGGGGAGTGCGGCTTCTTCGTCCAGGCTCCGCGGGCGGGCGCCTACTATCGCGTCACCATGGTGGGAACCGAGACGCCGGAGAGTCCGCGGCTCTACGATGTGGGGCTCAGCGTTGCCGGAAGCTTCACGGCGTCCGCCGCGGCCATGGTGGCGAGCTCCGAGCGAGCGGGCAGCGGCACGCGCCAGGAGGCGACCTCCATCGGGGGCCCTTGGCTGGACGAGCTGATCGAACGGGAACGCGCCTACGCCCGGGACCACGCGCGTCTGCGCCGGAGCGAGGCCGAGCTGGTGGAGCGCTTGTCGGCCGAAGGACCTCTCCCGATCCTTCCGGATCTCTCGCAACAGGTGACGCGGGCAACCGGCGGCGGGGCCGGCGGCGGCCGTGCGCCCGAGGAACTGGCCTTCCGTCTCGGCGACCCTTTCGGGGGATCCGCCTGCACGGTGGACACCACCGTCACCGCCAGGCTGGTCGCCGAAAACGAGCATCTGGCCTTCTACGAATACCAGACAACCACTTCGCCCGACAATGTCCGGCAGATCCTCGACTACTACGCCGACTACGGGGAAGAGGTGATCCAGCGCTATTTCGGCGGCGTGGGCGATGTGAACGGGGACGGCATCGTGAACGTTCTCATCCGTCCCGACCTGCCGGGCGCCACCCTGGCCTACGTATGGTCCGCCGACATGACCTTGTCGCGGACCAGTTGTCCGGCGTCGAACGAAATGGAGCTGATCCACTTCGGCGCCGAGTCCATCGACGACATCAGCGGCAACGACTTCTGGGCGCTGGGCACGATCGTGCACGAGATGAAGCACGTGAGTTCGCTGTACAAGGGATTTCGCAGAAGAAGCTCCAACCGGTTCCATCCCCTGTGGATCGAGGAGGGGACGGCCGACATCGCCAAGGAAGTGTCCTCGCGCCTGGCGTGGCAGCGGGCGGGCGGCCCCGCCATGGCGGATCGCGTTACGGGAGATGACCTGCGTGACGCGTTCCGGTCCACCGGCGGCAACGCCCGGGCCGAGGCCTACGGCACCTTCACCGCGATGGCGCGCACCGTCTGGGCGATCTCCCCGGATTCGAGCGCGCTGAGCTTCCAGTACGGTGGTGGAGAGATCGGGGACGTATACGGGTCGGGCTGGCATCTCCACCGCTTCCTGCGGGACCGGGTGGTGGGGGCCGGCGGTTCGGCGGCGGATGAGCGCTTCATGCGCGAGCTGAACGACTCGCTCACCACGGCGGGGATCGCGGGCATCGCCGCCGTCACCGGCAGGCCGATTGACCAGTTGCTGGTCGACCACGCCATCGCCATGACCTTCGCCGGAAGCGAGAGCGTGGCGGGCGCGGATGTGCCCCACTTCACCACCTACGATTTCCCGACCGCCACTGAAGTCTTCAGCACCCCCGATCCCCCCGGCTTCTACCCCTGGCCGGTTACCACCGTCGGCGAGGACACCGACGACGGCTTCGCGCCGATCGCCGTGCCACTGGCCACTTCCGGAACACGCGACTTCGACGGCCGGCTGGCCGCCAGCGGTGTCCGCATCCACGACTTCCGCGCGCGCCGCGCCGGAAACGGGGCCGCGTTCTACTACGACATTCCCAGTTCCGCCCGGGTGATCGTGGCGCGCATCCTCGAACCGGATCCGTAAGGCGGCTCCCGGGAGGCGCCTGCGAGCGGGTCGCCGACGCGCGTGCTAACATCTCATGGTCGCCGGGTCGGCCACCCCGCGGCGCCGAAAGCCCGGAGAGTTCACGGAAACTTGGCGGGCATCCACGATCCGGCCGGCCAGGGAGGCACCGATGCATGAACGGCACACAACCCGGCACACACCGAAGAGCGTCATTCACTCCGCGCGCCGCGCTACCGCCTCGCTCCCGTTCCTGGCGCTTGCCGCATGTAGCCCCGCCGACGCGCCCGCCGCGGGAGACGACGCGGAGCTGATGGAACGCGCCCGCGGCATCCACGAGCGGGTCATCACGCTGGACACGCATGCCGATATCAACCCCGGCAACTTCACCGCCGAGTTGAACTACACCATGGATCTGCCCACCCAGGTGAACCTGCCGAAGATGGAGGCGGGCGGGCTGGACGTGGCGTGGTTCATCGTGTACGTGGGGCAGGGCGACCTGACCCCGGAGGGGTACGCCGATGCCTACGACCAGGCCATCGCCAAGTTCGACGCCATCCATCGCCTGACCGAAGAGATCGCGCCCGAGCGCATCGGGCTGGCCCTCACCTCCGACGACGTGCGCCGCATCGCGGCGGAGGGGCGCAGCGTGGCCATGATCGGGGTCGAGAACGGATACCCGGTCGGGGAGGATCTCGGTCGCATCCAGGAATTCCAAGAGCGGGGCGCGCGCTACCTGTCACTCGCCCACAACGGGCACAGCCAGCTCTCCGACTCCAACACCGGGGAGGCGCTGGACGACTGGCTCCACGACGGCCTGAGCGAGCTGGGGCGGCAGGCGGTGGCCGAACTGAACAGGGTCGGCGTCATGATCGACATCTCGCACCCCTCCAAGCAGGCCATAATGGAGATGTTCGAGCTGAGCCGGGCCCCCGTGATGGCCTCGCATTCCTCGGCGCGGGCGCTCAACGACCACAGCCGCAACTTGGACGACGAGCAGCTGATGGCGCTCAGGGAGAACGGCGGCGTGGTCCAGACCGTGGCCTTCCGCGGATACGTCGACGGGCCCAAGAACCAAGCTTGGCAGCAGGCCTCGCAGATGGTCATCGCCGAGGTCGCCGAGGAGATGGACTTCGAGATCATCGGCGGCGGCCGCGGGCGCGCCTTCTTCATGGCGCTGCAGGCGATGAGCCCGGATGAGCGCGAGGCCTACCAGACCGGGTTCCGCATGGTCCGGGACGCGGCGGCGGAGCGGATCGCGATGGAGGTGGCGCCGGTCACCCCGCCCGTGGACGTGGCCGATTTCGTGGATCACATCGACTACATGGTCGAGCTGATCGGCCTCGAGCACGTGGGCATCAGCTCCGACTTCGACGGGGGCGGGGGCGTAACGGGATGGGACGACGCCTCCGAGACCTTCAACGTCACCCTCGAGCTGGTCCGGCGCGGCTACGCCGAGGAGGAGATCGGCATGCTCTGGAGCGGAAACCTGCTGCGCGTGCTGGACGACGTGCAGCGCGTCGCCGCGGAGATCCAGGCGGAGTCGTCGGCGGGCTGCTAGGGGTTCCGGTGCCCGGATCGTGCTTTTGATCGTCGCGTCCGGCAAGGTTAGCTTTGCCGCCCGTTCCCCCGCAGTTGCTCCCCGGGAGGTGAAATGGTCCCCATTCTCGCGCTCTGGCTGCCGATTCTGCTCGCCGCCGTCCTCGTCTTCGTCGCCAGCTCGATCATCCACATGGTGCTGGGCTACCACAGGAACGACTTCAGCGGGATCGAGGGTGAAGACGCCGTGATGGATGCCCTGCGGCCCGTCAACCTCGCGCCGGGCGACTACTT
>JAAXGM010000106.1:0-1724 GCA_012267435.1 Gemmatimonadota bacterium
AACTGGCTGCGCTACCCCGACGTCCGGCAGCTACACGGCAGGACGCTCGGGCTGGTCGGGTTGGGCGACATCGCGCTTGAGGTCGCGCGACGCGCGCGCGCGTTCGATATGGAAGTCGTCTACCACAAGCGCTCGCCCCTGCCCCGCGAGCAGGAGGAGATGGCCGGGACGCGTTTTCTGCCGCTCCCGGAGCTCCTCGCCGCGAGCGATGTGGTCAGCCTGCACGCGCCGCATACCGACCAGACCGAGCGCATGATCGACGCCGCCGCCCTCGCGCTCATGAAGCCCACGGCCATCCTGGTGAACACGGCGCGCGGAGGGCTGGTCGATGAGGATGCACTCGCCCGCGCGCTTCGGGGGGGGCGGATCGCCGGGGCGGGGCTGGATGCCTTCCTGTACGAGCCGCTGCCCGAGGGCGGCGCGCTGGCCGATGCGCCCAACGTCCTCCTGTCACCCCATGTGGGCGGCGGGACCGGTGGCGGGCAGCGCGGCATGATCGACGACGTGGTCGCGAACCTGGTCGCGGCGAGGCGGGGTGGCGAGGTGAAGGGCATTGTCCGCCCCGGATGAAGCCGGGCGCCCGAGGCCATCGGTCCGGATCGCGGTCGCCGATGGGCGAACCCATGGTCTTCCGGGACCATCGGCGCCACTATCGCAGTTTCAAGCCCCCGTAGCCTGAGCCCCGAGCGCCATGCTGAGAGACCCGCTCCTGGTTGTCGCCTTCATGCTGGCCGTGGTGGCCTTCGCGCGCTGGCTGGAAGAGCGCTACGACGTCATCAAGAAGATCAGTTCCGCCGTCGTGTGCACCCTGCTCGGCATCACCCTCGCCAATATCGGCGTGATCGAGCACACCGGGCCGGCGCACGAGGCCGTGTTCGACTTCGCCATCCCCTACGCGATCGTGCTCGTCATCATGGGCACGCAGATGAAGGAGCTGGCCCAGGCGGGACGGCCGCTCCTGATCGCGTATCTGGCCGCGTGCGGGGGCAGCTTCCTTGGCGGGGCCGTTGCAGGCGCGACCATGGCCGGATGGGTCGGGCCGGAAACCTGGAAACTCTCGGGGGCGTTCTCGGCAGCCTTCGCGGGCGGGGGGATGAACTTCGCCGCCGTCGGGCAGGCGCTCGAAGTCGAGCCGAGCACCTTCGCCGCGGCCGCGCTGGCCGACAACATGTCGACGGTCCCGTACCTGCTGTTTCAGGTGTGGTTCGCGGGGATTCTGGCCGCCATGTTCCTGCGGCGGTCCGGTCCGGGGTTGGCGCGGGGATCGGCCGGCGATCCGGCGGAGAAGGAGGACCAGGAAGCGCGGGAAGAGGCGATGCGCCGCCGCTGGACCGACACCGACATCAGCATCACGGATTTCGCCATCCTGGGAGGCCTTCCTCTCGCCGCGCTCTGGCTGGCCCGGCTCGTCAGCGGAGCCTTCGGCGAGAGGCTTGCCTCCATGTCGGTGGGTTCACCGGGGTACGGACTCGTGGAGTTCTTCAGCACGGTGCCGGTGGTCCTGTGGCTCACGACCATCGCGCTGATCGTGGCGCAGCTTCCGTGGGTGAGAAGACTGCGCGGCGCGGAGGTGCTCTCCTATTTCGCCCTCCACATCTTCTTCATCGCGCTGGGCGCGGCCTCCGATCTGGCGACCATCGTCGACGCCGGCGTGCCCATCTTCAGCTTCATGTTCGTGATCATCGGCATCCACATCGTCGTCGCGTACGGGATCGGGTGGCTCT
>JAAXGM010000106.1:1753-2167 GCA_012267435.1 Gemmatimonadota bacterium
CCCGGATCGGCGCTGGCCATCGGCATGGCGATGAAGTGGCACCGGCTCGTGGCCCCCGCGGTCATCGTGGGAATCTTCGGATACGCGCTCGGGAACTACCTTGGCTACGCCTGCGCCCGGGTGGTTGACGCGCTTTTGGGTTAGGGCGAGGTCGCGTCCATGGTGACGGATCCGGTTGCCCGCGCCCCTTGGAACCCAGCTGTGCGCGGCTGTCGATAAGGGCATGCCCGCATCCAACGCCACCCGTCCCGAAAGCGTCGCGGGTGTCGATGTACTCGTGACCGGCTCGGGCCGAGGTCTGGGTCGCGGCATTGCGCAGGCAATGGCTGCGGAGGGCGCGCGGGTGTGGCTGGTTGCCGAGGTGCCGGAGGAACTCGAGTGGACGGCATCCGACATCCGCGCGTCCGGAGGCGA
>JAAXGM010000106.1:2232-5323 GCA_012267435.1 Gemmatimonadota bacterium
TCATGAGCGTGAACCTGGAAGCCCCCGTGTTTCTGACCCGGGATCTCCTGCCGCTCCTGGGGGACGAGGGCGGATCCGTGATCAACGTCTCTTCCCGCGCGGGGACCGGCGCATTCCGACGCCAAGCGGCATATTGCGCATCCAAATTCGGCATGGAGGCATTCACCCGATGCCTTGCGCTGGAATTGTCCGGGTCGCCCGTCAGCGCCAACACGGTGACGCCGGGGCTCTCGATCAAACCCACCTCGCTGACCCGGCGCGACGCGGAACGCGCGGATGCGGCCACGCGCGCCCGATGGCGGAATCCCGTTGGACTGGGGCCCGCGTTCCTTTTTCTCGCCGGGCTGCGCGGCCAGATCAGCGGCTGCCGCTTCGACGCCTGGACATTGACGCGGGCACTGGAGCAGTGGGGCGCGCCGGGGGTGATGAACCGCTTTCACGAAATCGCCGAACACACGCCGGAGGCTGTTGGATGACCGAACCAGGCAACGGAAGCAACTCCGCGGAAACCGCGGAGACGGCCGTGGAGGAGGCCGTCTCGCAACGGGCAAGGACGGCGATGAGGTCTTTTGCGAGCGCCGTGCCGACCCCATTGCCCGCGCCCGCTCGGTCGGGCCCGAGCCAGGGGTTGCTTGCCGCCCTGCGCCATCACCTGCTGGCCGGAGAAACCCACTACCCGGACCGGCCCGGCATGGGAGAGCTGCGCCGGCGCGTGGGCGAAGCCCTCCCCGCCGCGGGTTTTCCCGCGCGGGAGCCCGATGGCGTGCTGATTACCCAGGGAGAAGGGGAGTCCCTCTTCGCGACTCTCCTGGGCCTCGGTGGCGGAGAGGAGGCGAGCATCGTCGCCAGGCCGGCCGGCCGGCATCAGCGCCTTCTCGAATGGATGCGGGTGCGCGTGATCGAACCCGGCGGCGATGCCGCGCCCGAAGCCGAGGCGGCGTTTCACCTGATCGAGTACGAGGTGGGGGCGGCAATCCCGCAAAATGGGAACGCGTCCGGCACGCCGGGTCTCACCCAGGTGCACGCCATCGGCGACCGGCTGTTCGCCGCGGACGGCCGCCCGGACGTCTCCGCGTCCGCGGCGACCCGGGAAGCGACTTCGCCCTCCAGGGGCGCCTGGGCCGGGTCGTCGGTCCCGACCGCGCCGGGCGGCGACCTCGCGGGCGCCATCGTGATCGGCTCGCTGGACGGCCTCGAAGGCATGCGCCCGTTCTCCCTCGGCTTCGTCGCGGCGCCGGTGGACGTGCGGCCGCAAATCGCGAAATGGAAGCAGGCGTCGTCGATCTGCTCGCCGGCTCCGTCGCAGCGCGCCGCCCTGTGGGCGCTGGGGGTGCGGCCATGAGCGCCCCGATGCAACCTCGGGAACGCGCTGGCTCCGCATCGCTTCGCAAGGGGGAGGCGGCCACCTCGCTTCGCTACCGGATGATGGCGCTCGCGCGCGAAAGGGAGAACGTCATCTCGCTGGGGCGCGGCGATCCCGACCTGCACACGCAGCCGGCGATCGTCGAGGACGGCCTGGCCCGCTTCGCCGAAGCGACGGGCGCGGGGATGGCCACCGGGGACGGAGGACCGGTGCGTGGCCTGGTCCCGCTGCGTGAGGGCATTGCCCGCCGATACGCCCGGGAGAAGGGCGTGGACGTCGATCCCGCCACCGAGATCGCCATCACCAACGGCGCCCAGGAGGGGCTGTTCCTGGCCATGCTGGCGCTCGTCGACCCGGGCGACCGGGTCGCCTGCCAGGACCCGCGCTACAGCTCCTACGACCAGGCGATCGGGACCGCGGGCGGCGACATCGTGCCCGTCCCCACCGGAGGCGATCGGCCCTTCGAGCTTGGGGGCGACGAACTCCGGCGGCACGCGCCGGGATGCAAGCTGCTCGTCTTCGTGAATCCCTCGAACCCGACTGGATCCTGCGTCGGCCCGCGGGGCGTCCGCGATCTGGCGCGGGCCGCGGCGGACCTTGGCATGGTCGTGGTGGCCGACGAGATCTACGAGGACGTGGTCTTCCGCGAAGAGCCCTTCCTGTCGCTCCTCGCCGCGGATGACGCGCGCGGGCGCTCGGTTGTCCTTTCGGGATTCTCCAAGGCATACGCGATGACCGGCTTCCGGGTCGGCTACCTGATCGGCCCCCCGGCCTTCATCGACGCGGTGGAGGCCATCAAGAGCACGACCTCGGGCCCGTGCCCGGCGTTCTCGCAGTACACCGCTCTCGCAGCCCTCGAGGCCGATCCGGATCCGCGCCCGGAGTACCTGGCGCGGTATCGCCGCCGCCGCCATGCGCTGATCGACGGCTTCGCCGGCCTCGGCGTCCCGCACGGTCCCCACGGGGGCGGCCTGTTCATGTGGGCCGACGTTTCGCGCTTCGGAATGGACGCCGAGAACTTCTGCTACCGCCTCCTGGACGAGGCGGGCGTGCTGATGTTCCCCGGAGCCTCCTTCGGCGAGAGATGGCGCAACTGGGTGCGGGTCTCGCTCCTGTGTCCCGAGGCCCGCATTCTCGAGTCGATGGAGCGCATGCGGACCTTCGCCCGCAACCTGTAGGAGGGTCGGACGGAAGCCTTGGCTTCCGGCTGCGGAAGTGAATTCGCGCGGGAAGATCGCGCCTGGGGCTCGATGGGGCGCTCCGGTGGGGAACCGGCGAGGGCGTCTGGCGTAGTCCGGGTTCGACGGCGCACCCTTGCGAGCCGGCCGGCATCCGCACCCGAACGGAACCAGGAGGACCCATGACCCTGAGAATCAACGACGAGGCACCCGATTTCACCGCCGAGACCACCGAAGGCACCATTCGATTCCACGACTGGATCGGCGCCGGATGGGCGATCCTGTTTTCCCATCCGAAGGACTTCACGCCCGTGTGCACCACCGAACTGGGCACCGTGGCCGCGCTCAGGGACGAGTTCACGCGCCGCAACTGCAAGATCATGGGCATCAGCGTCGACGGGGTCGGCGACCATCACGCCTGGTCCGAGGACATCGCGTCGTTCGGCGGCCACGCCATCAACTATCCGCTGGTGGGCGACCCGGAGCTGAGCGTGGTCAAGCTCTACGACATGCTGCCGGCCGACGCGGGCGACACCTGCAAGGGCCGGAC
>JAAXGM010000107.1:0-652 GCA_012267435.1 Gemmatimonadota bacterium
TGCGCTGGCGGCCCTCAGCGCCGCGCGCCGCGACCGCCACCTCGATGTCATCCTGGTCCCCGGCGGCCTTGAGCTGCCCGACAGCGCGGGCCTGGAAGTGAGCGGAGGAGGCGCGCCCGAGCCCCGCCAGGCGGGCGTCAGGGTGTTCCCCGACTACGGGAGCGAGGAGCTCGCGTACTTCGTGGGCGAGGTCGCGGAAGGGGTGGACGGGCCGCCCGTCGGCAGCCGGGTGCTGGTGGTGAACGGCATGCCGGTGGAGGCGTGGCACGAGGCCGCGGCCGTCTACGTGCCCCACTCCACCGAGGCCGGCCTGCGCTGGAAGCTGGCGGAGGCGATGACCGTCTCCAGCGCCATCTTCCCGCCCGCGCTGCGCCCGGAGGAGCTCACGCTGGTTGTGGCCGGTGGGGACGGATCCGGCGCGGGGTACCGGTTTCCCTGGCACGAACCCGGCGATCTGGTGTGGTCCGGCCTCGCCGAGCCCCGCTATCCCGGCACGCGCAACGTGCTCGGCACCCCCACCTACGACTTCCTGGTGCCCGTGGTCCCGACCGGGCACGTGGTCCTGGTGTGGTACGGGTTCCGGGAGACCATGGTCCCGGATGTCGACCTCCTGGTCGAGTACGCGGCCGCCAACGACCTCCTCGACCACACC
>JAAXGM010000107.1:700-4301 GCA_012267435.1 Gemmatimonadota bacterium
CTGGCTGCTCGACTGGCTGGAGACCGACGTGGCGCCGGCGCTGGCGCGCGGCGACGCCTACTCCAATTCGGTGCCGTTCAAGAGCGCCCACGCCCCCCGCGACTCGGACGGCATCCTCGAGCCCGCGCCGGTCCACTTCCGCGGACCCATCGCGATCGTCTCCGGTCCGAGCGGGGGGTCGCACCTGGACCAGTTCGTCTCCATCATCTCCGACAATGGCCTTGGGCCGGTGGTGGGGATGCCGCCCGGGGGATACTCCAACACCTGGGAGTGGGAGGAGACGCTGACCCTCGAGCCCGACGGACAGCCGCTGGTCGGCTTCATGTGGAACATCGGCCACACGCTGCGGCCCAACGGCGAAATCCTCGAAGGCAACCCGGTGGAGGTCGACGAGTGGATTCCGCTCACGGCGGACAACGTGGCCGACTATTACGGGATTCTGCTCGATCGGGCGCTGGCGCTTGCCGGATCCTGGAACTGAAGGACCCGGGACGCCGGATTCACCAGGAATGAGTCGGCCGCCGGAAACCGGACGCCGCCGGTTCGGATCCGGTGCGCGCATCTTCGCCGGCATGGCGGCGGGGATCGTCGTCGGCGCCGTCCTGGGCGAACGGGCCGCCGTGCTCCAGCCGATCGGCGACCTCTTCATCCGCCTGCTGGTGCTGGCCGCGGTGCCGCTGGTCTGCTTCAACCTGCTGGCCGGACTGGCGGCCCACTCGGGCGTGCGCGCGTTCGGGCGGCTGGCCGCCAGGATCCTGGCCTGGTTCATCGCCACGGACCTGGTGGCGCTATGCGCGGGCATGGCGGCGATGACGCTCCTGCGGCCCGGCGCCGGGATGGAGCTGACGACCCCGGTGGACGAAGCCGTGGGCGCGGTCCCGTCGCTCGCGGACGTCCTGCTCGACATGATCCCGGTCAACCTCTTGCAGGCCTTCGCGGAGGGGAACGTCGTGCAGGTGGTGGTGGCTTCGCTCGCGATCGGAGTGGCCACCCTGATGCTCGGGGGCGGCGCGCGCGCCCGACTGGAAGCGGCCTACCGCGACTTGGCCAGCCTTTTCCGCCGCCTGGTGGACTTGGTGCTCGTGCTGGCGCCGGTGGGGATCGGCGCGCTGATGGCGGTGACCGCCGGGCGCTACGGCGCCGAGCTGCTCGGAGGGCTGGCGCGCTTCCTGACCGGGGTGTGGGGCGCCCAGGCGTTGCTCTTCTGCGGATACATGCTCGTGCTGCGCCTCCTCACCGCGCGGCATCCCCGCCACTTCCTGAGCGAGACCGGCCCCCTGTGGGCGACCACGGCGGCGACCTCCTCCAGTCTGGCCTCCCTCTCGGTCGGTCTGGAGAAAGCGGAGAAACTGGGCATGCCGCGGTCGGTCTACAGCTTCACCCTGCCGCTGGGCGCGCAGCTCAACAAGGACGGCACCGCGGTCATGCTCGGGGCGGTGCTGGTCTTCACCGCCCAGGCGGCGGGGGTGGAGTTCGGCCCGGAAGCGCTGCTCGCCATCCTGCCGATCGGGCTCCTGCTCTCGCAAGGCTCGGGCGGGATCCCGGGCGGCGGTTTCGTGGTGGCTCTGGTCTACGTGCAGGCGTTCAACCTGCCGATCGAGATCGCGGCCATGGTGGGCGGCATCTACCGGCTGGTCGACATGGGGAACACGACGTTGAACATCATGGGGGACATGGTGGGGACGGCGCTGGTGACGGGGCGGGGCGCGTCCGCGAGGGTTCCCGGGGCCGGTTCGGGGATCGCGAGCGTCGGAGGCTCCACGGTGCGCGGCGAGCTCGCGGAGACGGGCGGATCCGCTTCCTCCGGGGTGGGCTCGTGAACCCCGGGGTGCGCGCGCTCTTTCCGGGCGCGGGACGCCGGGCGTACTTCGATATCGCCGCGCGCTGCCTGCTGGCGGAACCGGTGCGGGACGCCGCCGCCGCCCACCTGGAGACGCGCATGCGCGAGGGGGGCGACAAGGACGAGCTGCGGGCGGTGGTCGAGGAGGCCCGTTCCGATTTCGCCGCCCTGGTCGGGGCCGACGCCGAGGAGATCGCGATCACCAAGAACGTCTCCGACGGGCTCAACCTCTTCGCCGCCAGCCTGCCGTGGCGGGCCGGGGACAACGTCGTCTTCTGCCCCGAACTCGAGCATCCCAACAACATCTATCTGTGGTACAACCTGCGGCGCGCGAAGGGGGTGGAGGTGCGCGCGGTGGCGCCGGTGGACGGGGAGGTGCCGGTGGAGGCGATGGCCGCGGCCATGGACGGGCGCACGCGCTTGGTGACGGTCCCGAGCATCTCCTTTGCCCCCGGTTTCGTCACCGACCTGGCGGCGGTCGCGGCGGCGGCGCGGGGGGTGGGGGCGCTCACCCTCGTCGACGCGGCCCAGTCGGTGGGGGCGGCGGTCACGGAGGTGCGCCGTCTGGGGATCGACGCCCTCGCGGTGGCGACCCAGAAGTGCCTGCTGTCGCTCTACGGGTTCGGGTTTCTTTACGTGCGCCGGGAGGTGGCCGACGACCTGATTCCGGGTCATGTGGCCCGCTACGGCATCGAGCTGGAGGACGCCCACGAGACCGCCTTCTCCGCCGACCAGCTTCGATATCGTCCGGGCGCCATGCGCTTCGATGTCGGCAACTACAATTACCTGGGCGCGGCGGCGGCGCGCTCGGCGCTCGGACTGATCCGCCGGTGGACGGTCGAGGCCGTCGAGGCCCATGTCCGCCGCGTGGCGGGACGGCTGGCCGCGGGCTTTGCCGAGCTCGGACTCCCCGTGGTGGGAGGAGCCGCGTCGCCTCGCCGGGCGCACATCGTGACGGTCGGCGCGAGCGGCGGCGGGCGCCACTACACGGCGGACGATCCGGCGATGAACGCCCTCCATGCGCGCCTGAACGCCGATGGCGTCCGGCTCGCCGTACGCAGCGGAGTATTGCGCTTCTCGGCGGGCGTCTACAACGATGACTCGGACGTGGAGCGCGTTCTGGCCAGCGCCCGCGGGTGGAGCCGGGACCGATGACGTTCCACGCGCGCCGGTCCGGAAACCTTCGGCGCGGGCCGGGTTAGCAACCGGACAACTCTTGGTTCCGTCAAATAAGTGGACACCCGACGCGGGAAACTCCGGTGCCCGCGCGTGAACCAGCCACGCGGGAAGCCCTGAACCCGCCTTCAGCGGAGTCGTGACACCCATGCGATTCTCCCGCTCCCTGCTCGCTCCGGGCCTCATCCTGGCAACGGCCCTGCTATGCGGCGGCTGGTTCCTCCAGAAGGGCATCGCCCAGGATCGCAACGTCTACTTCCAGGCGCGGCTCCTGGAAGAGGTGCTCGACCGGGTGGCCGCCGACTTCGTCGACCCGATCGAGTCGAATGCGCTCTACGGCACCGCCATCGACGCCGTCATCGACGAACTCGACGATCCCAACACGGAGTTCCTGAGCGCCTACGAATGGTCCAACCTCCGCATCAGCACCGAGGGGGAGTACGCCGGAGTCGGGCTGGAAATCGTGCGCCAGGGAGAATGGATCACGGTGATGAGCGCCCTGCCGGGCACCCCGGGGGAGCGGGCGGGCATCCGCGCGGGGGATCGAATCGTCGAGGTCGAGGGCGAGTCCGCGCGGGGCTGGAA
>JAAXGM010000108.1 GCA_012267435.1 Gemmatimonadota bacterium
AATCACGGACCGTAACCCGCGAACCGAAACCCACCCTGTCCGCGGGCATTCCGTCCACGTCGATCTGCGACAGCTCGGCCACGCGCCGGGTCAGGTGTCCGATGCGCGCGTTCACGAACTGCTGCCGCTCCAGCGCCGACTTGTACTCCGAGTTCTCGCGCAGATCTCCGAGCTCGACGGCTTTGCGAATGCGCACGGGAAGCTCGAACTGCAGTTCCCGGGAAAGCGCCTCGATCTCGTCTTCGATCTTCTGCCTGATCTCGTTCAGCATGCGGCCCCTCCGGACGATACGGGAAGACGGAGCCGCGCGCCCTCAGGCACGCGGGTCGGAGGTGGCCAGCACCACCTCGCGGCGGGCCCGCCGGTCCGCCTTGACCGCGTCCCGGAACCCGGCGTCCGCGACCCCGAGGATCTGCGCGGCCAGGATCGCCGCGTTCACGGCTCCGGCCTTGCCGATGGCCAGCGTCGCAACCGGCACGCCCCCCGGCATCTGGACCGTGGAGAGGAGCGAATCGAGGCCGTCCAGCGCCGAACTCATGGGCACGCCCAGCACGGGAAGAGCCGTGCTTGACGCCACTACCCCCGCAAGGTGCGCGGCGCCGCCGGCCGCCGCGATGATCACGCCCAGTCCGCGCTCCTCGGCCGCGCGCGAGTAGTCGAGCACCACGTCCGGGGTCCGGTGGGCGGACATGACGCGCACTTCGTGGGGAACGCCGAGCGACTCGAGGGTGGCCGCGGCGTGCGTCATCACGGGCCAGTCGCTCTTCGAGCCCATGATCACGCCGACTTTGGGATTGCCATTGGAGTCCATGCGTAAACGATCCGGGTGGGGAGAAGTCGGAAGGGAAAGCCCACGATGCAGAACCCCCGCGAAGGGGTCAAGGGTTGAATTGGAGCCGAACCCGGAGTTACTGTCGTCCGTCGCATCCGTGCCCGTCCCGACCACCACCGCAGGATCAACGGGGGAAACCGAATGAACATCAGGGTCACGCTTCGCTGGCTGCAGGTACTCGACAAGCTCGAACCCTGGTATAAGAACAAGGGCGAGTTCGTTTTCTGGACCAAAGTCACCAGCGGAGACAGCACGCAGGACCGTCGGTTTCCCGAGGAGGGCCACTATTCCATTTCAGACCATCGCCGCTGGAACAAGCTTGACCACCTGAACAAGGTCATGTATGACGGCGAGGCGGGCGACTCGCTGCGTATCGAGCTCCGCGGTGTCGAGACCGACAGGTTTTCGGCCGACGACGAGCTGGAACGCTACTCACGCGAATTCCCGGGCCCGGTGGAATCCTGGGTGGGCCGTCATCAGCCGGGTGACGAGGGACCGCCCGACCCGGAGGCGATGAGCAACTGGCGGATCTGCTACGACGTGGAGATCGTCTAGCGCCGAGCGCCCCGGCCGGCCGGCGTCGGCCGGACACGGCGGTCACGGGCCGCGCTCAACGGTCAATGACGCGGACGAGGTGATACCGCTTCTTCCCGCGCCGCAGCACCGCGAACTCGCCCGCCAGCGCATCACGCATGGCTACGCGTCCGCCCACATCCGTCACGCGCCGGTTGTTGAGGTAGATCCCGCCACCGGCGATTCCGCGCCGGGCATCGCTCTTGGAGACGGCGAGCCCGGTCCGGGACAGGAGGTCGACCAGCGCGAGCCCCTCGCCTTTCAGTGCGCCGCGGGCTACTTCGCTTGACGGCACGTCCGCGAAGATGTCCGCGACCTCGGCGGCGTCGAGCCCTTCGACTTCGCCGCCGAACAGCACCTCGCTCGCCCTGCGCGCGCGGCTCAGTCCGTCGTCCCCGTGGAGACGGCGGGTGACGTCGGCGGCCAGTGCCTTCTGCGCGAGGCGTCGATGCGGCTCAGCCGCCAAGGATGCCTCCAGCTCCTCGACCTCCTCCCGCGGGAACAGGGTGAAGAGGCGCAGATAGGCCCCCGCGTCCGCGTCCGGGGTGTTCATCCAGAACTGGTAGAACCGGTAGGGCGTGGTGCGCGCGGGGTCCAGCCACACCGTGCCGCTCTCGGTCTTGCCGAACTTGGTGCCCGAGGAGGTGGTCAGGAGCGGGAAGGTGACCCCGTATGCGCGGGCGCCACGTACGCGTCGGATGAGCTCGATGCCGGCGGTGATGTTCCCCCACTGATCGCTGCCGCCCATCTGAACGGTGCACCCCATGCGGTCGTGCAGTTCGAGGAAGTCGTAGGCCTGCAGCAGCACGTAGCTGAATTCGGTGAACGAGATGCTGGCCCGCGGATCTTCCACCCGCCTGCGGATCGAGTCCTTGCCCAGGAGGGCGTTGACGGAGAAGTGTTTGCCCACGTCGCGCAGGAAGTCGACCATCCCCACCCGGCCCAGCCAGTCCAGGTTGTTGGCCATGCGCGCGGGGTTCCCCTTCACCTCGAAGTCGAGGAAGTGTGCGAGCTGGGCGTGGATGCCGGCGGCGTTGGCCTCCGCCTCCTCCTTTGACAGCAGCGCCCGCTCCGCCGCCTTCTCGGACGGATCGCCGATCAGACCCGTACCTCCGCCGACAAGCGCGACCGGAGTGTGTCCCGCGCGCTGCAGATGCACCAGCCCCATGATGGGCAGCAGGCTGCCGACGTGCAGGCTGGAGGCGGTCGGGTCGAAGCCGATGTAGGCGACCCGGGACTCGGAAGCGAACGCCTGCGCGGCGCCGTCGGTGGCGTCGTGGAGCAGGCCGCGCCACGTGTATTCGTCGAGCAGGTTCATGGGTCGGCGATTGCCGGAACGGCGCCGGGGCTGCGGGTAAACGATGGGACGGGTCGGTGAGCGCTGGCCGTCGGGACCGCCCAAGCTACTTCCCGGGATCGCCGCCGGAAAGCCGGGCGGCGAGGCGGGCGCGGTCGATCTTGCCGTTCGGGTTGCGCGGGAGCTCGGCGAGCACCGTGAGAGCGCGCGGGCGGCCCGCTGGACCGAGCAGTTCCCGGCAATGCCGGTGGATCGCCTGGACGCGCGGCTCGCGGGCGACGGCGGGGACGATCGCGGCCGCGACCCGTTCTCCCCACTCGGGGTCGGGCAGCCCCACCACCGCCGCCTCCGCCACCGCGGGGTGCGCGGCGAGCACCCGCTCGACTTCGGCGGGGTGGACGTTGACCCCCCCGCTCACGATGTGGAGCGCCTTGCGGCCAGTGACCCACAGGTGGCCATCGCGGTCGAGGCGGCCAAGGTCGCCCGTGCGGTACCAGCCGTCCGGGCCGGTGATGGGACCGGCCCGGTGATACGCGCGCGCCACCGTGTCGCCGCGCCCCTCGATCTCGCCGTCGGCGGCGATGCGGACCTCGACGCCATCGAGGGGGGCGCCCGCGGTGCCGGGTTTGGCGCGCACCAACGCGGGCGGGGCGGTCGCCACCTGCGAGCAGGTCTCCGTCATGCCGTAGGTGAGGGCCAGCGGCAGCCCGGCCGCCAGCGCGCGCTCCAACAGGGCGGGCGGGGCACCCGCCCCCCCCACCAGCACGCATCGCAGCGAGGCGGGGAGCGGGTGGGGGAGGCCGGCGTCGAGCAGGCGGCCGAGCATGGTGGGCACGAGCGAGACATGGCTGATGGCGCCAGCCTCGAGTAGCTCGACCAGCACCTCAAGCCGCCACTCGCCGCGCGTCACCACCCGGCTGCCGGCCGCCAGCGCCCGGTCGACCAGCGCCATGCCGCCGATGTGGGCGAGTGACAGGGAGGCGTACCAGGCGTTGTCGGGACCCAGTGCCAGGCGGGCGCGCACGGCGCGCGAGCTGGCGCGGAAGTTTCGGCGGGTGAGCGCGACCGCGCGTGCCTTCCCCCCGGTGCCCGAAGTGCGCAGGACAGCGACCACGTCGTCGGGGCCCGACCCGGGCAGGGGTCCGTCCGAAGGAATCACCCGGCGGAGGTTGTCCGGCGTGGGACGCCCGGCGCCGGGCCGCCGGTCCCCCGGCGGGGCGTCGCGGCTCTCCAGCGAGAACACCCGGCCCCTCCCCTCCCCACCCACCGCCTCGACCACATCGCGCGCCAGCGCCAGGTGCGCGGGGTCGCACAACACGACCGCGGGCCGCGCGAGCGCGAAGGCGTCCCTCATCTCGTCGCGCGCCAAGGCCGGATTGAACGGGGCGAGCACCGCCCCCGCCCGCGGCGCCGCGTACATGGCCGCCACCGCCCCGGGCCCGGCCGACGCGATCATCGCGACCACATCCCCCGGCTTCACGCCGACCGTCACCACACGCCGGGCCAGGCGGTCGGCCGCCGCGTCCAGGTCGCGGTAGCTCAGGCCCGCACCGCCATCGTCGAGAGCGATCCCGCCGGGATGCGCTCGAGCTCCCCTGGCGACCGCGTCCTCCATCTCAGCCGAGCGCGAACCCGAGGCCGAGCAGGACCCCGAAGAGCCCCGGGAGGCGCGCGGTCCCGGCCAGTCCCCGGTTGAGCGAGGCCGGCTCGCGGTAGGTAAGCACCAATCTCAGCGGCCCCGCCACCGCCGGCAGCGCGCACAGGGAGAGCAGAACCCAAGGGCTCCAGCCGTGCAGCGCCATCCCCGCGGGGGGAACGACCGCGGTCAACACAACCAGCACGACGTACTGCACCTTCGTCCACCGGCGCCCGATGCGCACCGCCAGGGTACGCTTGCCGGCGCGCGCGTCGGTCTCCATGTCGCGCAGGTTGTTCACCACCAGAATCGCCGTGCTGGCGGCTCCCAGGGCGACGCCGGCGGTCAGGGAGTCGGGGCGGAACTCCAGCACCTGCACGTAGGATGTCCCCGCGACCGCCACCAGGCCGAAGAAGACGAACACGAACAGGTCGCCCAGCCCGTGATACCCGAGCGGCCAGGGCCCCGCCGTGTACGCGATTCCCGAGGCGATGCACGCCACGCCGATCACCACCACCGGCCACCCCGCCACCAGCGCCAGGAAGACCCCCAACCCGGTGGAGAGCGCGAACGCCAGAAACGCTCCCCGCAGCACGTTCCGTCCTTCGATCAGCCCGGCCTGGGTGACGCGTACGGGACCCAGCCGACCCTCGTCGTCTCCGCCCTTCTGGTAGTCGTAGTAGTCGTTGGCCAGGTTGGTCCCGACCTGGATGAGCATGGCCGCCACCAGCGCCGCGAGCGCGGGCAGGAGGGCGAAACCCCCATGCATGTGCGCCAGCCCGGTGCCGGCGGCGACCGGCGCGATGGCGGCGGTGAGGGTGCGGGGCCTCGAGGCCATCACCCAGGCCCGCGTCCGGGAAGTGCCTCCGCCGGTCATGCCTCAGCCCGGCCGGGCCGTCCGCCCGGCGGTCCGCGGATGCATCGGCGCCCGAAGACCGCGGGGAGTTCGCCCGCGGGCTACGGCAGCCACGGATACTTGCGGAAGTCCGGCCTGCGCTTCTGCAGATAGGCGTTCCTGCCCTCCTGCCCCTGTTCCGTCATGTAGAAGAGCAGGGTCGCGTTGCCGGCCAACTCCTGGAGCCCTGTCTGGCCGTCCACGTCCGCGTTGAAGGCGGCCTTCAGGCAGCGGATCGCCAGCGGGCTCTTGTCCAGGATCTCCTGCGCCCAGCGCCAGCCCTCCATCTCCAGCTCCTCGACGGGCACGACCTTGTTGACCAGCCCCATCTCCAGCGCCTCGGCGGCATTGTATTGGCGGCAAAGGTACCAGATCTCGCGCGCCTTCTTCTGCCCCACGATGCGAGCCAGATACGAGGATCCATATCCCCCGTCGAAACTCCCCACGACGGGCCCGGTCTGGCCGAAGACCGCGTTGTCGGCGGCGATCGTCAGATCGCACACCACGTGCAGCACGTGGCCGCCCCCTATGGCGTATCCGGCCACAAGGGCGATGACCGGCTTGGGCATCGTGCGCATGTAGCGCTGCAGCTCGAGCACGTTCAGCCGCGGAACCCCGTCGCCCCCCACGTACCCGGCATCCCCGCGAACGCGCTGGTCTCCGCCCGACGAGAACGCATACTTGCCGTCCTTCGCGGGACCGTTGCCGGTGAAGAGGACGACCCCGATCTCCATGTCCTCCCCCGCGTCGCGGAAGGCCTCCTGCAGCTCGAACAACGTTTCCGGGCGGAAGGCGTTGCGCACTTCGGGACGGTTGAAGGCGATGCGCGCCACCCCGTCGCACTTGTGATAGGTGATGTCCCCGTATTCGCGGACCCGCTTCCAATCCGGCTGTTTCATTCGCGCTCTCCCGCTCTCACTCGCGTTCTCCCGCTCTCCGTCCAATACGCCATCTCAGGCGTTCACAATAGCCCAGGCTCGGGCGCCTCTCGCGGCGATCCCGCGGAGCATGGTGCGAGGCAACCCGGCGATGGCGCTCAGCGCAGGTCGACGGCTTCATAAATCGCCTGGCGGCAAAGCCGGTTCCGCTCGCGGTCCGTTTCCACCTCGATGATCCCGCTCCCTCCCCGCGCGGTCGCCCGCTCAAGCGAAGAACCGAGTTCCGCCCGCGTCCGCACCCGCTCGTGCGGCAACCCGTAGAGGGCGGCCGCGTTGGCGAAGTCCAGCCCGTGCGGCGTCGCGAAGTGTCGGGTGAACGCCGGTTCGAAGTCCCGGATGGGGAGGAAATGGAAGATACCGCCCCCGTCGTTGTTGACCAGAACGAAGATGACCTCGGCGTGCTCGCGCGCGCTCAGGAGCCCGTTCATGTCGTGGATGAACGCCAAGTCGCCGACGATGGCCAGCACCGGGCCTTCCCCTCCGGCGGCGACGCCCGCGGCCGACGACAGGATGCCGTCGATGCCGCTGACTCCGCGGTTGCCGTGAACCAGAAGCGGCTTCCGGCAGGGGAAGGCGAAGGCGTCCAAGTCGCGCACAGGCATGCTCGACGAGACGAAGACGGTGCTCCCGGGGGGCGCGGCGCGCACGACCTGCGCACACACGGCGCCTTCGAAGAGCTCGCCCTCCGAGGCTTCGGCGACCGCGCGCGCGGCCGCCTCCCGCGCCCGGCGCCAGAGGGCGGGCCACCGCTCCTTCGGCTCGTTGCCCGCGCCGGAGCGCTCGAGTCCCGCCGCCGTCGAAGCCGCGTCACCGCCCGTGCGCGCGGACCCGGCCGCCATCGCCGCGCACAGTGCTTCGGCGGAGGCCAGGGCATCGGCGCGCAGGTAGTCGCTGGCGACGTTGAGGTGATCCTTCCAGCGATTCCCGGCGTCAATCACCCACTGCTCGCCTCCCGCCTCCTCCAGGAGCGACAGCAGATTCGCGGAGGTGGGGCTCGCGCCGAGACGCAGGACCAACTCGGGGCGCAGAGCCTCCCGCGTGGGCGCGTCCTCCAGGAAGATGTCGTATCCGCCGATGCGCAGCACCCCCTCGGCCTCTCCGAAACGGGCCCCGGAGAGGGCGTCGGGAAGAAGCGGATAGCCGGTGGCGGCGGCGAGGAGCTTCGCGGCGGGCCCGTCGCGCTCCGGCTCGGGCGAGGGGCCGGCCACGATCAAGCCGCGATCAACCTCCCGTACTCGCGCGGCAAGCTCGGCCAGGGGACCGGCGGGCGGTGCGGGGCGGCGTACGGCGATGCGCGTGAGGGGCGCCGCTTCCGGACGGCCCCGCACCGCCAGCGGATGGGCGGCGGCGAACCCGTCCGGAATATCACCGGGGACGCGGATGGGCGCCAGAGGCTTGGCGAAGGGCAGGTTCACGTGCACCGGACCGGCGGGACGACCGAGGGAGGAGGCAACCGCGCGCGCCGCCAGCGCCCGCAGATGGAGGAGCGCCGCCGCCGCCGCCTCGGGCGGCGCGGCCTCCACGAAGTCGCGGACATGCCCGCCGAATATCCCGGTCTGGTCGATCGCCTGGTTCGCGTCCGCGCCCCGCAACCGGTGGGGGCGGTCGGCGGTCAACAGCAGGAGGGGCGCCTCGCTGTGCGATGCCTCCACCACGGCCGGAAGGAGATTGGCGACCGCGGTTCCCGAGGTGGTGATCACCGCGGCGGGCCGCCGGGCACGCTTGCCCACTCCGAGCGCGAAGAACGCCGCCGAGCGCTCGTCCAAGTGGGTGAGGACGCGCAATCGCGCGTCCGCGGCGGCGGCCATGACCAGCGGGGCGGAGCGGTAGCCGGGCGCCAGCACGACCTCGCGCACGCCGGCGCGCGCCAGCTCGTCCAGCAGGACGCCGGCCCACATCAGGTTCCGGTTGGAAGCGGTCAACTTCCGTCGCCGCTCAGCGGATCCCGCGGGCCCCGGCCGCGTCCAGCGCGCGCAGCACCGGCTCGAACTTGATCCCGGTCTCGTCCCACTCCTCGTCGGAATCCGAACCGGGCACGATCCCCGCACCGGCGAAGAGCCGCCAAGTGGTGGAGCGCGCCACGGCGGTGCGCAGCGCCGGCACGAAGACCCCGTCGCCACGGGTGTCGAACCACCCCACCGGGCCCGCGTACCACCCGCGCTCGAAGGGTTCGTTCCTGGAGAGCAGGTCGAGCGCCGCGTCCCGAGGCAGACCGCACACCGCGGGCGTCGGGTGGAGCGCCGCCAACAGGTCCAGCACCGAGGCGCCGGGCCGCGGAACCGCCCTGATGCGCGTCTCCAGGTGCTGGATGCGGGCCAGCGTGAGAACGTGCGGTTCGGCCTCGGCTTCCACCGTGCGACACAGCGGCTCCAGGCGCGCGACCATGTCCTTCACGGTGAAGGCGTGCTCGATCCGATCCTTCGCGCTGCTCAGGAGCTGACGGGCCAGGGCGCGCTGCTCCCCGTCGGTCGCGCCGCCGGACACCGAACCGGCCACGGCGGTCGCGCGGAACCGGTCACCCCGCACCAGGGCGAGCACCTCGGGTGTGGCTCCGACGATCGGCGACCCGGCGACGGGCTCGAAGAGAAACACATGGGCATCGGCGTTTTCGCGCCGCAGGTGCGCGAGCACGTCCACCGGATCGATGGCGCCCGTCGTGGACACGTCGAGAATCCGCGCGAGCACGGCCTTTTCCATCCGGCCGTCCTCGATGGCCGAAAGGATCTCCTCGACCGCCCGCCGCCAGCTCCGGCGCCCGGACCGCAGTCGGGCGGCGGGACGCGGTGCCCGATGACCCTCCTTTCGAGCAGCCCGGGCCACACCCTTGAGCGCATGGTCGAGCCGCGCCCGCAGCTGGCCGCGCACCGTCGTGACGTCTTCCCCGGGGGCCACAAGCTCCTGGGCGGTGAGGCGCACTGCCTCCCCGTCATGTTCCAGCTCCAAGGCCGGAAGAACGAAGCGCGCGCGCGGGTACGCGGCCCAGAAATCCCGCGGCACGTGATCGTCCCGGAAGGAAAAGCCCCCGTAGAAGCGCAGCACGGGCTCCCGCCCCGCTCCTCGCCACCCGTTCCCGTTCTCGCGCCGAGCAAACCGTGCAGCACGATCCTGGATCTCCAAGAAGCGATCCCGCCGCCCGGACCCGGAATGAACCACCAGGGAGTCGAGCTCCCCGACATGGGCCAGCCATCCCAGGCCTCGCGCCCAGAAGCCCCGCGGGCGGCCCCGGCCCCATCTCAGGAATGCACCGGGCTCGAGGCGGCCATGCTCGACGGTTTCGCGAGCCAGCACGAAGCGCGGGGGTGCCTGTAGTCTCATGTCTCCGGTACGTGGTCTCCGTGCCCCCCGCGGGAACGTTCCCGCGATGGTTTGTGCCTCACCATGCGGCGCCGGCGGCCGGTCAGCGGCCACGGCGCCGGAAAACGTTCATTCAGCCCGCGGCGCCGTGCAAGGGGCGCGTTGCCCCGCACTTCGCGCACGTCTATCATCAGCCGGGTTTTCGCCTTCCCCCACCTCTCCCCGTGAGGAACCCGATGGACCGCAGACTTTTCATTCGTTCCGGCGCCACCCTCGGAGCCTTGGGGATCGGAGGCTTGGGCTTCCCTCGTTTCGCCGGCGCCGCCCGGTCGCCCCGGCTCCAAGCCGACGGCGCCATACGCATGAACTCCAACGAGAACCCTCTGGGGCTCTCGCCGGCGGCGCGCCAGGCCGTCATCGACAACCTCGACCTCGCGAACCGCTATCCGGGCGACCTGATCGGGCAACTCGGCGACAGGATGTGCTCCTACTACGGGATCACGCCCGATCAGCTTGTGCTCGGGGCGGGTTCCACCGAGATCCTGCAGATGATCGTGCAAGCCTATGCATCGCCGCTCCGCAAGCTGGTGCTGGCCGAGCCCACCTTCGAGGACGTTAACGACTATCGCGACACCTATCCGTACGACGTGGCGACCGTTCCTCTCACCTCGAAGTACGAGCACGACCTGAACCGCATGCGCGAGGAGTCCGAGAAGGACGGCCGCCCGGCGATGGTTTACGTCTGCAACCCCAACAACCCGACCGGCACCATCACGTCCAGCGCCGAACTCGACAACTGGATCGCGGACGCGCCCGAGCACGTGCTCTTCCTGATGGACGAGGCGTACTTCGAGTACGTGGAAGACCCCGCGTACTGGTCCGCGCTCAAGTGGGTGCACGACCGCCCCAACGTGATCGTGGTGCGCACCTTCTCGAAGATCTACGGGATGGCCGGGCTGCGCCTGGGCTTTGGCATCGCGCACCCACACGCGATCCGGCGCATGCGGGACTTCGCGATACACAGCAGCGCCAACCAGCTGGCGCTGGCCGCCGGCATCGCCTGCTTCGGCGACGAGGAACTGATGGCGAAGAGCCGCGAGGTGAACCGGGAGGCCCGCGAGGTCACCGAGGCCTGCCTGGATGAACTCGGCCTCGAGTACCTGCCCACCCACGGCAATTTCCTGATGCACCGCATCAGCGGGGATC
This sequence comes from Gemmatimonadota bacterium, assembly GCA_012267435.1. GTDB lineage: Bacteria > Gemmatimonadota > Gemmatimonadetes > Longimicrobiales > Gaopeijiaceae > BD2-11. The sequence continues at coordinate 10,672 of JAAXGM010000108.1, forward strand.
TGGACACCCACATCAACCGCATGAGCGACGCAGGCCTGCTGGTCGGCCGCGCCTTCCCGCCCATGCTCGACTACAACCGCCTCTCCTTCTCCCTCCCGGAGCACATGGAGCAGTGGGCCGAGACCATGCGCGACTTCCGTGGCAGGGGCTGGGTGTAGTCGCCCGTGACCGACAGCCGCGACATATCCGAGCGTCCGGCCTCCCCGGAGGAGGGACGGCCCGCGCATAATCAGCAGGGGACGGCCCCCAAGCGGGCGAGGCCCATCCTCCCCTTTCCCACGTTCCTCCAGGGCCTGGGGCTGGTGGTGCTGGTTCTACTGCTGCAGTCGGGGATGGCGCTGACGGCGCTGCTGCTGGATCCCACCCCCGGCACCTACAGCCAGCACCCGCTCACGCTCGGCGTCGCCAACCTTCTCGCCTTCAGTGTCGTGATCCTCGTGGCCGCGCGACGTCGCGGAATCGGATTCAACGCGGTCTGTCCGCTTTCCCCGGTGTCCCCGGGAGCCCTCCTGCTGGTCGCCGTTCTCATCCTCGGCACCGTCTTCCTCCTCTCCGAGGTCGACAACCTCACTCGCCTCGTCTTCCCTCCGCCCGCGGGACTGGCCGAGGCGTTCGAGGAGCTCCTGGACACGAGAGCGCGCCCGATCAGCAGCTTCCTTCTGCTGGTGGTCGTGGCGCCGGTGACCGAGGAAGTGCTCTTCCGGGGCCTCATCCTGAGGGGATTCCTGGGCAACTACTCGAAGAGGAGCGCCATCCTGATGTCCGCGCTGCTCTTCGCCGTGATGCACACCAACCCCTGGCAGTTCATCTCCGCCTTCGTTGCCGGCGTCCTGCTGGCCTGGCTGCTGATCGAGACGGGATCGCTGCTTCCCTGCCTGTTCGCTCACGCGGTGGCCAACGGCACGGCGTACCTCGCCGGGCTGACCCGGGTGGAGATTCCCGGCTTCACGAGCGGCATGGGCGATGCCGTGCAGTTCCAGCCCTTCTGGCTGAACGCGCTGGGCGTGGCGTTCGCCGCGGGCGGCTATCTGCTGCTCCGGCGCAGGTTCCGGGAGGCGGCTCGTCCGTCTGAGGATCTCTACCGCCGTCCGGGTTTGACCTCCTGAACCTCATCGCTCCGCGCGAGGAGCCGCCGATGCCATCTCCGCCATCCGTCCGACCGGGATACTGGACCGCCAACTTGCGCTACCTGGCGATCCTGCTCTCGATCTGGTTCCTGGTGTCGTTCGGCTGCGGCATCCTGTTCGCGGACGCGCTCAACGGCCACCGGCTGCCCGGCACGGGCTTCAAGGTCGGATTCTGGTTCGCCCAGCAGGGAGCCATCTACGCCTTCCTGGCGCTCATCTTCGTCTACGTCCGGCTGATGAACCGCCTGGACCGCGAGTATGGAGTAGACGAGGAATGAGCGGGCGCGGAGGCGGGCTTCCTCGGCGTGATCGCGTGATGAGCGGCGGTGGGAGCGGCGCGCGCGGCGATGCCGGAGGAATGAGGGGAGCTGCTCCGTGAACGTTCAGGCCTGGACCTTCACCCTGGTGGCGCTCTCCTTCGCGCTCTACATCGGCGTCGCGCTGTGGTCCCGCGCGAACACGACCCGGGACTTCTACGTGGCGGGCAAGGGCGTGCCTCCGCTTGCGAACGGCATGGCGACGGCCGCCGACTGGATGTCGGCCGCGTCCTTCATCTCGATGGCCGGGCTGATCGCCTTCCTGGGATACGACGGCTCGGTGTACCTCATGGGGTGGACCGGCGGCTACGTCCTGCTGGCCCTTCTGCTCGCCCCCTACCTGCGCAAGTTCGGGCGCTACACCGTCCCCGACTTCGTGGGCGACCGCTACTATTCGAGAACGGCGCGGGTCGTGGCGGTGGTGTGCGCCATCTTCATCTCGTTCACCTACGTGGCCGGGCAGATGCGCGGCGTGGGCATCGTCTTCAGCCGCTTCCTCGAGGTGCCGATCGAGTGGGGCGTGGCGATCGGCATGGCCATCGTCTTCTTCTACGCCGTGCTGGGAGGGATGAAAGGCATCACCTACACGCAGGTGGCGCAGTACTGCGTGCTCATCTTCGCGTACATGGTGCCCGCCATCTTCATCTCGATCCTGATCACCGGCAACCCGGTGCCGCAGCTCGGGCTGGGCTCGGAGGTCGCAGACGGG
>JAAXGM010000109.1:0-8428 GCA_012267435.1 Gemmatimonadota bacterium
GCGGCGGTCGGACTCCTGCTGCTGTCCGGCGGCCCGCTCGCGGCACAGGACGTGCCGGCGCCCGGGAACTACCGCGGCGCCCTCGCCAGGGCTGACAGCCTCTACCAGGAGGCGATCACGCTGGTGGAGGACGCCCGCGACGCGTTCGAGAGGGGGGACGGCGTGGCGCTCGGAGCGGCGGTGCGGGCGTACCGGCGGGTGATGCCGTACGCGCTGGTGTGGCACGGCCGGGCCTGTTGGGCGGCGGATTTCGGTCGGCGGCGGGTGGGGCGGCCTGGAGTCGCCTACCCCATGCAGGCCGTCATGGGCGAGACATGGAGCGGGTGGAACACCGCCAGCGTCTACATGGCCGAAGGCGCCGAGGAGCTGCTACGCGAGGTAAGCGCGGCGGCCCTCGACAGCCACGCCGCCACGCTGCACGCCGTTGTGGACGAGATGCGCGGCTGCGTGCGGTAGGGCCACTCAACCCTCTCCCACCGGCAACTCCACCACCACCTCCCCTCCTCCCCCGCGATTGCGCACCTCCAGGGTCCCGCCGTGGGCCTGGACGACGTGGCGCGCGTGGGTGAGCCCCAGCCCCAGTGCGCCTGGGACCGTGCTGAAGAAGGGCTCCGCGGCTCGCCCCAGCGCCTCATCCGAGAAGCCCTCGCCCGCATCGCGCACCACGATCCGCGCCGAGCCGCCGGCGTTCCGAAGCGAGACATCCATCGGTTCCCCGCCACCGTGGCGTCCACCGTTGGCCAGGATCATATAGACGGCATCCTGCAGGGCGGCGAGGTCCGCTCGACACGGCACCGGCGATCCGGGCAGGTCCAGCTTCACCTCGACCTTGAACGCCTTTTGGTACTCGCGGGCCACGGCCTTCACCGCCTCCACCAGATCCACCGGAGCGCGTTCCAGCCCGGGCGTCTCCGCGTAGAACTCGATGTCCTCGATGGCGTCCAGGGCCTGCTGAATGCGGGGGCGGACGCCGCGGCCGCGGGCGTGCAGGGCCTGCACCAGCGGCTTCACTACGGCGGTCTGGAGGAATTGCGCGAGGCGCGAGAGGATCTCCGGCGACGCGCCCCGCACCGGCATCCACCCGGTCGCGAGGCGTTGCCGGACCGTCCCGATCTCGACAGGCAGCGATGTGTCGCCCCCCTCGATCCTTCCGGAGCGCACCTCCGCGTCGAGGCGCTCGAGCGCGCGTTGATACCGCGCCGCCGTCCGTTGGCCCGACACGCGCCAGACCACGGGCAGGGCCGCGACCGCGACGAAGAGCAGAACGTATTCAACCATACCGAGGCGACCTCCCGCAGAATCCCCCCAAACCGACGGACTTGTCCAGACCCGGACGCCCGGCATGATGGCGACGCGGCGAACTGCGAGCAACCGCCGGGCACCCCTGACGGAGCCTACGCCCTCCCGTCCGGAGCCTCGAACCCAGCCGCGGGGGCGGACATTTCCACTTCGCCCAAACCCCGGACATTTCCATTCCGACTTGACAACCGTCGAAAACCACCCCGTTGCTCCCCGCGCCCCCATCCCGTATCCTGTGACGCCCCGACTGCCGCCGGTGCCGCGCTCAGCGGCCGATGCCGAACGGGCGCGCGATCCACTCCCCCATGCCGCATCCATGACCAACCTGACCGCGCTCGATGTTCTGCTGCGGGAGTCTTCGGATCCGGACAATCCGGATGCGGCCGAGCTGCTGGACATCATGCGCTCCGTGAGGACGATCGCGGTCGTGGGCATGTCCCGCGACCGCACCAAGGCGGCGCGGCGGGTGCCGTCCTACCTGGCCGCCAAGGGATACGACGTCCTACCCGTCAACCCGTTCGCGACCCGCATCCTGGGGAAGCCCGCAAGGAAGTCGCTCGCGGAGGTCGCGGAGCCCGTGGACATGGTCGTCGTCTTCCGGCCGTCCGGGGAGGCGGGAACCCATCTGGCGGAGGCCGCCGCCCGCCCGGAGCGCCCGGTGGTCTGGTTGCAGCAGGACATCCGCGCCGACGAGCAAGCGGCCGAGGCACGCGCCCGCGGCATCCGCGTCGTGCAGGACATGTGCACGTATCGGGTTCATCGCGCAGCCACGGCAGATCGGTGATCCGACGTCCCGCAGTTGCATCAGTGCGCCCGGTCCGGGGCGCCGCACCGGCCGGGGGCGGCGTCCCATGAAACGCCATCCCGCCTTCGACCCACCCGAGTACCGGGACTGGAAAGCCGACCCGGAGCTGGTGCGCGCGTTCGGGCGGACGCTGGCCGAACCCTCGCGCGCCGCGCTCGTCGCCGAGCTCTCCGAGGACGACCTGCTCGCCTTCTACCGCGACCTGCTGACGACGCGCCTCCACGACATCGGGCTCAAGCGCTGGGTGCGCCAAGGCGTCATTTCCAAGGCGTGGCTCGCCACCGGCGAGGAGGCGGTCACCGTCGGCAGCGTGCGCGCGCTCGATCCCACCCGCGACATCGTCAGCCCGATGATCCGCAACGCCGGGGCGTGCCACATGATGGGGATGCCGGTGGCGGACATCTTCCGCGGCTATCTCGCGACCGAGGACGGGCCCAACGGGGGACGCGACCTTCACATCGGCGCGCTGGCCAAGGGCGTCCTCCAGCCCATCAGCCACATGGGCACCAACGTGCCCGTGATGGCGGGCGTGGCGCTGGCCTTCCGCAACCTGGGCCGGAAGCGCGTCGCGCTCACCTGGATCGGCGACGGCGCCACCAGGACCGGCGAATGCCACGAGGGGCTGAACCTGGCCGCCGTCCAGCGTCTTCCGGCCATCTTCATCATCCAGAACAACCAGGTGGCGCTCGGCACTCCGCTCGAGCGGCACGGCGCCGGAGACCTGGAGGCGTGGCCGGCGATGTACGGCGTCCGGGGCTGGACCTGCGACGGCAACAACATCCTGGAGGTGTACGCGGTGACCCGCATGGCCGCGGACGCCTGCCGGGCCGGCGATGGTCCCGCCATCATCGTCGCCTCCACGTTCCGCATGGGCGGACACGCCACCCACGACGAGCGCGAGGCCCGCGAGACCATCCCTCCGGAACTGTTCGAGCGGTGGGGACGCAGGGATCCGGTGGGCCTCTACGAAGCGTATCTCGAGGCCCGGGGCGTCGATCCGGACGAGCTGCTGGCGATCGAGGAGCTGGTCACCGACGAAGTCGCGGCGGCGGCACGGGAAGCGCTCGCCTCCCGCGACCGGCGGCCCGCGCCCGAAAAGGCGCTCTACGAGGGCATCTCCGAGGGCGGCACGCTGCTGTCGCTGGAACGGCGTCCCGTCTGAGGTCCCCCGGACCCGGCACCGGACTTGTGAGCTCCGGGCCGCGATCCCCGGCCCGTTGAACTATCGCTCGGGATGCCGTGTCACACTTGAGCAACCCCTGGTGAGCGGGCATATTTCGAGGTGGGGAACCCCCGCTCCCGGAGACCGGCGCATCGGTCCGAGGCGCATTCCGTTGGCGCGGTTCGCCGGGATGGTCGGCGGCACGGGGTTTACGGTGGAGGTGTGAAGGAGAAGCCGATGGCGAAGTCGAACGTGCGCGAACCGGACCTGCTCTCCAGACTGCCGCTCGATTGCATGAGCGACGAGGAATTGGTGGTGTCGCACCTGAACGACCGTCGCGGGGCCTTCACCAAGCTTTTCGACCGGTACCGCGAGCGCCTCGTTCACTTCATCGTCCGCAAGACGGGAGACGCCGACCGCGCGCAGGATCTGACCCAGGAAGCCTTCATCCGGGTCGCCCGGCACTTGGAGCGCTTCGATACCAGCAAGAAGTTCTCCACTTGGATCTACACGATCGCGAGCAATCTTTCCAAGAACGAGCTGCGCAACCGGTCACGCAGCCCCGTGGTGCTCTTTCAGGTGCTGCGCAGCCGCTGGGAGGACGATCCCCGGCCGCTCCAGTTCGAGGATTCCTCCATGTCCCCGGACGGGCTCTATCGCAAGCGCTACCTGAAGAGGCTCGTCGAGGACACGGTCGCCCAGCTGCCCGAGCATCACCGGATGGTCTTCAGCCTGCGTGAGCTCCACGGCAAGAGCTACGACGAGATCGCCGAGATCACCGGCGTGAACCTGGGCACCGTGAAGAGCCGCCTGCACCGGGCCCGGAACTCCTTCGCGCAGCGCATCGAACCCTACCTGAACTGAGCGGCGTCAGCCGAGGCCGTTACATGTTCTCCAAGCTCCGAGCAGCGTTCCGGGAAGCCGTCGACAACTTCAAGACCGAGCTCAACCGCGACCAGATCCCCGAAGCGGTGGACGGCCTGCTCGCGGGCATGTACCGCGAAGCCACCGACGCCAAGGCCTACGTCGGCAAGCTGGAGAAGGACCTGGCCGCGGCCCGCGCCCGCGCGCGGCGGGAGTCGGAGCAAGCCGAAGTCTGTCGCCGGCGCCAGCGGCAGGCCGAGCGCATCGGCGATGAGGAGACGGTGCGCGTCGCGGAGGAATTCGCCAGGAAGCACGAGGAGCGCGCACAGGTGCTGGCCGGCAAGGCGGGGGCGATTCTGCGCGAGCTCACGGTGTGCCGGAGCGACCTGGAGGAGATGCTGGAGCAGATCAAGGTCGCCCGTCGGAAGAGCGATTCCCTCGGCGCCACCGCGGGGCGGACGGAGGCGCGCGATACCCTGGGCGGGGCCGACGAGCTCTTCCGCGATTTCGACCGCATGGGCGAGAAGGTCGCGGGCACCGAGTTCGAGGCCGAAGCCGCCGCCGCGTTCGACCGGGAGTTCGACAACGGACCCTCCGCGGAGGAGCACTTGGAGGATCGACTGGCGGAGCTGAAGCGGCGAATGGGGAAGGGGTAGGTCGGCGCCGGCGCGGCCGAGCCGCCCGCGCACGGATTCCCGGCGCCCGACGCGGCGGATCTCCGGGGGTGGCTTACCGTTCCGCGCGCGGGTAGATTTGCGCCGCTCGGCCAGCTGCCTCAACGAGATTCGGGATAACGCCATGGAAAACTGGATCGGCGTCGGTGTGTGGATCGTTCTCGGCGCCTTCATCGGGCTGATGATGAGGGTGGTGGTGAAGCGACCCGAGGAGAGCGCGGGCCACACCTGGCTGCTGGCGGTCTTCGGGGCCTTCGGCGCGGTCATCGGAGGCATGCTGGGCGTGGGCATCCTCGAATTCGACGATCCCGTGGCGCTCAGCGCGGGAGGGATGATCGGCGCGGTCGTGCTTGCCGCGCTCATGTCCTGGACCTACCGCTGGGGCATCCGGGGGTGGATGTGACGCCCGCGGAGCAATTCACCGCCGCCAACCTGGACCGGTTTCTGGAGGAGCTCCTCGACTTCCTGCGCATTCCCTCCATCAGCGCCAGGTCGGAACACAACGGAGACACGCGGCACGCCGCCCGCTGGCTGCGCGACCGCATGCGGGACATCGGTCTTGAAGCCGAGATCCTGGAGACGCCGCGCCACCCGGTGGTGCTCGGCGAGTGGCGTGGGGCCGGAGCGGACGCCCCCACGGTCCTTGTGTACGGCCACTACGACGTGCAGCCGGTCGAGCCCCTCGACCTGTGGACGGCTCCGGCCTTCGAGCCGGACGTGCGCGACGGGCGCATCTACGCGCGCGGATCCGCCGACGACAAGGGGCAGCTCTTCCTGCACGTGAAGGCCGCGGAGTCGCTGCTCGCCGCCGACGGCCGGCTGCCGGTCAACCTGATCGTGCTGGCCGAGGGGGAGGAGGAGATCGGTTCGCCCAACCTCATCCCGTTCGTGGAGGCGCACGCCGAGCGGCTGGCGTGCGACGTGGTGGTGATCTCCGATTCCGCGATGTTCGCGCCCGGCCTGCCCTCGGTGCTCTTCTCGCTCCGCGGTCTGGCCTACTTCGAGATCACCGTGCACGGGCCCGCCGGCGATCTGCATTCGGGCAGCTACGGAGGCGGGGTGGTCAACCCGGCGATGGCGCTTGCCCGCATCCTGGGGACGCTGCACGACGACGGCGGGCGCATCGCCATCCCCGGGTTCTACGACGACGTCGTGGACTGGGGCGACGAGACCCGCGCCGAGATTCGCGCGCTACCGTTCGACGACGAGGAGTTCCGCGAGGGCGTGGGCGTGGCCGCGCTGTCGGGCGAGGCGGGGTACTCGACGCTGGAGCGCCTCTGGATCCGACCCACCTGCGAGGTGAACGGCCTCCTCTCCGGCTATACCGGCGAGGGCGCCAAGACGGTGCTCCCGGCCCACTCCATGGCCAAGGTCAGCTTCCGGCTGGTGCCCGACCAGGATCCGGCGCGGGTGGCGGAGCTGCTCCGGGACCACATCGCGCGGGTGGCGCCCGCGGAAGTCCGGGTCGAGATCGAGGAGCTGCACGGCGGGATGCCTTGGCGTGGACAGGTGTCGGGAGGATTGATCGACGCCGCCAGCCGGGCGCTGGCGCACTCGTTCGGCCGCCGGCCGGTGCTCACCGGGGAGGGAGGCTCGATCCCCATCGTGGGCGAGTTCGAGCGCATCCTCGAGGCTCCCGTGCTGCTTCTGGGGTTCGCGCTCCCGGGGGCCAACATGCATGCTCCGGACGAGTGGTTTCCGCTGGAGAACTTCGACAAGGGCATCGTCGCCCTCGCCGCGCTGCTGGAGGAGCTGGGGAGCGGCGCCTTCGCGTCCTGAGCGGGCGCTTCGTGCGCGCTCGAATCCGGTTTGGCCCCATCGCGATGGGCGCGCGCCGGACAGGTGCGGGAAACGGCTCAGCCCGCCGAATCGGCTCCGGAGATCATCGTTCCCGCCCTGAGCAGGGCCCGCGCCTTGTTGAGGGTCTCCTCGTATTCGGCGGCGGGATCGGAGTCCGCCACCACTCCGGCCCCCGCCTGCACGTAGGCCCTCCCCCGCGTGGCCAGCAGCGTGCGGATGGCGATGGCGGTGTCCATCGTCCGGCCCCCGTAGGCCAGATAGCCGACGGCTCCGGCGTAGGGCCCCCGGCGCACGGGTTCCAGTTCGTCGATGATCTCCATGGCGCGCACCTTGGGCGCTCCCGAAAGCGTGCCCGCGGGGAAGCCTGCCAGGAGCGCGTCCAGAGCCGTGAGCCCTTCCCGGAGGTCTCCCTCCACGCGGCTGACGATGTGCATGACGTGCGAGTAGCGCTCGATCGCCATCAGCTCCGAGACCCGCACGGTGCCGGAGCGCGCCACCCGGCCCACGTCGTTGCGTCCCAAGTCCACGAGCATGCGGTGTTCAGCCAGCTCCTTCTCGTCCGCGGCCAGCTCGGCGGCCAGGCGGGCGTCCTCCTCGGGGGTGGCGCCCCGCGGGCGCGTCCCGGCGATGGGGCGCACGGTGACGACGCCGTCCTCCACCCGCACCAGCAGCTCCGGGGAGCTGCCCACCAGGGTCACGCCGTCCAGCTCGACGAAGTACAGGTAGGGCGACGGGTTGAGGGTGCGCAGCACCCGGTAGAGCTCGAAGGGCGACCCCGCGAGCGACATCTCGAGCCGCTGGCTGAGCACCACCTGGAAAGCGTCGCCGGCGAAGATGTAGTCGCGGATCTTCCGCACGGCGCCCTCGAACTCCTCCCGGCTCATGCTGCTTTCGAAATCGGGGTCGGAGGCGGGTTCGGGAAGCAGCTCCATGGACGGAGGCGCGGGAGCCGTGCGCAGGGAGTGGATGACGGCGGCGACCTTCCGGAGCCCGCGCTGGTAGCGGGTGCGCATCTCCTCCTCCCCGATCCCCGGCTCGACCGGGACGGCGGCGATGACGTTCGCCCGCCCCAGAAGGTTGTCGATGGCGAGCACGACGTCGGTGAACATGAACACCGCGTCGGGGATGTCGAGATCGTCCCGAGGGGCGTCGGGCAGCCGCTCCAGTTGGCGCACCACGTCGTATCCCAGATACCCGACGGCGCCGCCCCAGAAGCGGGGGAGTTCCGGGACATCGGCCGGCTGGTACGCCTCCAGCCGCCGGGAAAGGTCGGCGAGGGGGGCGTCGTCGTCGACCGGCCGCCATCCGCCGTCACGCGTCCACCACGTGGCCCCGCCGCCGTGGAGGCGCCAGACCGCCGCCGGATCCGTCCCCAGGAAGCTGTAGCGCGCCCAGCGCTCGCCTCCCACCACCGATTCCAGCAGGAAGCCCCAGGGCGGACGCACAAGCCGCGCGTAGGCGGTGACCGCCGTGTCCACATCGAAGAGCAGCTCCGCCCACACCGGCACCAGACGGCTGTCCCGGGCGAGGTCGCGGAAGCGCTCGAAGGAGAGGCCAGGATTCATGCGACCGAACCTGACGCGCCCGCCGATGCCTAGCAACACCTTGGACGGGCAGACTGGGCCGTCGGTTGGCGACGCGTCCCGTGGGCAGATGGCTCCGGACCGGCTGCCCGGCCTCCCGGTGCTGGCGGTGGACACGGGCGGGACCTTCACCGACTTCGTGCTCCACCGCGGCGGGCGGGTTTCCACCCTGAAGGTGCCCTCCACTCCGGCGGACCCCTCGGAGGCGGTGCTGGAGGGGGTGCGGCGGTTGATGGACGGG
>JAAXGM010000109.1:8512-16854 GCA_012267435.1 Gemmatimonadota bacterium
CCGCAGCTCTACGCCCTGGCCGGACACCGGCCGCCGCCGCTGGTGGCGCGCGCCGACCGGGTGGGCATTCGGGGCCGGCTTGGGCCGCGGGGGGAGGAGATCGAGCCTCTCGATCCGGAGGAGGTCGAGGCGCTCGCCGGTCGCGAGGCGGAGGCGTGGGCGGTGGCGCTGCTGCACGCCTACGCCGACCCGGCGCACGAGGCCGCCGTGGCGGAACGGCTGCGGGCGGCGGGCCACCTGGTGTCGGTCTCCTCGGAGATCCTTCCCGAGTACCGCGAATACGAACGCACCTCGACCACGGCGGTGAACGCGTACATCGCGCCGGTGGTTTCCGGCTACTTGGGACGGCTGGAGGAGGAGGCGGGTGCGCGCGCGATCCGCATCATGGGGTCGAACGGCGGGGCGCTGCCGGTCGCGCGGGCGCGCGAGGAGCCGGTCCACACCGTCCTGTCGGGGCCGGCGGGCGGGGTGGTGGGAGCGCTCGCCTGGGCGCGGCGGGCCGGATTCCGGGACATCGTCACGTTCGACATGGGGGGCACCTCCACCGACGTGTCGCTCTGCCCGGGACGGCCGTTGCGGACCCGGGAATTCGCAATCGGAGGGCAGCCGGCCGCCATCCCGGTGATCGATATCCACACCGTCGGGGCCGGCGGCGGCTCCCTCGCCCGGGTGGACCCCGGCGGCGCCCTCCGGGTGGGTCCCGAGAGCGCGGGCGCGGTGCCGGGACCGATCTGCTACGGTCGCGGGGGTGGGGGGCTGACCGTCACCGACGCCCACGTGTGGTTGGGCCGCCTGCCCGCGGACGGCTTCCTGGGGGGCGGCGCGACCCTCGACCGGGCCGCCGTGGAGAAACCCCTGGCGGAGCTCGCCGGCCGTCTGGGATCCACCATGGAGGACGCGGCGGCCGGCATCCTGGCCGTCGTCAACAGCTCGATGGAGCGGGCGCTGCGCGTCATCTCGGTGGAGCGCGGCCACGACCCGGCCGCCTTCGTGGTGGTCGCGTTCGGGGGTGCGGGGGGCCTCCACGTGGCCGAGCTGAGCGAGCGCCTGGGCGCCGCCGGCGCGATGATCCCGCCCGATCCGGGACTCCTGTCCGCCTACGGCATGCTGGCCGCGCCGGTCACCAAGGAGGTCTCGCGCACGGTGCTCGTCGCCCACGATGACGCCGCCCGCGACGCCCAGCTCGGCGAGGCGTTCGCCGAGCTCGAGGAGACCGCGACCACCCGCATGGCCGCGGAGGGCCATGGCCGCGCGTCACTCGCCGCGGAGCGCTGGGTGGACGCCCGCTACCTCGGTCAGAGCTACGAGCTCCCGGTGCGCGCGGACGGCTGGGTGGAGCGATTCCACCAGGCCCACGCGCGGCGGTACGGCCACCGCCAGGACGACGCCCGCGTCGAGGCGGTGACGCTGCGGGTCGTGGCTCGGGCCCCGGGCCTGTCCCTGGACCCGCCCGCGCTCGAGCCCGCCGCCGAGGCGACCCCGCCCGCCCGCACCGCCCGAGTGCACGCCGGCGGCCACACCCGCGACGCCGCCTGCTGGTGGCGCCGCGACCTCCGGGCCGGACACGTGCTACCGGGCCCGGGCCTCGTCCTGGAGTACAGCTCGACCACCTGGATTCCGTCCGGGTGGCGCGCGCAGGTCGACGAAACGGGGAATCTGCTGCTGCTGCGGGATTAGTCCGACTAACCGGACTTAGTTTTGTCCGCGGCCCGTAGGGCTACGGCTCCCGATCCGCCCTCACCCCGTCCATCATCCGCGCCACGCCCTCGGCCGATACTTCCATGATCTCGACGCGCTCCGTCAACTCGACGGCATATTCGCCGGCCGTGGCCACGGAGAGGGTGCCCTGCGCGCGCAGGACGGCCTGCTGCCCGCCCGCACCATCGCGCACATCCTCGTAGTCTCCGTCCAGAGCGAGCCTGACGGTGTCCGCCGGCAAAACCCGGCTGTCGATCCACACCATGCGGTCCCCGAAGCTGGCTTGGCCGCGCCACGCGAGGTCCTCGCCTCGGTTGTAGTTGGTGACCACGATCGCCCGGAAGTTGATTCCCTGCTGCAGGGATATCTCCAGGAGCCCATTGGCGGTGTCTTCGGTGCTCTCGATGTCGTCCGGGAGTTCGCCCGGCGGGAGAAACTGGTAGCCCGTGACCAGGGCGCGCAGGGCGACATCCACGAGGGGGTTCGGGGTCTCCGACTGGTCGCCGGGCTCCAGCACCAGCGAGCGGGTCAGCCGCCGGGCGTCGTCCCCGGGAATGGTCCAGGTGGAATCGACGGCGGCGCCCTCGAAGACCATGCTGTCCGCGCTGGTGGCCCGAACCTCCAGCGTGCGCACGTTCAGGCGCCCGCCGCCGCCCTGGGGAGCGCATGCCGCCAGGGCGATCGCCGCGAGCAAGGCGAAGGCCAACGCGCGCGTGTTGCCGGTGCATCTTCCGTGTCTGCCGTCCCTTGTCTCTGTCATGACTCCGGGTTTCCCGCTGGTTCGAGTGGTTGAGGTCGGTCCGGCGTCTTCGCGGGACCGGGTGTCTCCAGTTCCTCCAATTCGGCGCGCGCCATCGGCTCGGTGGACGCGTCCGGCTCGTGCGACATCTGAACCGCCTCGGGCACCGCCGCATCTTCTTCCCCGGCCGCCGCGTCAGGATCCACTCCGTCCTGCTCCCGATGGGCCAAATCCGCCGCGCGCGTCACGGCGGACCCAACCAGCAGGGCGGCGCCCGACACCGCGGCCATGCACAGCAGCACCAGCACCGGGGGGTCGAGACGGGGAACCAGGAAGAGCCCGTAGATCAGGAATCCGGTCGCGGCGCCCAGCAGCGCGGGCCCTCCCCCGGCCACGGTTCCCCCCTCCGCGTCACGGCTCCCCGCCCGGCACATCAGTCCGAGCACCGATCCCGCCGTGTACAGCGGAAGCGCCGCCAGCAGGGCCAGCGCGGCCGCCTGCCCGCCTCCGTTCCACACGTCCGACAGGCCACCGAAATAGCCCCACAGCGAGGTGAGGATGCCGGCGAGCCCCAGCGACACCAGCGTGAGGTGCAGGTGTCGTCGCAGGTGCCCGGAGATCTCGTCCGCGGGCACGCGGGTGGCGAAGAGCAGCCCCGCCCCAGCGGCCGCGGCCTCGGTGGTGAGGACGACGGTGGTCGCCCGCAGCAGCCCGGACCCCTCGTAGAGGATCAGCCCGGCGGCCATCTCGGCGATGACGCCCATCACCCCGCCGATCAGAAACGCCGCCAGATGCGTCCGGCGGATCGTCGTGCCCATGCCGGTCATCGCCCGTATTCGCCCCGGAAGAACACCAGCGGGTCGCCTTCTCCGGCCCCGCACGCCAGCACTTCACCCACCACGATGGAATGGTCGCCCGCGGGATGCACGGCCCGGATCGCGCAGTCCAGCCAAGCGAGCGCTTCCGGCAGCACCGGGCTCCCGGACCCGCCGTCGCGAAACGCGACCCCGGCGAACCGCTCGCGGTGGGTTCCGCGCGCGAAGCGATGGGCCATCTCCTCCTGATCGCTCGTCAGCACGCTGACCGCGAACGCGCCCGAAGCGATGATGGGATCGTGCGAGTTGCCGCTCCGGTCGAGACACACCAGCACCAGGGGCGGGTTCAGCGAGACCGAACTGACGGCGTTGACCGTCAGCCCGTGCACCGAACCGTCGAGCCGGCCGGTGACCAGGGCAACCCCGGTTGCCAGGCGACTCATCACATCCCGAAACCGGTTCTCGTCTACCATCGCGTCCACCCCGGAGGCGATCGCCGCCGTCCGCGGCGCCTCGCATCCGGCCGCCATTGCCAACGCTCCCCGCTCCGGCGCATTCAATCGGTCCCCTCCAGGAGTGCCTGGTAGTGCGTGTAGCGGCTCCGTGCGATCCCGCCCGAACGGACGTTCTCGCGAACGGCGCAGTCGGGTTCGCGCAGATGGCCGCATCCCCGGAATCGGCAGCTTTCCCCCCGTGCCCGGATCTCCGGGAAACATCGGTCAAGTCGTCCCGCCGGGACGCCCCAAAGGCCGACGTCCCCGAACCCCGGCGTGTCCGCGACCAGGGTGCCGTCGGAAAGCCGAAGCAGCCGGCTGGTCACGGTGGTGTGCCGGCCGGTACCGGTCTTGCGGCTGAGCTCGCCGACGCGCAGGCCGAGCGACGGGTCGAGCCGGTTCAGAAGGCTGGACTTGCCCGTCCCGGAGGGGCCCACCAAGGCACAGATGCCGCGCACGGCGACCGAGCGCAGCCGCTCGAGGCCGAGGCCCGATTCGGCGCTGGCGAGGACGACTTCGTAACCGATCCGACGATAGAGTTCGCGCACCGGTTCCGAGGCCGCTCGCGCTCCCGGGAGGTCCTGCTTGTTGATCGCCAGCGTGCAGGGAAGCGCGTTGGCTTCGCACACGGCGAGGATGCGGTCCAGATAACCCAGGCTGAGGTCCGGGTCGCGCGCGGACATGACCACGACGACCCGGTCGAGGTTGGCCGCCATCACCTTCGCCGTCCGCCCATACGCCCCCCGGCGCAGGAAGACGGTCGTGCGCGGGAGTACCTCCTCGACGGTGGCGTCGTCGCCGTTCAGCGCCACCCTGACGCGGTCGCCGATGACCACGCGGCCTCCCTTCCAGGGCTTGGCCTTGAGGCGTCCGCGGAGCGAGGAGTCGACCGAACCGCCACTGTCGAGCCGGACCCGGTAGACGCCGCCCAACACCTCGTGCACCCGGCCGATGGAGGTCACAAGCCGGCAATAGGGTGAGCCCGGACGCGTGGCGTTGGGAACGGGTACCCCCGGCGGGGGAGGAAGGGTGCGAGACCGAGCCGCACCCCGGAGGTCACGCGGCGAAGGATTCCAGCGCGGATCCCTTCTCGCCGTCCCGCAGGCGGCGGAGCGCCCGGTCGCGCAGCTGGCGGATGCGCTCGCGCGTGACCCCCAGCATGTTGCCGATCTCCTCCAAGGTGTGCTCCCGCTCGCCCTGCAGGCCGAAATAGAGGCGCAGCACCTTGGCGTCGCGGGCCTCGAGCGTGGTCAGCGCCACGTTGACCGATTCGGCCAGCAACCGCGCTTCCACCCCCAGCTCGGGCTCGGTGGCCTCCTCCGTCAGGAACCGCTCCACGAGCTGCGAGTCCTCGCTGTCGCCGATGGGGGCGTCGAGGCGGATTTCCGCCGCGTTCAGGGTTTGGAGCGACTCGATGAGCTCGGGGGTGAGCCGGGTGGCCTTGGACAGCTCCTCCGGAGAGGGCTCGCGGCCGCGCTCCTGCCGCAGGCGCTCCTTCTCGCGGAAGATGCGCGCGAGGTCGGAGGCCCGGTTCAGGGGAACGCGCACCGAGCGGCCCTGGTTGGCCAAGGAGGCCAGGATGGCCTGACGAATCCACCACACCGCGTAGCTGATGAACTTCACGCCCTGATCGGGATCGAACTTCCGGGCCGCCGTCACCAGGCCGACGTTGCCCTCCTGGATCAGGTCCGTCAGCGATACCCCCCGATTCTGATACTTCTTGGCCACGCTGATGACGAACCGCAGGTTGGCGCGCGCCAGCTCCTGCACCGCGTCCTCGTCGCCGAGCCGAGCCCGGGCTCCCAGTTCCTTTTCCTGCGCCGGGGTGATCAGTTCGTGCCGGCTGACGTCGCGCAGGTACTGGTCGAGCGCACTCTGCTCCTCCACGCCGGTGTCAAAACCGACGAGCAGGCTGGTCGAGCGCTTCTTCCGTCGACGAACCACCTTCTTTCGACGAACCACTTTCTTTCGCAGCGTAGCGGGCATTCTGAAACCGGTCTCCTTATCAGCCCCGGCGACCTGTCGGCGCTCTTGTCATCGCATTCGTGTCGGCCCCGCATACCCAAGCGCGAGGCGTAAGATCCGTAGCCCTTAAGAATAGTAAAAGATTCAGAATTGTCCAGAACACCGGGAGAGGGTGCCACGCATCCTAAACCCCATCGCCAACCGGGTTCCTTACGCTCGGAGGGCTGGGCGATACATGAGCCCGACCGGTGGATCCGCCCATGCTTCGGTTCGATTCCCGGGGCGGACGGACGGGATGCCGGCACCTCCTGTCCGGACCAGCCGGATACTGACGCCGGAAGGTGTTTAAGGGGCGGCCGGCGGCGGCGTGGATCCTACGTGTTCCCCGGTGGAATCCCCGTTCGTTTCCGTAATCAGATCGATGACCTCGTCGGGGGCGACAGATCTCTTTTCGAAGGTGAAGACGCGCAGCACCCGGGAGGTGCGGTAGAGCTCGCGGGACACCTTGGGGAGGTCGATGACGCCGGGGATGCCGGTCTTGCCGAGCCTCTCGGCACGCCCGCTGCGACGGCGCACCAGGAGGTCCAGCTGGAACATGGCGGGCTTGCAGGGGAAGTCGATCACCACCTCGCCGGGCTCCAGGGAGAGGGCCTCGGCGAGCTGGTCCTCAA
Source organism: Gemmatimonadota bacterium (assembly GCA_012267435.1). GTDB lineage: Bacteria > Gemmatimonadota > Gemmatimonadetes > Longimicrobiales > Gaopeijiaceae > BD2-11. The sequence goes on from JAAXGM010000109.1 coordinate 14,895, forward strand.
GCCGGCGGCGTTCGGGACCCGGGGCCTCGATCCAAGGGGGGAGGCTCCGGTCGCCCAGGTCGGCGGCGGTGAGCTCGGCGGCGCGCTTGGGGAGACGCCGCCCCCTCAGGGCCGGGAGCCAGCGGCGGCGGATGCGATCGGCGACGGGCCCGCCGCGGGTCTGCGCGCGGCGGCCGATCAGGTGCAGGAGTTCGTCGTCCGTCGGGCCCGCCACCTCACGCCCCCCGACCAGCCCCGCGGCCACCGCGTCGTTGACGATGCGCGCGCAGAACACCGTGCCCGCGCGCACCGCGTGGTGCCAGTACACGTTGCGGAACATCTGGTACTTGGCGAACAGCAGGGACTCCAGCGCGCTGACCGCCTTCTCGCCCACCCCCACCTCGAACGCGCCGCTCTCCGGATCCTGAAGAATGGCGAGGCCCTGCAGGAGGCGCTCGACGTCCACTTCTCCGTAGGGCACTCCGCAGGAGCGCGCGTCCCGCTTGAGGTAGTCCATCTTGTCCATGTCGAGGCTGCCGTGCACCAGGCCGCGCAACGGGGCGGTGCTCTCTCCGCGGATGAGCGAGCCGATCTCCGCGGCGGCCCCGGGTCCCAAGCCGGCCAGCGCCTCCCGCACACCGGGCGACTCCAGGAAGTGCGCCGCGACCTCCTCGTGGTCGCCCGGATGATCGTCGCCGCGCAGGTCGTCGAGGGCGTGCGAGAAGGGGTAGTGGCCGATGTCGTGCAGGAGTCCCGCGTACGGTACCAGCTCGGCCCCCCTCCACACGTGGTCGGGGAGGGATTCCCGCTTCCTCAGGCTCCTCAGGGCGGTGCCCACCAGGTGATACACGCCGAGCGCGTGGGCGAAACGGGTGTGGGTGGCGCCCGGGTAGACCAGGTGGGCCAGACCGAGCTGGCGGATGTAGCGCAGCCGCTGGAACGCGGGGGCGTCCGTGATGCGGGTGGCGGTGGCGTCGAGCCGGATGGAACCCCAGATCGGATCGCGAATCAGGGCGGGCGCGTTCCGGGAGGACATGCCGGGAGTCTACCGGTGCGCTCAGCCCTCGCCGCGGCCCATCGCGCGGATGATCTCGAATTCCTCCTCGCGCACCGGCTGGACCGAGAGACGCGAGTTTTTCACCAGCACCATTTCGCTCAAGGCCGACACCTGGCGGATGTCCTTCAGCGACACCACCCCGGGGAACTTCTCCACGAACTCCACGTCGACCATGTACCAGCGGGGCTTCGCCGGGTCGGACTTCGGGTCGTAGTAGTGCTCGTTGGGATCGAAGGCGAAATGGTCCGGATAGGCCTCCTTGCACACCCGGGCGAGCCCCGCGACTCCGGGCGGCCTGGCCATGCTGTGGTAGAAGAGCACCTCGTCGCCCACGCGCATGGCCTGCATGTTGTTGCGCGCCCCGTAGTTGCGGACGCCCTCCCACCAGGTCTGGCCGTCCCGCTCCAAGTCGTCGATGGAGTAGACGCCCGGCTCGGTCTTCATCAGCCAGTGTTTCTTCGCCATATCGGCTCCCTGTCCCGGCGCCGCCTCCGGATTCTGGATTTCGGCGCGAGTTCGGCTCGCGGTATCTCGATGCTATTCGGGTCCCGCCGCCCGCACCTCCTCCGGAGCGGCATCGGCGAAACGCGAGAAGTTGTCCCGGAACATGGCCGCGAGGCGGCCGGCGGCGCGGTCGTAGGCCTCCGGGTCGGCCCAGGTGGAGCGCGGGGTCAGAACACGCGCGGGCACGTCCTCGACTTCCCGGGGCACGGCCAGCCCGAAGACCGGGTCGTTCCGCGTCGGCACGCCGTCCAGCGACCCGTCGAGCGCCGCGCGGATCATCGCGCGCGTTTGCTGAAGGTCCATGCGCCTGCCCGCGCCGAACCCGCCGCCCGTCCAGCCGGTGTTCACCAGCCACACCCGCGAGCCGTGGCCGCGCAGCTTCTCTCCCAGGATGCGGGCGTAGACGCTCGGGTGCATCGG
>JAAXGM010000109.1:16914-18424 GCA_012267435.1 Gemmatimonadota bacterium
TCCGTCCCCGCCACCTTGGCGGTGTATCCCGACAGGAAGTGGTACATCGCCTGCTCCGGGGTCAGGCGCGCGATGGGCGGCAGCACGCCGAAGGCGTCGGCGGTGAGGAAGAAGATGTTCGTGGGGTGGCCGCCCCGGCCGTCCGACACAGCCCCGGGAATGTAGTGGATGGGATAGGAGGCGCGCGTGTTCTCGGTGAGCGTGTCGTCGTCCAGGTCCACCTCGCGCGTGTCCTCGTCGAAGACCACGTTCTCGAGGATGGTCCCGAACATGCGCGTGGTGCGGTGGATCTCGGGCTCGTTCTCCGGGGAGAGCCGGATCACCTTCGCGTAGCATCCACCCTCGAAGTTGAAGATGCCGTCGTCGCTCCAGCCGTGTTCGTCGTCGCCGATCAGGCGGCGCGCGGGGTCCGCGGAAAGCGTGGTCTTGCCGGTCCCCGAGAGCCCGAAGAAGAGCGCGGTGTCACCATCCCCGCCGATGTTCGCCGAGCAGTGCATGGGCAGCGCGCCCTTGCCGGGCAGGAAGAAGTTCATCGACGAGAAGATGGATTTCTTGATCTCGCCCGCGTAGCGCGTGCCGGCCACCAGCACGGTCCGCTCGGCCAGATTCACGACCACGGCGGTGCCGCCGCGAGTGCCGTGGCGCGCCGGGTTGGCCTGGAGCAGGGGCGCGTGCAGCACGACGAAGTCGGGACGGATTGCGGCCAGCTCGTCGGCGGACGGGCGCAGGAACATGTTGTGGACGAAGAGCGTGTGCCAGGCGCTCGGGCTCACCACGCGAACCGAGATCCGATGCGCCGGGTCCGCTCCGCAGTGGGCGTCGCGCACGAAGACTTCGCGCGGGTTCAGGTACTCGATGATGTCGGCCCTGAGGGCCCGGTAGTGCGCCTCGCTCATGGGGCGGTTGATGGAGCCCCAGTCGATCTGGTCGGCCGTGGAGGGCTCCTCGACGGTGAAGCGGTCGTTGGGCGAGCGACCCGTGTGCGGGACGGTGACCGCGGCGAAGGGACCCATGTTCACGAGATGGCCCTCGCCCCGGGCAAGAGCGGCCTCGTAGAGCTGCGCGGGCGAGAGATTCCAGTGGATGTTTCCCGCGGGAGCCAGGCCGTGGGCGTCGAGTCCGACGGCGGCGCGCGAGGGGGTTGGAGACATGGCGAGGGCTGGCAGGGTCATGAGATCCGGGAGACTCCGGGCTGGATGGAAGAGGTCGGCGGCCCAAAAGACGAGCCTCCGCCGGCCTCTCGAATCACGACGCCGCGCGGAGGAGTCAACGGTTCCAATTTTATTCGCGGGAACGGGCGAGGGTCAACGGGGGCGCGGCCGACCGGGAACATCGCACCCGCGGGCGCCATAACTATGGAAGGCCGACTTCGGGCGGATCACCGGTTTTCGGGCCCGCTTCCCGCCAGTTCCGAGTCAAACTTCCCTTCCGGGCAACATACCACGGCGCCTTTGCCTCATCTCGCAGTCCAGGCTCCGCCCGCGGCGGCTTCCGCCCTTGTCCGCCCCTC
>JAAXGM010000110.1 GCA_012267435.1 Gemmatimonadota bacterium
TCGGCACCCACGAAATACATGAAGACGTTGGCGTCGACGAAGATCATGCGATGTCGTAGTCCGGATAACGCGTCTCAACGAGAATCTTCTTGATTTCCGGCCAGTCCAACTCCCGCGCGCCGGGCGGGTGAAGTGCGTCGCACTTGGCCGCGAACTCCCGGAGTTCCTCAACCGTGAACTTGCGCGGGCGCGCTGTCGCCAGCTTCTCGTCGGCGGCCTCGCGCAGCCACTCCCCCAGCGATTTGCCCTCCCGGCGCGCCTGGGCCTGGTACGCCATCTTGACGGTCTCCTTCACGACGAAGTGGATGCGGGACATGGCACTCGCGGGACCAAGGGTTTGCGCGTTTCGGTTGAAACGCCTTCGCGGCTCGTCCGGGCGACGCATGGAGCGTGCATCCGGACGGTCGCGGCAGGATGGCCTGCACCGATATCCGACACATGTGTCATAACATTGCACAACACTCGGTCGCGGTCAAGCGACTTACCGCACCCCGCCCGCCTCCAGCCTGCCGTCCACGAACACCCACCCCGGCACCACGCGGTAATCGAACGGGTGCCCCTCCAGGATGACGAAGTCGGCGTCCTTGCCCGGCTCGATGCTGCCGATGCGGTCGTCCATGTCGAGCAGCTCGGCGGCGTTGAGCGTCGCCATCCGCAAGGCGTCCACTTCGGGAACCCCGTTGCGGAAGGCCCACGCCGAGTTGAGGATGGGTTCGCCTCCCAGTCGCCCGATGGGCGAGGCCCGCCGCGACGCCCCCGGACCGTAGAACGCCACCTTCACGCCCGCCCGGTTCAGGATGGCGGGCCCCTCCACGCTCCAGCCCTCCCCACCCCCGCGGATGTCGGAAGCGTAGCTCCCCGAGTTGCCCAGGATGACGCCCACATCGGCCGCCGCCAGCCGGTCCGCCAGACGGTGCGCCTCCACCCCGCCGGTGACCACCAGCCGCAGGCCGTAGTCCGCCGCGATGCCCATCGCCTCCTCGATCTCGGCCACCCGGTCCGCGTGGATCATGGCCGGCACCTCCCGCCGGAGCAGCGGCAGCAGCGCCTCCATGCGCGCGTCGTACTCCCGTGTCTCGCCCGCCTCCGCGTAGGCTTTCGCCGCGTCCAAGGTCTCGCGGATCATCGCCGAGGCGCTTTCGAGCGTCAGCGGCGCTCCCGATGCGTCCGTCCATTCCCGCAGCGTCGCGGCCGTGAGCGCGAACACCATGCTGGCCGGCTCGCGCCGCACCATCTTCTCGAAGTCGATGCCCGGCGTCTTCACCACCACCCCGTTGCCGCCGGCCAGATTGCGCGTCCCCGGCGTGACGTGGATCGCGGTCACCCCGATGGTCGTGTTCACGCGGTACGACGGGAACCACGGGTCGACGGCGTACAGGGCGTTCATCTCCGGCACCACCGGCGCGGTGATCTCGTCGTTCTGCACCTGCCACTTGAGGTCGCCGATCCAGTCGTTGGCGAAGGCGCGCGCGATCACGGTACCGGGCATGACCACCCGCCCCCCCACATCCATGACCGGTATGCCCGCCGGCGGGGCCGCTCCGGCCTCCACCCGGGTGAACCGGCCGCCCTCGACCACCAGGGTCGCGTTCTCGATCGCCCCGCCGCTCACGGTGAACACGTGCGCCCCGGTGATGGCGAAAGTTTCGTCGTCGGCGGTGATCGCGCCGTCCACCGCGCTGAAGGGCCCCACGCCGCGCGGCCGTTCAGGCTGCAGCACCCGGCCGCGCTCGTACTCCAGTTCCCCATCCACGAACACCCGCTCCACCCGGTCGGCAGTCAGATCCAGGAAGTGCCCGTCGAGCAGCACCAGGTCCGCGTCCTTGCCCGCCTCCACGCTCCCCACCCGGTCCTGGAGCATCATCGCCCGCGCCCCGTTGATGGTCATCACCTCGAGCGCCTGCCGGTCGGTGAGGCCGTGGCGCGCCAGGAACGCCCCGTACTCGCGGAAGTCCTTGAAGTGCTGGTTGGACATGTCGGTCTGGATGCTGGCGTACACGCCCGCGTTCAGCAGCTCCTCCAGCAGATTGAGGGGCTCCGGATCGTTGTAGTACTGGACGATCATCATGGGCCCGATCACCGGCACGATCTCCGTCCCGGCGACCAGTTCCGTGATCGGGAACACCTCCTCCGCGTGCGCCAGCGCCAGCCGGTCGAAGAAGTCGTACTTGCGTGCCAGGCGGAACACCATCATCACCTCGCTGGGATAGTGCGAGTGCGCGTGCACCATCACCTCGCCCCGAAGCACGGCCGCGAAGGCCTCCAGGCGCTCGTCGCGCTCGGGAGCCGGACCCTCGCCGGCCGCGTGCGCGTCTTGCCGCTCCACGTACGCCTGCGCGCGCCGGAAGTAGTCGTCGGCGGTGGCGTACCACCCCATCACGGTCTGCGGCGCTTCGCCGGGACGCAGGTTGATGAGCGGACGCACGGCCATCTTCAGATCCACGTAGGGCTTGAAGATCATCTCCGGCCCCGGAGTGCTCTTCATCTTCAGCGCCACCGACTGCCCACTGGAGATGATGCCGCTCCCCGAACGCGTGATCAGCGAGGTCACGCCCCCGGAGAGCGCCACCTGGATCATGGGATCCTCCAGGTTCACATGCTCCACCGCCTTCCACTCGGCGGTGACCGGGCCCGGAATGCGCGCTCGGCTGGAGCGGTCGAGGGCCATGTGGGCGTGGGCGTCGATCATCCCCGGGATCACTACTTCGGC
>JAAXGM010000111.1:0-702 GCA_012267435.1 Gemmatimonadota bacterium
GCTGGTGGTCGAAAGGGAGTTCAGCTCCGATGAGATGCTCGACATGGCGGCCGCGATGATCGCCGCGATGAAGAGGCCCGCGAGCCCGATCGGCAGCTCGCCGAGGACGAAGCGGGGGATGATGTAGTTGACGTCGCGGGAGGCCTCGCCGGTGACCTCCTCGGCCATGGCGAGCGCCTCGGCGCGGATCTCCTGGACGGTCGCTTCGCGGCCCAGGAATTCGTCGAGGGCGGCTTGGCCGGTGGCATCCCGGTCCGCGGTGGCGGCCAGTCCCGCCGCGCGCCGCGCGGCGTTCTCCCTCAGCGCAAGCGCCTCCCCGTAGCGGCCTTGGAGCGCGGCGTACTCCGTCCCCCGCGCCTCCACCACCGCGTTCTCGTGGGCCGGGTTGTACAGCAGCGGGGCGGGGCGGAACTGGTAGTAGACGAACACCATCACGCCGACCAGGAGCACGAGCGCCTGCAGCGGGATCTTCCAGTACGCGCTCATCAGGAGCGAGGTGCGCGCGGCACCGATCGATTTCGCGGCCAGGTAGCGCTGCACCTGGGACTGGTCGGTGCCGAAATAGGACAGCATCAGAAAGGTGCCGCCGATCAGCCCCGACCAGAAGGTGTAGGTCTCGCTGATGGTGAACGAGAAGTCGAAGACCCTCAGGCGGCCCGTCGCGCCCGCGATGTGCAGCGCCTCGCCCGGCGAGACCGGCAT
>JAAXGM010000111.1:771-986 GCA_012267435.1 Gemmatimonadota bacterium
CCCAGCATCGTGTACGCGACGGTCGGAACGCCGATCAGCGCGACGCACCAGAGGAGCGGCCACCCGAACACCGCCGAGAAGACGACCGCCGGCGCCGCGATGATCACCCCGCACGACATCCCGCGCGACAGCAGGAAGAGGAAGGCGGTCAGCGCGCGCGTGCGCGGCCCGAAACGGCGCTCCAGATACTCGTACGCGGTGAAGACCCCGGCTCC
>JAAXGM010000111.1:999-4100 GCA_012267435.1 Gemmatimonadota bacterium
TCCGTGGTGCCGCGCGCCCGCCGGACGCCGTCGACCAGCACGTAGGCGACGTACGCGACAACGATCAGCCAGTTGACGGGATGCATGGGCGGGTCGCTAGCCGTGGTAGGTGGCCTGCAGGAGCCAGAGCAGAATCAGGGCGACCACCTGGACCAGGAGGACCTTGATCAGCGTCGGGCGAAAGCGGGCTTCCCGCTCCGCCTCCTTCGCGATGCCCCGCATTTGCCGTTTTGTCATGTCACGCCAGCAGCACGCTCATCGCCGTGAAGACGATCAGGCTGAACCAGCCGAACCAGCGGGCGAAGGCGGAGGGGTGGAAGGCGCGGTCCTCCTTCGGGATCACGACCAGGCAGTAGTGGAGGTTGAGGAAGAAGATGACCGGGGCGATGAAGAAGGCCAGCGCCGAGGCGACGAGCACCAGGAACACCGGCCGCGGCAGCCCCGCGATCACGGCCACCGAGCCGATCAGGGAGTAGATCATGGTGGCGCGGTAGAGGTTGTACTCCGAGTACCAGCCTTTGTGCTTCCTGTCGATTCCCGCCGTGCGCGCGGTGCCGCGGAAGATGTTGCGGCAGCACGCCCCCACGATGCGCGGCCAGCCGTCGAAGTAGTTGAAGGCGGTCGAGAAGGTGGCCGCGAAGGCGCCGAACATGAACAAGCCCATCATTCCCGGGCCCACCGAGTTCGTGAAGATGCCCGCGATCTCGCCCATCACCGCCTGGCCCTCCACCGCGCTGGGGTGGAGCCACACCGCCGCGAGCAGCATGAACACGGCGGCCATCACGAACGACACCACATGCCCCAGGCGGAAGTCCCAGAGACCGATCTGGAACCAGCGCCGGCAGTACTCCCGCGCGTGCGCGGGGAGGCGGTCGGTGTGGACGGTCAGATCGCGCAGGCGCGGCGAGAAGGGGTTGAAGGAGCGCGCGATCCCCAGCTCCTCCATGCGGTCGCGGATTTTGCTCATTCCCGCCTTCTTGGCCTTTCCCCACTCGGACGCCTGCAGCGACACGTCCATGCCGGTGGGGAGCAGGCCGAGGAAGGCGGCGATGACCAGCCAGGAGCCGTCGGGGATCTCGACCAGGAAGAAGGCGCCCATCTCGGAAAGGGGCGCGGGCTGGTAGAAGTAGACCGCGAGCGTGGACACCACCATGATGGCCGCGAGGACCTTGGCCGAGTTCTCCACGGCCTTGTAGCGTCCCATGAGCAGGATGCCCACCGACACCACCCCCAGCCCCACCGCCGCCCCGGTGAGGGTGACGGGCCAGCCGAGCACCTCGGAGGTCACGTAGTAGACGACCGCGGCCGCCGCGATCAGCCTGCCCGCCTGCCCGATCGCGCACTGGATCAGCGTGGTCACCAGCACGTACCAGAGCGGCCACTTTCCGCGCGCCGTGGCGTAGGCCTCGATCAGGCTCTTGCCGGTCGCGTTGGTGAAGCGGAAGGCCATCTCGAAGCCGTAGTACTTGAAGATGTAGGCCACCGGAAGGCACCAGAGCAGCGCGTACGCGAACCGCCCCCCCGCTGTCGGGGCGGTGACCAGATGGCTGGTGCCGATCCCGGTCATCATCAGGATGATCCCCGGTCCGAAGTGCCGGAGCAGTCCGCGCGCCGAGCGGTCCGGAAGCTCGAGCTGATCGAATTCGGAGGATTCCGCCGGGGTGCGGCCGGGGTTCTGGGCCATGGGGTTTCTCCGCTGCATGGTGGAGGACGTCCGCCGGGCATAATGGGAAGCGCGGGGACGAACAGAAAGATCGGGGATGCAGGGCGGCTTTCCGGCGCTCCGCCGAATTGGTTAGCTTCGGCACCGGGCGAGAGCGATTACCGGTGCCGCGCTCCCCAGACTTCAACCGTTTGCCAGGTGCCATGAGCGAACGCCCCCTGCTGATGATCCCCGGACCCATCGAGGTCTCTCCGGAGGTACTGCGCGCCTTTTCGAGGCCGCCTCCCGGCCACGGCCAACCCTTCGTGGTGAAGGCGTTCGGCGCCTCGCTCGGCCGGATGCGCGAAGTGTGGCGAGCCGGGGAGGGCGCGCAGCCGTTCATGGTCGCGGGCAGCGGGACGCTGGCGATGGACATGGCGGCGGTGAACCTGCTCGACCCGGGCGACGAAGCCCTGCTCGTGGACACCGGCTACTTCGCCGACCGAATGCGGCTGGTGCTGGAGCATCGCGGGGTCAAGGTCCACACGGTCGTCAGCCCGCCGGGCGAGCGGCCGGAGCCGGAGGAGGTGGCGGCCGCCTTGGACGCCTGCGCGGCGAAGGTCCTGTTCGCGACCCACGTCGATACCTCGACCGGCGTGCTCGTCGATCCGGCCGGCTTGGCGGCGCTTGCGCGCTCGCGCGGCGTGCTCTCCGTCTTCGACGGCGTGTGCGCCACCGGGGCGGAGGCCTTCGAGATGTCCGCATGGGGCGCCGATGTCTACTTCACCGCCTCGCAGAAGGCCATGGGGCTCCCGCCCGGGCTCGCGCTGTTCGTCGCCGGCCCGCGCGCGATGGAGGCGAGCCGGACGCGCCGCACACCCTGTCCCCTGTACCTCGACTGGAACGTATGGCTGCCCATCATGCAGACCCACGAGGCGGGCCGGATGAGCTACTTCGCCACCCCGGCGACCAACCTGGTGGTTGCGGCCGAGGTGGCGCTGGGTGAGATCCTCTCCGATCGGCTGGACGGGCTCGAGGGCGTGGATGCGCGCATCGAGCGCCATGCGCGCGCCGGCCGGGCGATGCGGGCGGCCTGGGCGCACATGGGGCTCGGCGCGGTTCCCGCCAGCGACGCCCACTGCGCGAACACCCTGAGCGCGGTCCGGTATCCGCAAGGGGTGGACGCCTCCTTGGTGGGCCGCATCGCCCGGCGGGGCGTGATCGTCGCGGCGGGACTGCATCCCGCCATGGCCGACCGGTACTTCCGCGTGGGGCACATGGGCTACGTGACCACCCGCCCGGACCTGCTGCGGCGCACCATCCGCGCCGTGGGCGATGCCCTCGGAGCGAGCGGATGCGCGGTCGACACCGCCGGCGCGGTCGACGCCGCCATGGAGGAGCTCGGGTCCCGCGCGGTCGCGGTGTAGCCGCGTTCACCACCCGACCCGGCAGCGCCCGC
>JAAXGM010000111.1:4148-14184 GCA_012267435.1 Gemmatimonadota bacterium
GCCCGCCGCCCGCCAGACGCCACTGCGGGCACACAGCCGCCACAAGCCTTCAGAAAGGAGACAAACCGTGGTCTACACCTCCCGAGTCCGCATCGAGCGCAAGGCGGGCCCGCTGCGGCATGCCCATCTGCCGGCCACTCCCGACCCCGTCCTGTTCGGAGTGCACGGCGAGATCGCCAGCCATTACGGCGTCGAGCCCGAAACGCCGGTGGCCACCACCCTCGACTACATCGTGGCGGCGGCCGGCGGCTGACTGACGGGAACCCTTGGCGGCGCGCTGGAGGCGCGCGGGATACCGGCGGGGCGGGATCGCCTGACCTCCGAGGTCGAGGGAGGCATCGACAAGGAGGACGGCGTCCTCGTGATTCGCACCGTCCACGTGCGCTACCACCTGCGCATGGAGGCGGGAAAGGAGGATCGCGCGCGGCGGGCGCACGAGATCCATCATCCGTACTGCCCGGTCTACCGGACCCTCGTCGGGTGCGTCGAGTTCTCCACCGAACTCAAAATCGAGATCGTGTCGTGAGCGGGGGACAGGGGCGGGGGAGGCAGGTCTCCGGCTTGCCGAGCGGCTTGCTCTCCCGCCGCCGGTTCGCGGCGCTCGTGGCCGCGGGCGGGGCATCCGCCTTCCTCCCGGGCTGCCGCTCCGACACCGGCGCCGTGGATCCCGAACTGGACACGGCGTGGATCAAGGACTCCGGTCCCTTCATCCGGCACGCCACCAACCTTGAGAGCCGGATCGAGCTGCTGGACGGGCTCATCACCCCCAACGATCTCTTCTTCGTGCGCAACCACGCCCCGACCCCGGCGATCGGGACGGACGACTACCGGCTGCGCGTCACCGGCGACGGCATCGAGCGGAGCATCGAGCTCGGCGTCGACGACCTGCGCGCGCTGCCCAGCCAGTCGGTGATCGCGTACCTGGAATGCGCCGGCAACTGGCGCGGCTTCCACGCCCGCGTGCTGGGACGGGCGGCCGAGGGCACGCAGTGGGGCACGGGGGCGGTCGGATGCGCGGCATGGTCGGGACCGTCGCTTTCTTCCGTTCTTCAGGCCGCGGGACTTCGCGGCGATGCCGTGGCGGTGAACCTCGTGGGCCTCGACGACGGGGGCTTCAGCCGGCCGATGCCGGTGGACAAGGCGATGGATCCGGACACCCTGCTCGCCCTGTCGATGAACGGCGAGCCGCTGCCTCCCGACCACGGATTCCCCGTGCGCGGGGTGGTGCCCGGCTGGGCGGGGAGCAACAGCATCAAGTGGGTCGGGGAGATCCAGGTCTCCACCGAGCCGATTTGGGTGGGCGCGAACACCAGCTCCTACGTCCTGATCGGCCCGGACTGGCCGGCCGAGCGGTACGCGCCGGCCGACGGCGCTCCCGTGGCGGCGCTGCCGGTGAAGAGCGCGCTGGCCCTTCCCTGGCCGGCGACGGTCCCGGCGGGGAGAACCCGGCTGCGCGGCTTCGCCCACTCCAACGATGGCCCGGTCGAGTCGGTGGAATGGAGTGCGGACGATGGCGCCAGCTGGGCGCCCGCGCGCCTGATGGGCCCTCGCCTGCGCTACGCTTGGACGCGCTTCGAGTTCGAGTGGCGGGCGGCGCCCGGCGCCTACACGCTGCGCACCCGCGCCACCGACGCGGCGGGCAACACCCAGCCCACGGAAGGCGTGTGGAACCGGAAGGGCTACCTCCTCAACCTGGCGCTTCCGCATCCGGTGGAGGTGAGCTGAGTGAAGGGCCGGACGCGAGCGGTGGTGGCGCTCGTCCTGATTGGGGGCGCGGCCGCCACCACCGCGCTGGTGGTCGGCCGGAGCGATGGTCGCGAGGTCGACGGCGCCCTCGTCTACGCCCAACGCTGCGCCTTCTGCCATGATGTGGAGGGCCAGGTCGGGGCCGAGATCACCCGGGCGACCCTGGCGTCGCGCGGCGACGAGGAGACGTTGACCCGATACCTGCGCCTGGCGATGCCGTACGAGGCCCCGGGAACCATGACCGATGCGGAATACCGAGCGACCGCGCGCCATCTGCTGGAGACGCGCGGGCTGGCCGGCGAGGCCGCCGTGGGCAACGTGGCCGGCCGTGACAACGGAACGGGAGAGGGGCGATGAACCCTATCGTGCGACGCACCCTGATCGGGTTCGTGGCGGGCGCGCTCGCCTTCGGGCTCGCGAGCGTCTACCAGGCGATCGGCTCGGGGGTGGGGCTGGTCCGCACCCTCGGTCCGCTGGGATTCATGATGGTGCTGGGAGGCACCATCGGCGGGCTGGCCGGACCGCTGGTGGGGGAGGCGGTGGCCCGCTCGCGACAGCGGCGCGCGCGGAGAAGGAAATAGACCCGTGCAAGCGATGAAACTCTCCTCCTTCGAGGTCCTGACCTTCGACTGCTACGGCACGCTCATCGACTGGGAGAGCGGGATTTTGCGGGCCGTCCAGCGCGTGCTGGCCGCGCATGGCCGGGAACTTCCTCCCGCGGAGATCCTGGAGCGTTTCGCGCGCTACGAGTCGACCATCCAGACCGGTCCCTACCGCACCTACCGGGATGTCCTCTCCCGGGTGGTGGACGAGTTCGGCCGCGACTTGGGGTTCGCGCCCAGCCCCGAGGAACGGGCTTCGCTTCCGGAGTCGATCGCCCGCTGGGCTCCGTTCGACGACACCGTGCCCGCGCTGCGAGTCCTCGCGGCACGCTATCGGCTGGCGGTGATCTCCAACGTGGACGACGATCTGTTCGCCTTCTCGGAGCGCCGCCTGGGGGTCGAATTCGACGAGGTCGTCACGGCTCAGCAGGTCGGCGGCTACAAGCCGGCCGCTCGCAACTTCGAGCTGGCGCTCGAGCGCCTCGGCCTGCCCATCGATTCCATTCTGCACGTCGCGCAGAGCCTCTTCCACGACATCGCCCCGGCAAAGCGGCTCGGATTTGCCGCGGTGCATGTGAACCGGGTCTCCCCCCATGGCGGATCGGGGGCTACGATGCCCGTGAACGCCCGGCCCGATCTGGAAGTGCGGGATCTGGAGACGCTGGCGAAGATGGTGCTTGCGGAGGAGTGAAATGATGGGCAGGATGCTGTTGGCCGTCGGCGCGGCCGTCGGCACGGGATGGGCCGTCGCCTCATGCTCCGGACCCTCGGACGCGGCGAGCGACGCGGAGGTGGTCGGGCCGCTGGCGGTGGTGCGGGGGCATGTGGACGCCTTCAACCGGCACGACGCCGAGGATCTGCTGTCGTGGGTGTCGCCCGCCGTGGAGTGGGTGAACGTGCGGGGGAGCATCGCTTCGGTCGAGGTGCGGGGCCGGGAGATGCTGCGCGACTACATGGCGACCTACTTCGAGGCCCAGCCCACGGTGCGATCGGAGATCGAGGAGGCGGTGGTGACCGGCGACTTCGTGGCGGTGCGCGAACGGGCATCCTGGACGGCCCCGGACGGAGAGGAGCGGTCCCAGGCCTCGCTCGCCGTCTACCACGTGCGCGACGGGTTGATTCAGCGAGCGTGGTACTATCCGGTCGTGCCGTGACCAGGATGTTCGTCGCATCCGAAGCCGAGCGGGCCCCGGCGACGGCTCGGCCCCGACCCCCCGCGCATCGCAGGGTGATACTACATTGGCATCGCGAGTGATACTACACCAAGGTTGCAAGTGACACCATGCGCTCCCGCGGGGCTGACGGGCAGCCCCATACCGGCTAGTCCCGCTTCCCCTTCACGTCCAGAATGGACCCCAGCACCACGCTCACGAACGAGATGATCACGCTGCCCAGGAGAGCCGATGTGAAGCCGGCCACGACCAGCCCGTCCGCCAACCAGTCGGCGAGTATGAGCATGCCGGCGTTGATGACGAGGGTGAAGAGCCCGAGGGTGAGGAGGATGATGGGAAGGGAGAAGAACTTCACCACGGGTTTGATGAGGGCGTTGACCAGCCCGAAGACGGCCGCGACCACGACGACCTCCTCGAACCGGTCGCCGAGCTGGATGCCCGCGACCAGCTCCGCCGCCGCCCAGAGCGCGGCCGCGTTGATGCCGAGTGCGAGGAGAAGTCTGCGCAACGTTCGGTCCGGTTGTGATCGGCGGGGTGCGGATCTGGTCACCGGTACGCTCCTACCCGGCGGAGGATGCGCGCGTTCACCCGGGTCGCCGGTGGGCGGCGCGGTGGGGGCATGTTCCCCAGGCGCGGGTCGCCCGCCCGCCCACCGCCCTCGCCTACGCGGCCGGGGGCGGGTCGGGCGAGCCTTCTCGCGGGTGAGGGTCCCGTGAGCGCGTCCGGCGGTTCCACCGGCGCCCCCGTTGCCTTGGTCACCGCGGCGGGACGCGGGATGGGGGCGGCGTGCGCCGAACTGCTCGCCGGGCGCGGCTACCGGGTGGCGCTCATGTCGCGGTCGGCGGAGGCGCGCGAGCTGGCGGGGCGGTTGGGGGGGTGGGGCATCCGGGGTTCGGTCACCGAGCCGGACGACTTGGCCCGCCTGGTGGAAGGCGCGCTCGACCGCTTCGGGCGGCTGGACGGGGTGGTCAACAACACCGGGCACGCCGAGCGCGGCGACCTGCTCGGCCTGGACGACCGCGCGTGGCACGACGGCCTCGACCTGCTGCTCCTCAACGTGGTGCGCATGAGCCGCCTGGTGACGCCCATCCTGAAGGCCGGAGGCGGGGGCTCCATCGTGAACATCTCCACCTTCGGGGCGAAGCGCCCGACGGCGGCCTTCCCGATCTCGTCGGCCATCCGGGCGGGGCTGGGCGCCTTCACCCGCATGTACGCCGCGCGCCACGCCGCCGACGGCATCCGCATGAACGACGTGTTGCCCGGCTACGTCGACAGCTACCCGGTCGACGAGGCCGCGCGCGCCACCATCCCCGCGGGCCGCCCCGCCCGCACCCGAGAGGTGGCCGAGGCGGTGGCCTTCCTGATCTCCGACGCGTCGTCCTACGTCACGGGCGAGAGCCTGCTGGTGGACGGGGGGCTGTCGTAGCTAACCTCCCACACGCTCGAAGACCAAGTCGCGCACCCGCCCGCCCGTGACGGTGAACGCCACCACGCGGCCGGACCCGTTCCTCCTGAAACGCAGCTCCGGGAAGAGGCGCGGGTTGCCGTGGAAGGCATCCTGGCCCGCGGGCGCCAGGACCGATGGGCCGGTGCGCCAGTGGCGGGCGACCAGGCCGCGGCCGTCGACGACGATCTCGTAGGTCATGTCGAGCTCGGGGCTCCGGTAGCGTCCGGCGTACCCGCGGAGTTGGGCTTCCGTCGGCATGGCTGGCGGCGCGTCCGTGATGTCGGCCGTCCCCACCGGCTCGGGTTCCGGGCCCATCGCCTCTCCGGCGAAGACCTCCGCCACCCGCCGCGCGCGCCCGGCGGGATCGCAGTCGGACACGTTGCAGAACACGGCGATCGACAGATCCTGTTCCGGGAATCGTACGAAGTTGGTGCGGTATCCGGCCCACGAGCCGCCGTGGCCGAAGTTGGGCAATCCTCGATATTCGCCCACGGTGAGGCCGTGCGCGTAGGCCAGCGTTGCGCCGTCGTTGAGTACGCCCCGCTCGCGCATCGTTCCGACCACTTCTTCGCCTCCGACCTCGCCGGTCTCGTAGTTGCGCATCCACAGGATGAAGTCGTCGATGGTGGTGTTGAGCGAGCTCGAAGCCAGCGCGGTCAGCTGGTTGGGCTGGCGCACGAAGCCCGCGTCGCCACCCGGTGCATAGGACTCGGCCCGTCCTGGCACCACCTCCAGATGATCGTCCGAGAAATGCGTGCGCCTCATCCCGAGCGGCTCGAAGATCCGCCGCCGGGTGAACTCGCGGAAGCTCATCCCCGATCGCGCCTCGACCACCTTGGCGAGCAGGTTGTAGCCCGTGTTGGAGTAGGCGTATTCGGTGCCCGGATCGAAGTTGACCGCCTGCTGCTCGAAGAGCATGCGCAGGATCCTGTGGAAGGAGATAACGTCGCTCCTCTCCAGCCCGGCCAGCGACATGACGTGCACCCAGTCGCGAATCCCGCTGGTGTGGTGGATGAGATGCCGGGGCGTGATCCGGACCCCGAAGTCGGGCAGCTCGGGGACGTAGGCGCGCACGTCCTGGTCCAGGTCCAACCTGCCGTCGGCTTCGAGGAGGAGAGCCGCCATGGCCCCGAACTGCTTGGAGATGGAGGCGATGTCGAACACCGTCCCGGGCGTGATGGGGACGCCGTGGTCGAGGTGCGCGATGCCGTACCCCGCGCGATGCACGACCTCGCCCCCGAGCAGGACTCCGACCGCGGCCCCCGGGCCGTCCCGGTCCAGATCGCCGAACACGGAGTCGACTCCGGGATGCGAGGGCCCGTTGGAGTCCGTTGCCGCCGGTGATGTCTGGGAGGCCGGGCCGCAGCCCGCAAGCGCCACGGTGGAAGACGCGGCCACGGCGACGAGCAAAACGCGGGAAGCGCCATACATCCTGGGATTCCTGTCTTCGAGGAGCGGCGGGCCGGGGCTTGGTGGGGGAGCGCACGCTACCCCGGGGAAAGTCGTCGAAGCAAGCCGATTGACCGGAACGACCGGGAAGGGGGGACGGTCCGGGACCGATGTGCGATGGTGAGGTTGGATCGGCGGCCGCGGCCCGAAGCGTATCCGCGGCCCCTGCGGGCCCGCGGCCGCCGTGGTCCTAAGGGATCGAGATCAGCCGGAGCTTCCTCTGGCCGCGAGAACACCCAGCACGGCACCGACTATACCCGTCACAACCGCCGCAACCACGAGTGCCATCACCGCGTCGCCGCTCATGATGCCATTGCTCATCAAACTCATCACGGCGCCGAGCACGGCTCCTCCCTTGAAGCCGTCCTGGGCGTTGCCCACGCCCCTCCAGCCAAGGACAAGTGTGTAGAATGCTCCGGCGAAGAGGAGGCCGAGGATGCCCGCGAGGTCGAGAGTGGCCGCTTCTCCGACGCCCACCGCGCTCTCGACGTAGCCGAGAACCAGCAGCGCGACGGCAACCGCGACGGTTCCAATTGCAAAATTCTTGTCCACATTGCCTCCTTCCTTGGAGTGAGCCTGCTGGAAGAACGCTCGCCCGGGCTCGCCGTGCACGCGGAGCATGCCGTGCGTCCCCGGAGGGGCCGCTGGTTGATTCGGTATCCGTTCAGTCGATAGCGACTCCTCGGGGTAACGACGGGCCGAGCGGTCGGGGGAGGCTTTCCCGCCATCGCGGGAAGGATGCCCCGCGACACTGGCGGCAGGGACGGAATGGAGGAGCAATCCGTCACAATGGGATCCCGCCGGGGTTCGCGCAAGTAACCACTCAGCGGGGTTTGACAAACCACTCAGCGGGGTTGGATGCGGGCTTGGGGCGGCAACGATGCCTGGACCCATGTCGGCTTCCGCGACGACCCGTCCGGCACCTCATCGGGAAAACGGGAGCTTCGTCCCATGATCATGCGAATCTTGAAGCGCCTTCTCCAGGTTGCGGCCCTTGTCCTCGGACCTGCCGGAGCGCTGTCGGCCCAGGGTGCGCTGGAAGGACATGTGCGCGACGCCGCGACCGGGCGGCCTCTTGTCGGCGCCCAGATCTCACTGCCGGAACTCGGGACGGGGGGCATCACCGACGCGGAGGGCCACTATCGGATCGCGGGCATCCCGACCGGCGCCCGGACGGTGGAGATCCGCCTCATCGGCTACCACGCGGAACGTCGCGACGTGGTCATCGGCGAGGGGGTGACGACGTACCTCGACATGGTGCTGGCACAGGAAGCCATCGCCCTTGAGGGGGTGGTCGCCATCGGTACCCGGTCCCGGCCGCGCACCGTCACCGAGTCCATGGTGCCCATCGACGCCATCCCTCCCTCGGACTTCGTCGACCAGGGCGACACCGACGTGGCCGACCTGCTGAGGACCGTGGTGCCCTCCTACAACATCAACCCGCAGGCCACCGGCGACGCGGCCAAGATCGTCCGCCCCGCCAACCTGCGCGGGCTGGCGCCCGACCACACGCTCGTGCTGGTCAACGGAAAGCGGCGCCACCGCGCGGCGGCCATCCTGTGGATCGGCAACGGGGTCTCCGACGGCGCCCAGGGGCCGGACCTGTCGAGCATCCCGGCCATCGCCCTGCGCCAGGCGGAGGTGCTGCGCGACGGGGCCTCGGCCCAGTACGGCTCGGACGCGATCGCCGGGGTCATGAATTTCCAACTCAGGGACGACCGTTCGGGTGGCGCGCTGGAGGTGCGCGGGGGAGGGTTCGCGGACGGCGGGGGCGAGTCGTACACCGTGTCCGGCAACATCGGCTTGCCGCTGGGGAGCTTCGGGTTCGCGAACCTGAGCGGGGAGTACGGGAACTCGGAGGCGACCAGCCGCAGCGTGCAGCGCTCGGACGCCGCCCTGCTGACCTCGGTTGGCAACACCCATGTGCGCGATCCCGCCCAGATCTGGGGTTCCCCGAAGATCGAGGACGACTTCAAGCTCTGGGGCAACTTCGGCCACCTGCTGCGCGGCGGCACGCAACTCTACGGCCACGCCAACTACGCCGGCGAACGGGTCGCCGGCGGCTTCTTCTTCCGCAATCCCAACACGCGTGCGGCCGTCTTCAGCGTCGACGGCGGGGAAACCCTTCTCATCGGGGATGCGCTCGACGCCCGTGACGGAATCCTGGACGGGTCGGCGGGATGTCCCACCGTCCGGGTGAACGACGGGCTGCCCGAGCAGGCCGCGCTCGCCCGGGTGATGGCCGATCCGAACTGCTTCACCTTCCAGAAGATGTTTCCCGGCGGGTTCACGCCCCAGTTCGGAGGCGACGTGACCGACGCCTCCGTGGTCGCCGGAGTGAGGAGCCGGACCGCGGGCGGGCTGCTCTGGGACGCCAGCGCCAGCTACGGCGCCAACGAGGTGGACTTCTTCATCTTCAACACCGTCAACGCCTCGCTGGGCCCCGCGACGCCCGACGAGTTCGACCCCGGCCTCTACCGGCAGCAGGAACTCAACGTCAACGTCGATCTGGGATACGCCGCGGGCGACATGGTCAACCTCGCCGGTGGGGCCGAATGGCGCGACGAGCACTTCACCATCGGGCTGGGTCAGGAGGAGTCGTGGGTCATCGGACCGTACGCGCCCCAGGGGTTCAGCGCGGGGTCCAACGGCTTCCCCGGCTTTAGTCCGATCGCGGCCGGGGGCTGGCACCGCGCCAACTACGCGTTCTATGGCGACGCGGAGTTACTGGACCCGGAGGATGGCCGCTGGAACCTCGGGGGCGCGCTCCGCTTCGAGAACTTCGAGGACTTCGGGTCCACCCTGAACGGGAAGCTCGCCGCCCGCTACGCGCTCGTGGAGGGACTTGCGCTGCGCGGCAGCCTGAGCACCGGCTTCCGCGCGCCCACACCGGGCCAGCAGAACGCCTTCAACGTGTCGACCCAGTTTAACCGCGAGCTCCGCGACCTGGTCAACAACGGCACCATCCCCTCGACCTCAAGGGTCGCCCAGCTGGCCGGCGGCGAGCCTCTGGACGCCGAGAAGTCGCGCAACCTGGCGCTCGGCGCAGTGATCGAGACGGGTCCCCTGCAGCTCACCGCCGACTATTTCCACGTCCGCGTCTCCGACCGCCTGGCGCTCACCCAGACGTTCGAACTGACCGAGGCGCAAAAGACCCAGCTGGTTGCGGAGGGCATCTCGAGCGCGACGAACCTGCAGAACTTCCGTTTCTTCACCAACGACTTCCGGACCCGCACGCGCGGCATCGACATCGTAGCGACCTGGGCGCCCCCCTCGTCCAGCGATACGGAACTCGGCCTGGCCTTCAATCACACCGATACGCGCGTCACCCGGTACGATCCCGATGTGGTCAACGACACGCGCATCCGGCAGCTCCAGGAAGGGCTCCCAAGGTACCGTTGGCTGGTGACCGGCAAGCATGCCCTCGGCGGCGTGCGCCTATTGGCGCGGCTCAGCTACTACGACGACTGGTTCGATTCCAGAGATGATGCGTCCTACGGCGGCAACCATCTTGTCGACCTGGAGGCGTCGTATTCGCTCAGTGAGACGGCGACTGTAACGGTCGGGGGGCAGAACGCCCTGAACCGCTATCCGCAGGAGAATCCAAACGCGATTTTTTC
>JAAXGM010000112.1 GCA_012267435.1 Gemmatimonadota bacterium
TGCAGGTCGAGCATCCGGTGACCGAACTTGTGACCGGCATCGACCTGGTCGAGTGGCAGCTGCGGGTGGCGGCGGGGGAGGCGCTCTCCTTCACGCAGGAGGATGTGCGCCTGGACGGCCACGCCATAGAGTGCCGCATCACCAGCGAGGATCCTTTCCAGGGCTTCCTGCCCGCCACCGGGCGGGTGGACGTCCTCGAGGTTCCGGCCGGCGCCGGGGTGCGCTGGGACGGGGGCATTCGCGCCGGGTTCGAGATCGGCCGCCACTACGACCCGCTGCTGGGCAAGCTGGTCGCCTGGGGGCCCGACCGCGACTCGGCCGTGCGGCGCATGGCGCGCGCGCTCGAGGAACTGGTCATCGTGGGAGTACCCACCGGTGTGCCCTTTCACCAGCGGGTGATGCGGCATGCCGCTTTCCAGCGGGGCGACCTGAGCATCCGCTTCATCGAGGACCATCCCGAACTCACGTCCGGCGGCATCGATGCGGAGGAGCTGGCGGTGGTCGCGGCGGCCGCGGCGCTGTTCGCGGACGGCGAGCGGGGTCGGCACCCGGCCCGGAGAACACATGCGGACGGGCGACCGGCTTTCTCGGCCTGGCGCCGGGCGGGTGCGAAGTGGGCGGTGCCGCGGTGAGCGGGACGGGGCCCCGAACTTCGGGGACGGCGGCCGTACGCTACCATGTAGCCGTCGAGGCGGGCGTCCTGCAGGTGGAAGTGGACGGCGACACCGTGCGGCTGGAAAGTGTCGGCGACGAGGCGCGAGTGCTCGAGGGCGACCGCGGCCGGTCGCTCATCCTGTCGGTGGGGGACCGTCCGCACCGCGTATTCGGCGTCCGGCTCGGCGAAACCACTTGGGAGATCCATCACCGCGGCCGCTCCTTCCGGGTCGAGGTCGCGGATGAGCGGAGCTGGCGCATGCGCCGTGCACGGCGCGACGGGACCTCCGCCACCGCCGGTCTCGAGCCCGTGCGCGCGCCCATGCCGGGCCTCGTGCTGCGGGTCGGCGTCCAGGAGGGTCAGGAGGTCGCGGAGGGCCAGGGATTGCTGATCGTGGAAGCGATGAAGATGGAAAACGAGTTGCGCGCACGCGCCCCGGGACGGGTTCGCCGCGTCCACGTCGCGGCCGGGGAATCCGTCAAGCGCGGCGATGTCCTGATCGAGTTCGATCGGGACGCGGGCCACAATGGCGCGCGGGACGGCCGGGATCAATCGCCGCACGATTCCGGCGGCGAGCCGGAGCCATGAGCGACGATCCGCGCCCCGCCACGGACAGCGGCATCCCTGTCGAACGGGTGTACGGCCCCGATTCATCGGACCACGTCCTCCGCGACGCCCCGGGCCAGCCGGGGGAGTTCCCGTTTACGCGCGGCATCCACCGCACCATGTACCGCGGCCGCCCCTGGACCATGCGCCAGTACGCCGGCTTCGGCACCGCGGCCGAGACCAACCGCCGCTACCGCTACCTGCTGGACACCGGCACCACCGGGCTCTCGGTCGCCTTCGACCTCCCCACGCAGATGGGCTACGACTCGGACGACCCCATGGCCGCCGGCGAGGTCGGACGGGTCGGCGTGGCGATCGATTCCATCGAGGACATGCATCGGCTCTTCGAGGGGATTCCGCTGGAGGAGGTCTCCACCTCGATGACCATCAACTCGACCGCGGCCATCCTGCTCGCGCTCTACGTCGCGCTGGCCGACGAACGGGGCGTGCCGCGCGCGCAACTGGCCGGGACGGTACAGAACGACATCCTCAAGGAGTACATTGCCCGGGGCACCCACATCTATCCGGCGGAGCCCTCGCTCCGTCTGGTGTCGAACGTCATCGCCTTCTGCTCGCGCGAGCTGCCCAGATGGAATCCGGTGTCGATCTCCGGCTACCACATCCGCGAGGCCGGCTCGACCGCTCCCCAGGAGGTCGCCTTCACCTTCGCCAACGGGCTGGAGTATGTGCGCCGCGCGCTCGGATCCGGAGTTGCGCTCGAGGACTTCGCCCCGCGCCTTTCCTTCTTTTTCGCCGCGCACAGCGACCTGCTGGAGGAGGTGGCCAAGTTCCGCGCCGCCCGCCGGCTGTGGGCGCGGCTGATGCGCGAGCGGTTCGGGGCCTCCGACCGGAGCGCGCGGCTGCGCTTCCACACCCAGACGGGTGGGTCGACGCTGACCGCCCAGCAGCCCCTCAACAACGTGACCCGCACCACCCTGCAGGCGCTCGCGGCGGTGCTGGGGGGAACGCAGTCGCTGCACACCAACGGATACGACGAGGCGCTCGCGCTTCCCACGGAGGAATCGGCCCGCATCGCCTTGCGCACGCAACAGATTCTGTTGCGCGAGAGCGGGGTGGCCCGCACCGTCGATCCTCTGGGGGGGAGCTATTTCGTTGAAGCGCTTACGGATATGATCGAATCAAGAGCGCGTGTGCACCTGGAGCGCATCGCCGCCAAGGGCGGGGCCGCGCAATCTCTCGACTACATGCGCGACCACATTCACCGGTCGGCGTACCGCGCCCAGCTCGCGGTCGAGTCGGGTGAGAAGGTCGTGGTGGGCGTGAACCGCCACGTCGAGGAGGGCGCGGACCCGCCCGTCCGCGCCCCCGACTATCGGGCGCTCGAGGCCGAGCAGCGCGCCGGGCTGGAGGAGCTGCGCGCCCGCCGCGATGGCCCCGCGGCCGCCCGCGCCCTCGACCAGGTGCGGGACGCGGCGCGCACGGACGCCAACCTGGTTCCTGCCATGGTGGTTGCCGTGCGCGCCCGCGCAACCTTGGGCGAGATCAGCGAAGTCCTGGCGCGCGAATGGGGGAGGTACGCGGGGGGGTAGGTGCCCTGACCTCTGGGTGATTGTGCCGTCCTTCATCCTTCGGACGGAGACCGTGACGCGGGCCAAGCGAGTGCCCATGAGGTGGCACCTTGGGCAGCGTCCTGCCGACAGTCTACATAAGCGTCGAGTTCGTCTTCCGTCGCTGTGTTGGCGTTAGCCCGGATTTCTCATACCTATAGGACGGCATCGGCCCCCGGGGGCTGTTAAGTTTAGTTAGCCCAATAACTTAACCGCAGCCACACCGGAGGACCGATGCCGACACAGTGTAAGCCGCTTTCCTTCGCATTTCAAGGGTGCCGGCGCCGCCGGGTGACCGCGGCGTTCGACGGCGGATCGATC
>JAAXGM010000012.1 GCA_012267435.1 Gemmatimonadota bacterium
GAAGGGCAGCTCGTCGTGGACACCAAGGAGGGCGAGTTCACGGAGTTCACCATCATCCTACCGCGGGTGAAGGGAAAATAGGCATCCGTCCGCGGACTCCCGGCGTCCAGCGGCCCATGGACCGCTAGCCGCGCGCATCGATTCCACCCGCCACCCCGGATCGATCGGCGGGGCTCCGGTACTGGATCGCCTCCGCGACGTGCGAAGCATTCACGCGCTCGCTCCCGCACAGGTCGGCGATGGTGCGGGCGACGCGCAGAATCCGGTGATAGCCGCGTGCCGAGAGGCCCAGAGCACGCACGGCCCTGCGCAGCAACCGGCGGCCCTCCGACCCCGGGACGCACCAGCGTCGCATCTCCTCCGGTGCGAGTCGGCTATTGCAGAGGGCGGTTCCGTTCCGGCTCCCGCGCCGCCGCTGCCGGCTTCGCGCGTGCGCGACCCGCGCACGTGACTCCAGGCTCGTCATCCCCGTATTGCGTCCCTGGAGCTCCCTGATCGGCACGGCCGGGATGTGCACATGGAGGTCAACCCGATCCAGCAGCGGCCCGGAAACCCGGCTTCGATAACGGCGGATGGCGGCCTCGGCACAGGAGCAGCGTCCCGATCCATCACCGTGGAACCCGCACGGACAGGGGTTCATCGCGGCGACCAGGGTGAAGCGGCAGGGATAGGTCACCGCCTGACTGGCACGTGAGATCGTAACGGCTTCGTCCTCCAGTGGTTGCCGCAGGGCTTCGAGCACGTGCCGGCGGAACTCCGGAAGCTCGTCGAGAAAGAGCACCCCTTGGTGCGCGAGGCTGACTTCGCCGGGTCGCGGCAGGCGACCACCGCCGACCAGCCCCGCGTCGCTGATGGTGTGGTGAGGGGCGCGGAACGGGCGGCGCGTCACAAGCGCCTCTCCGGAAGGCAGGCGTCCGGCCACGGAATGCACCTTCGTCGCCTCCACCGCCTCCCGCAGCTCGAGTGGCGGAAGAATTCCCGGCAGCCGTCGTGCGAGCATGGTCTTCCCCGCTCCGGGCGGGCCGGTCAGCAGCACATTGTGCCCTCCCGCGGCCGCCACCAGAAGCGCGCGCTTCGCATGGGCCTGACCCCGGACGTCGGCCAGATCCGGGGCATCCGCGGTCCCCTCGCCCAGAAGGGCGATACCGTCCACGGCAGCGGGGGCGATGGGGCTGTCCCCGGTCAGATGCCGGAGCACTTCCGGCAGACGGGACGCCCCGATCACCGCCACCGCCCCCGGCACCGCCGCCTCGCGCGCGTTCGCTGAGGGAAGCACCAGCCCCTCCATCCCGCGGCAGCCGTTGGCGATCGAGAGCGCTCCGCGCACCGGGCGCAGCTCGCCGTCGAGCCCCAGTTCGCCGACGAACACAAGGCCGTCGGCCTCCTCCGCCCGCAGGTGGCCGGCCACGACTAGGAGCGCGATCGCAATGGGGAGGTCGAAGGCGCTGCCCGTCTTGGGTACGTCGGCCGGCGCTAGGTTGATGGTGAGCCGACGGTGCGGGATCGGAAAACCCGCACTGGCGAGCGCGGCGGTTACCCGTTCGCGCCCTTCGCGCACCGCCCCGGCCGGCAGACCGACGATCGAGAAGGACGGGAGGCCGGACGTGAGGCTCGCCTCGACGCTGACCGGAAAGCTGTCGACCCCGCTCAGGGCGGCCGAACGGACCTGAGTGAACATCGCCCCCCGCAGCCATGTCTCACATCGTGCCGGAAGACGGGGACCATCCCCGCGCCGAAGAAAGGTGGCGACGTTGCGGGGGCGTTCCCATGGCGCGCTGGGAACACTCGGTCACACGCAATGATCCGGCGCACCGATCCCGTCACCACCTACCTCGATCTCATGTAGGTGACATTTACTGTCGTCTACTGATGACATGGAAATCCGGCACGGCGGATGATGATGCATCGCCGCTCGAATGCCGAGAGCGGTTCGTACGCGGGCTGCTACGGATCCGGGTTGCTCAGACCGAAGGAGACACCGAGGCGGAACGAGAGGAAATTGGTTTCGCCCAGGCGCGGGAACATGTCGATGCCCCCTCCGGGCAGGTCCTCGATATCGACCTCGGTCAGGTACTCGGCCACCCCGTTGCGATGGTGGAAGGCCCCCAGATCCAAGTCCAGGAAGACATCTCCGCGGACCAGCCTCAGGAGTATTCCCCCGCCCGCCCGCCAGGCCAGCGAGGTATCGCTGAAGTTGGTCGTCTCGCCGAAGCCATCCTCATCGTGCTCATCCACGCCCTTCAGGTACGAGTGCGTGTGGAAGTGGGCGAGCCCGACATTGCCCGTCACGTAGGGCCTCGCCGGCCCGCCCGGCAGTACC
Organism: Gemmatimonadota bacterium; assembly: GCA_012267435.1. Classification (GTDB taxonomy): domain Bacteria; phylum Gemmatimonadota; class Gemmatimonadetes; order Longimicrobiales; family Gaopeijiaceae; genus BD2-11. The sequence goes on from JAAXGM010000012.1 coordinate 2,321, forward strand.
CACTCGGGGCCGAGATTGAACAACAGGATGTCGTTCGCCGTCACCACGTCCAGCTGGATCCGGCATCCCACGGTCACGCTGAGGCAGGCGGGCTGGGTATTGGACCCGTAACGAATGAAGCCGAAATCGGCGCGCAACCCGAATCCCGCTCCCTCGGACGGGTTGTAGCGGACGTTGGCGGCCAGGCCCGGCGCCGTTCCCACGGCCTCGGCGAACGCTCCCTGCGGCTCGCTGATGATTCCGCCGAAGCC
>JAAXGM010000113.1 GCA_012267435.1 Gemmatimonadota bacterium
TCCATGGTGGCGAGGCCCGGCCTCATTTCGAGCGTGACGCGTCCGTCGGGGCCGCGGCGTTCCTCCATCATGTCCAGCCAGTCGTCCCGGAGCCGCCACGACAGGACCCAGAGACGGTCCTCGGAATCGACCTGCAGCGCGCGGATCGTTTCTGCAGGAGGATTGTCCGCGGACTGTGGAGCTTCGGGATCGAAGGGCGGATCGTTGAACTCGGGATCCAGGAAGCCCGTGATGCGTCGGCCGGTGTCGCTCCAGACCTGGATCTCGTAACGCTCATGCCGCTCCGACGAGTAGGTCCGGTTGGCCCGGTCGGTGGTGATGGTCCTCCACGCGTCGGTGTCCGCCCGGGGGTTTGCCGGATCGACGTGGTCGCCGAACGATCGCACGATCTCTTCGCCTTCCAGCACGTGGAGCGGCGCTCCGATGGCATCCGGCGTGGGATGCCACATGTTGAGCACCCATCGACCGCCGTCTCCGAGCACATGGACATCGGTTACATGGTCCGGGAGCCTCTGCTCTTCGATGAGGTTGAAATCAGGCCCAATTACGGTGTGGCGATAGTTCCCGCTGTCGAAGATGTGCACGCGGCCACTGCGGTCCGTGTGCACGGGCATGGCGTAGTCCCACTCCAGCGGACCCTCGCCGGAGCGTCCGACTTCGCCCATGAAGGTGCCGGCCGAGTCGAAGACCTTCACCGCCTCGTACTGCCCGAACCAGTAGTTGCCGGCGCTGTCGCGCACCATATGCATGGCTTCGCGCAGGTAGCCCTCGCCGATCGTGTCGCCCATGATCAGCACCCGCTCGAGCGTGATGCAGTCCTCGCAGAGGGACGCCGACTCGCGGATGATCCAGACTTCCGTGCTGTCGGTGACGTCGGTCCAGTGGGCGCGGGGCGGCTCGTCGGGTGGGGCGCAGGCGATGAAGAGGCCGTGCGCGAGCAGGATCGCGGCGGCGGCGAGGGACCGGGATGTGCTCATGCGATGGGGACTCCCAGAAGTGGAGGGAGGTGACGGAGGGCGTGACCACACCTTACGCCTGTGCGGGGACGCGGGCGGTGGACCCGGACGCGTCAAGGTACGAGACGGCGGCCGGCGTTCGCCACCGGAGTTGGCTCCATCGTCCCGCGGATCGGCCCGACCGCTCCTCGTATTACCGTCGTATTACAAGCCTTGGACCGGATCCTTGGCGATGCCGCGAGCGTGTGCCGGCCATCACTGGCGCTGGCAGTTGTCGCAGGTGCCGCAGTTGGCCTTGTCGAGGACGTCGCCGAAGTAGCCGAGGATGCGGGCGCGGCGGCAACCGCGGGTACGGGCGTAGCGCTCCACGGCGGCCAGCTTGGCCACCTCGGCGTTGCGCCGCTCACGCAGCCGGCCCAGCGGAAGGCGGCGGACGTGGGGGCGCAGGTCGATGTGCAGGGTGTCGCCGGGCTGCTCCGGAGAATCCTCGCGCAGGTGCACCACCCGGCAGGCGGCCAGCGCGCGGACCAGGGCGCCCACGTTGGTGGGGGTCAGCGGGGTGCCGTCGCGGGCGCGCAGTTCGTCGACGGGCACCTTCAGCCGCGTTTGCCCGGCGGCCCGGCGGCGGAGATCGCGCCAGAAACGGCGCACCGCGCGCGCGGGCGGGTAGCTGTGGTCGATGAAGGTCATCTGGCCCGCGCGGTCGCCCTTCGACCACAGCGCCAGGCAGTGCGCGGTGTCTCCGTCGCGGCCGGCCCGGCCGGCTTCCTGGTAGTACGCCTCCATGGTGCGCGGGAGCTCGTGGTGGATGACCAGGCGCACGTCGCTCTTGTCGACCCCCATGCCGAAGGCGTTGGTGGCGGCCACCAGGGGGGCGTCGCCGGCCATGAAGGCGTCCTGCACGCGGGCCCGTTCGGCCGCCGGCAGCCCGGCGTGGTAGGCTTCGGTGGTGTGGCCGAGGGCGGCCAGGTCGTCACGGACGCGCTCGACCCCCTTGCGGCTGCTCGCATAGACAAGCGTGACGCCGGGGCGGTTGCGCACCAGGGCCCGCAGGCGCTCCCGTTTTTCCTTCCACGACCGCGCCCGCTCGACCCCCCACACCAGGTTGGGACGGTCGAAGCCTCCCACCACGGTGACCGGGTCGGCGAGCCGCAGCCGGGTCACGATCTCCCGCCGGGTGCGTGGGGTGGCGGTGGCGGTGAGGGCGATCATGGGGGCCTCGAACATCCCGCGCAGGCGGTCGAGGCGCAGGTAGGCGGGACGGAAGTCGTGGCCCCATTCGGAGATGCAGTGGGCTTCGTCGACGGCGAGCAGGCTCACCCGCAGGCGCGGCAGGAGCTGGCGGAACGAGCGGCTCTCGAAGCGTTCCGGAGCCACGAAGACGACGCGCAGCGCGCCATCGACCAATTGCGCCTCCACCTGGTCGCGCTCCTGCGAGGAGAGGGTGGAGTTGAGAAAGGCGGCGGGGATGTCGGCTTCGCGGCAGCGCATCGCCTGGTCGGCCATCAGGGACACGAGCGGGCTGACCACGATGGTGGCGTGCGGGAGTACGGCAGCGGGGACCTGGTAGCACACGCTCTTCCCTCCCCCGGTCGGGAGGATACCGAGGGCGTCGTGGCCCTGGAGCACCGCGCGCACCA
>JAAXGM010000013.1 GCA_012267435.1 Gemmatimonadota bacterium
AGAAGGGGGTGGCGGAGTAGGGGGTCAGGTTTCCCCAGCGGGGGATCCGGAGGAGGATGCTATTCGAAGGTTGTCCGCCACATCAGGGGCGAAATGGCGAACAAGCCGCTCGCCCGCGCCGTGGGAGTAGAAATCCCCGATTCCGCCGGATCTGGCTTGGCGGATACTGAGGGAGAAGGGGGGGATGAGGAGGGGGGCCGGAGCGATTGCGCTGGACACCTTCGTGATCGCGGTGCGGACGCCTGATCTGGAGATCCTGATATGATCTGCCGAAACCTCCGATGGCACCCACGGAATCGGTGGCCGGCATCGTTGAAATACGCAAGGTGCACGGCACCGCGGGTCTGCTCAACCGGTTGCCGAGGAGCGAAGGACCCGCGCGCCAACCACCGGGAGGAGGACCCACATGGTCTTGGCCGAGCCGGGATAGATTGCCCCCCGCCCTCCGCTCAGCTCATACGCGTCACGCCGCCCGTTTCATGCCGGGCCAACGATAAACGGCTTCGCGCACGCACATCATCACGACACTCGATCCCACATCACCAAGACACGCGATTAGAGAGTATGGCCAGTCAGCCCGAAATCAGTTCCCAGTATACGGCATCCCAAGAGATTGATCGACTCCTTGACTCAGAACAACGGCCCAGAGATAGACTTGGCAATCTGTGTCGGGCGATGCTTGCGCACCAGGGCGCTGATGTCAGTAACATCAGCAATTCCGACGCCGTATCGCACGTTCTTTCCTCTCGTTCCTCTGGTCGTGACCAGCGCTTCTTCGCCGCCGTCTTCCTGCGCCTTTTGTCCGTTCTCCCCAACGAAATCCACGATCTTGACATCGGGAAACATGTAGGTGTCACCAAACTGCTGGCCAAGCTCCCTCAGGTCTCAAAGGCGCTTAGCGTCGACAGGAATTCCCAAGGGTATGAGCGCCTTCGCGCCTTGGAGATGGCCGCTGACAGGGCAGATCAATATCTCCGTGAAGCGCTAACGGTTCCCACCTCCCTCGCAGCTTTTGACCAGGTTTATCACCGCGTCATGCGCCTTTACCGGAACCCCTTGGTTCGCGCTATCAGCGGACCGTTTCTACCCGATTTCTTGTCGAAGTCTGCTGTAAGTGCCATTCTCACCACTGTCCAGAAATACGTTGCCGCCCCACCGCGTGATACAATGGCCACATACACCGATGCCGAGGCAACCCTCGAAGCTGTATTGGCCGAATGCATCCGTTACGATACACGCTTCGTGACACATTTTTACCAACCGTTTTTCCGAGCACTTCTGCACCGCCTGACGACCGATTACAAGTCTAATCCCGCCAATTTGCCAGGCTGCCTATCCTTAACGAGCCTCGGTAAAAGATATCCATTCTCCGTCTCCGACGCCCAGTTGCGAGTCGCTTTCGCCGTCGAGAATCAGGGTCAAGGCATCGCATTCGACGTCGAGTTGACGCTTGATCCAGATCATTACTTGTCATTCGCCTCCCCGTCCCAGTTTTTCGAGCAAGTTCTTCCAGGAGAGCGCTTCGCGCCCATCGAGTTTCCTGCGATTGTTGACAGAGCAACCGATCAGCCCGTACTTGTTGTCTATAAGCTCACGTGGAGAAACGGTAATGGGTCCGCGAGAACTATCGAAGATTTTCTCGAACTTCCAACTCAACCAAGCGACATACCTTGGGATGAACTAACATATACCGATCCCTATAGTCTCGAACCAGTACGCACCGCCGACGATCTCATCGGACGATCCGAGCATACGAGACGATTGATTTCAAAACTACGAGCCCAAAGCGTCGGATCGTTTTGCATCTCTGGACAGCGACGAGTAGGGAAAACTTCCGTCGTATTCACGTTGGCCCATCTTCCGGTCCTCAAGGACATTACAATACTTTATCTAGAAACCGGAATGTTTATCGACCCCGACGCCCAAGAGACCATTAACCGCCTTGGCAACAAGATCTGTAGGATCCTCCTTGAACGGCGGCCGATGCTTGCCGGATTGACCACGCCCAACTTCACCGGCGCTCTCGCGCCACTCGATGGCTTTCTCTCGACCGCATTCGTCCGCGACCCGGACCTGCGTCTGGTCGTCGTCCTTGACGAATTCGACGCTCTTCCCCCCGAACTTTATCGACGGAATAAGATCAGTCATGCCTTCTTTCTGACTCTTCGATCCCTGAGCGCCCAGCAACCGCTCGGATTTATCTTGGTCGGGGGCGAAAGGATGGCCGAAATACTGAGTACACAGGGCGAAGTTCTCAACAAGTTTCGTCGTCTTCAAATTGACTATCTAGACAGCCACTCTCACTGGGCCGATTTTGTGGCGTTAGTTCGTCGTCCCGTAGAGGCTTGGGCTCAGATCAACGATGACGCTATCACGAAACTCTATGAAGTGACCGCCGGCAATCCCTTTTTTACAAAGTTTGTCTGTGCGGAATTAGTCGAAGACATGAAACGGCGGCAGGACGCAGATGTAACGGCCGTCGAGATGGATCGTGCAATCAAGACAGCCGTCAACGAAGCCAGCATCAATAACTTTCAACATTTCTGGGATGATGGTGTAGTGGCGAGCACCGATGAGAGAATTGATCAAGAGCGAGCATTGCGACGGCGAGTCTTGGTTGCACTCGGTGAAGTCCTTCGATCTAACCGTTCTAGTACTACAGAAAACATCGCGGAGAAGGCCTCTCGATTCGGCCTTTCTGAAACTGAAGTTCAGCGAATGCTTGGCGAATTCGAGAAAAGAATGGTCTTGGTTCAAGCAGACGGGCAGTATTCCTGTAAAGTGGGGCTCTTCGAGCGGTGGCTGGTCGACCAGGGCGTGAGTGAACTGGATCTATCGTTAGTGGAGGAGGAACACTTGCGGAGAATAAAGGAGGCTGAAGAGCGTAAGCGCATAAAGATCGGAGAGATCAGTACTCTCGTGAATAGATGGGAAAACTATCGTGGAAGGCAAATCACCGACGGCGACTTGAAATCGTGGCTAGATCAATTTGCCAACATCGACGAACAAAGAATGATGTTTGAATTGCTCAAAAAGCTTCGGTTTTATTCTGGCGGTCTGATTCGAGAGAAATTGAGAAACGGTCACGGATTCGTTCGTCGTGAACTCGCTGGACGTGGTGTGGTTCGTCGTGCAGCTGGGGAGGGTGCAAGGAAAGTCACTGACAATATTTTGATTAGCTACTACGGCGGAGAGGAGAGACGAGGACCGACCTACGCCAAGATCTATGCCGATGAGAATAAGATTTATCGTTCCCGCATCGCCGCCCCGGAGCGCCTTACCGAGAGGCTGGCAGAGTTGATAGACGTTGCAGGTATTGTATTTGTCGACGACTTCATTGGCACAGGCCGAACGGCGGTGAGAACGCTGAAAGACTCCTTGTCGCCGATGGCAGAACTCCTCAAGCAACGTGAGGTCGATGTATTTCTGATTTCGGTTTCCGGTTTTGCGCGGGCAGCGAGGAAAATCAAGCGCGCGCTTTCCAGTGTGATTCACAGTTTTGAAGTGTCGATCGCAGATCCACTGGACGACACCGACAAGTGTTTTGCCGATAAATCGGCGATTCTGCCGGATCCGGCAAAGCGAGCGCGAGCCAAGGAAATCGCAGAGAAGTATGGCAAGAGAATCGTCAAGAGGAGTCCCTTGGGTTTTGGCAACTGTCAAGCGCTTATTGTATTTGAAAACACGTGTCCAAACAACAGCTTGCCGATACTTTGGGGCCTGGGAGCGGACAACAGCTGGCGGCCCTTGTTCTCTAGGCCGTAACAGGCCGGAGAGAGGAGGGGAACTTCGGTGCCGTCGAGCAAGGAAGTTTTGTTGCAACTGTGGTCACGGACAACCTCTGGCCCCCACTGTTTTGCCGATGACTCCACTTGTCGTGACGACCTCAGCTGTACGGACAATATAGAGATCCACTTCGGATCGGACATGTGCTCGATCATTTCGTCGGCGCTTGCGCGGGGGCAAAGGGTCCGCTGCGAGAAACTGCGGGTACAAAGCCGCGACGACGACTCAGCACTCGCTCAGGGTCACCTCGCGAATCCAGCGTTAGAGGCCGTCGGCGTCCATCGTGTTGAAGCCCGTCCATCCTGGTCACCAGTTGTATTGCATCCAGCTCCACAAGGCCAGCCGACCGCGTGCGCACGGAACGCGTGAAGCGACCGATCTGTTCCGCAATCTCAAGGGTGCCACTCCCCTTACCATCCTAGAGCACATCCAGGATCGTTCGGTCCTTTGGGTCGACCCTCTGCGGCCGAACCTGTTCCGTGCGCAGAGTGTGCCGCAACCGAACCCCGATCTCCTCCCAAACCGGCGCGGGTAACCCGTTGTCCCGGCATTCCGCGATCATCCTTTGCGCTCCACTTCCCCACTGGAACGAACGACTCGGAAGCTAGTCGGAAGTCCAGCGCACCGCCGTCCCGTTGTTCCGAGCCGTCACCAAGCCGACCGAATCCACCGCCGCCACGCCGGGCTGATCCACGGACCACGCGACGGGGACCGTCAGGGCTTGCCCGTATTGGTCGGTCACGCGGGCCGTCAGGCGGAGCGTGTCCCCGACGGCAGAGAGGGTCGCCGTCAACGGGCCGACGGTGACGGCCACCGGACGCGGGTTGGCCTCCCATTGGCCGGGAGGCGGCAGGGGATCGGGTTCGACGGCGACGTTTCCGGCGTCGCATCCCGCCGCCAGCGCAAGCAGCAGGTACCAGACGGGGAACTTCCGTCGTCTCGCCCCGACGTTCACGGTCTACCGCCGATCACCCGGGTCTCGACAAGTGTCTTCCGGTTGATTGCCATGTCGTGTCCCTTTCCTGATGGGCGGTACCCTGAAGGTGGGTGGGAGTCGACGATCCCAACAAATCCGTTGCCAACGGATCCGTTGTGGATGCCCCTGCGCCGCGCTAATCGAATGCGGGACCGACGAGGAGTTCATCGTTCGGGGGCAACGTCGGGCTCGCCAGCAGATTCGCCCAGCACCCTCCAGTAGCCGCCCTTGTCGGGACCTACTCGCTCGATCTTCCCGGCCGCGCGCAACTTGTCCAGCCGATACCGGACGATGGATCGCGTGGTGCCGAGCGTGGCGGCGATTTCGCGTCGGCCGCAGCTTCTCGACGGTCAGCGCAGGCGGCAGCCGGCCGGAGTTCATGACTTCCAGGCGATCCGCGAAGAGCATGACCTGAACGCGCCAGATGGAACCGGTGAGGAACTGCTGCGTCACCCATCCCCCCTACCTCCCCACCCCTCAATCTCCCGCCGAACTCTCGCCACCTGATCGGCAAGCTCGTCTCTCGACGGCAGATACAGCTGGTACTTCGACGCGTAGATGTTGGCGTCCTCGGGGAGCGTCAGCTCAACCACGGCGTCGTTTGTCCGGTCGCAGAGCAGGATCCCGACGGTCGGCAGCTCGTCATCGGTCTTCACGTAGCGGTCGAAGTAGTTCACGTTACATCTGCATCTGGCCGAGATCCTGATGGGTCAGCTTCCCGGTCTTGAGGTCGATCAGCACGTAGCAGCGCAGCAGGCGGTTGTAGAATACGAGATCGACGAAGAAGTGACTGTCATCGAAGCTGAAGCGCTTCTGGCGCGCCTCGAACAGGAAGCCCTTGCCAAGCTCCAGCAGGAACTGTTGGAGCCGGTCGATGATGGCGATCTCCAGGTCGCTCTCGGAATACGCAGGCGTCTCCTCCAGACCGAGGAACTCCAGCACCACCGGATCCTTGATCAGGTCCGACGCCTTTTCGACCACCTGTCCCTCGCGGGCGAGGCGGCGAACCTCGTGCTTGTCGCGACTGAGCGCGAGCCGCTCGTACAGGGAGCTGTCCAGCTGCCGTTTGAGTTCGCGGACGCTCCAGCCGTTGTCCGCGGCCTCGATCTCGTAGAAACGGCGGGCTTCGGGGTCGGTTACCGACAGCAGGGTGACGTAGTGGGACCAGCCGAGCGGGAACCGCTGCAGAAGGAGGACGGGCACTGAAGCCCCAGACTCCTCGCCATGCGAAACGGGCAATTCGGAAAACAGTGTCTGCCGAATCTTCTCGGTGACGGAAACGGAAAACGCCGTCCGCCGCTTCTCGAACTCCGGCACGACCTCCTTGAACTCCACGTAGAAACGCCGGAACTGCCTCAGGTATCGCACGGAGAACCCCCGTCCGATCCTCTCCTGCAGCGCCGCCGAGAGCTTCCTGAGCGCCTGCGCGCCGTACTCGGCCCGGTCTGCGCCCCTCTGCTCGTACTCCACGATGTACCATCCGAACAGCCAATCCGCACGACCAGCGAGCGATCCACGGCGCGGGCAGCCGAACGCCGCGTCTCCTCATGCGTGTGCCGACACAACTCGACGAGGCGTTCGAAATCGAATGGCTGGCTCACGCCGGCAGCCCCATCCGCCTAAGGTGGAACTCGACTCTGGCGGGATCGCGTGCCATGACCCGCTGCAGATTCTCCGGCCTGGGTTTTCGCTCCACTATCGCGAGCGAGTCACGAGATCCCGCAGGTTGCGGTCCTGCTCGCCGATCCGGCTGTAAGAGGAGCAGGAGATGCCTGTCGTCCTTTCGATCCAATCCGGACTCCGGCCAGGGGGCTCGCTTGGCGGCAGAGGGGCATCGTGCGAGGCTGTGAGCCCGGTGCCGCCGGTAAGTATCGGATCGCTGGCTGGGCGAATACATGGCGGAATGAGACGGATTGCTCAGGCCGTCGAAATCAGGCTGTTGCTTTGCCGCGGCGAGGGACCCTGGAGCGGCCCAACTCGGGTGGACGACCTCTTTCAGCGGTCGGAATCAGGACGCTTCCGCCTAGTTTCGTGGAGAGCAGCCTTCCCCGTCGGCTCCACTGCGGTTCCCGGAACGATCCGCAGCGAATGGGGAATGGTCGAAGGCGGGACGATCCGGGCGTGCCATTGGATCAAGCAAACGGTGAACGTGGGAGGTGGTGGTGGGCAAGTTCGAGCGCAGTCTGGATGAGTTGTTCGACCGGGGAGCGCGGCAGGGCGCCCGGCAGGTTCTGGGCCAACTGGCGACCCGAAGATTCGGCGAGGAGACGGCCGGACGTTTGGTCCGGCTGCTGGAGGAGCTGTCCGAACCCGAAGACATCGACAGGGTGAGCGAGCGCTGCTGGATTGCGGCACCGGCGAGGAGTTCATCGAGCGGGTGCGGTCGACCTGGGCCAGCCAAGCGCGCCAGCGCGAGCACGAGATCATCTAACCGACGACTAGCCGGGAGAAGGCCATGTCTGAGATACCAGAGAGGATTCAGCGCAATCTGGACGAAATGATCCACACGGGGCAGATCCAGGGAATTCACGTGGGAGTCAGACAGGGGCGGCAGGAGGGGCAGGTAGCTGCTCCTGCGACGACAGATCGCCCGGAAGTTCGGCGACGAGACGGCGCGCCAGTTGTACGAACTTCTTGATGACCTGAACAGCCTGGACGACATCGACTGGGTCACCGACGCGCTACTGACATGCGGAACCGGCGAAGAGTTCATCGAGTGGGTGCAATTCCGGGATGCGGACGCGCGCGCCCTCCCAGTCGACCCCACTGCGGTTCCCGGACCGGTCCGCAGCGAATGGGGAACGGTCAAAGGCAGGACCATCTGGGCATGCTACTGGATCAAGGAAAATCCGGAAACGATGGCGGAGCTGGTGGACACGTTTCAGCGCAGTCTGGATGAGTTGTTCGACCGGGGAGCGCGGGAGGGCACCCGGCGGATTCTGCGCCGGCTGGTAACCCGCAGATTCGGCGAGGAGACGGCAGGGCGTTTGTCCAGGCTGCTTAAGGAGCTGTCCGACCCTGAAGACATCGGCAAGGTGAGCGACGCGCTGCTGGAATGCGGCACCGGCGAGGAGTTCATCGAGCGGGTGCGGACGGCCTGAGTCGCTACGAACGCCCGCAGGCAAACAACTCCGCTCCGCTGTTGTGGCCCGGACCCCTGCGCCTTACCATTGGCAGCTTCCCAGGTCTCCCGAGCACGCGGAGTCGTCGCAATGAGGTCTTTCGTTCTGGCAGCCGCGTTGTCGGCGCTGGCACTGGCCACGGCAAGTCAGTTCATCGCCGCGCAGTCCATTCAGGCGCGACCCGCCGCTGAAGTGCGCCTGTCGGCCGATCCAGTGCTGTCTGTCGGGATGCTCGACGGGCCTGACGAATATCTCTTCGGCGAAATCAACGCCGGCTCGCTGCTCGCCGATGGCAGCGTGGTAGTGTCCGACCGGATGAACTTCCGCATCCAGCGTTTCGGCGCGGACGGCGAACATCTGTGGAGCCGCGGCCGCGAAGGCGAGGGTCCCGGGGAATTCGAGAACGTCCAGATCGTCCACGGGTGCGTGAGCGCGGACCGGATCGTCGTCTACGACATCTGGACCCAACGGGTCTCGGTGTTCAACGACGAAGGGGATCTCGTCGACGACTACCGTCTCCTGTACAACGGACTGCCGATCCGGCGGTTTGGGTGCGCACCGAACGGGCGCCTGGGCTTCACGGGATACAGCGACCAAACCGTCGAGGGTCTCGCGTCCGAAGAACTCTACCGTGAGTTGATGACGCTTGGCTGGGTGGAGTTGGGCGACACCGCCGCCACCACGGTGCGCCAGCGGATTCCGGGCTCGGAAGCGAGATATCTCGGACCCGGGAACGCCATGCCCGGAAGCATCTGGGCGCACAACGTAGCGATTGCTGCGGCCACCGAGGGCATCTGGTTTGGAAGCAGCGAGGACTACGAGGTGGAACTGATTGGGTGGACGGGCGAGACGATTCGGCGGATCCGCTGGCAGGGGCCGGATCTGAACGTGACACAGAGGGATGTCGACCGATACCGTGACGCGCTTGAGGGAAGCTACCGGCGTGGCGGCAATCCCGACTGGCGCGCACGCTTCGAGCGCCGGTGGGCATGGGAAAGCGAGAACGTGCCCGATGTCTTTCCCGCTTACGACAGGCTCATGATCGGAGACGACGGCGTACTATGGGTGCACGACTACGTTCGCCCGGGAGAGCCAAGTGAGTGGTTCGCCTTCGCTGCGGATGGTACATGGATCCGTACGCTCGTGCCGCCTCCCCGCACGCTCCTGCTGGACATCGGCCGGGACTGGGCGCTGGTACGAACACTGGATGACGTGGATGTCCAGCGGGTCGCGGTGCACGCGTTAGTGGAGAATCGGTAAGACACTTCCGAGTCGAACTTCAGAGCCAGGTCGCCGCCTCACCACCTCCGAACGTGCTACGGCGACCGCGGTGAGTTGGCTGGGCGCGAGAGATTCGACGGACAGCGTGTGTTGAATCGTGTGACCGACGCGCGTTGTTCGAGTGCGGCACGGGCAAGGAGTTCATCCAGCGGGTGCGGACGACCTGAATCCACTCGCCCCGGGGCTATCGAGCCTACCCAACCGCGACCTCGACCTGGGTCACATAGACTTCGCTGCGCCAGCGTCTTTCGATCTCTTCGGCGGACGCCGTTTCGAGGAAGAGCGTGATCGCTTCCTGGAGATTTGCTCGCGCCTCGGCCACGGAGTCTCCCTGGCTGGCAACCTCCACCTCCGGGCATAGGGCTACGTATCCGTTGCCTTCACGTTCGATGATCGCCGTCAAGTGCCTTCTCACCTCAAGTCTCCCTTCAAGCTGTCCCGGCTGTACGAGCTCTCAGCGGGTGAGCGATTCGCACGAAAGGCCAACGGTGGATCGCCTTGGCTGAGAGGTAGGCGCCAATCAGGGTGCGGCAGGGTCTCCGCGTACGCGCCGGGGCGCATGCGGACGAGTTGCCGGGCTTGGGGGGTTGGTTGGCCGCTACGCCCGCACGCGAGCGAACAACTCCGCTCCGCTGTCACAATCGACGATCGCATCGAAGACCTCGTCGATCCGATCCGCGTCCGCCAGGTCCTCCAGGATCCGCGACAGGCGCTCGGCGGTCTCCGCTCCGAATTTCCTGGTCGCGAGACGCCGCACTAGATGCGCCCGCTCCCTGATGCGGCCCGCCTCCAGCCCCTGCTCAAGGCCCGCCTCCAGACCTTGCCGCACCCCGTCGCGGTGGACCTGATCCCTCAACTCCTTCGCTCTCTCGTACATATCCTCGTCCTCCGTGAACGACATCATTTCCGCCAGGTCCGCTTCGGAAATCTGCCACGCCTCCGCAGCGCCCGCTACGCCGGCCCTCGTCACTGAGCGGATGCAGACGGCTTGAGCTTGTCCCCCAAACCGGATTCCGACATCTTCACTCGCCATGATCCACGCAACCGACATCCGATCCGCCCGCGCCCGCGGGGCGACCTGCACCTGTAGCTGCTCGTGTCCATGCTCCGCCTGGATCCGGGTGTGTTGATGCGCTGAGTCCCGAGCTCAAGCCGCTTCCGAGCCGCCCCGGTCAGCCGATCCGGGCGGTTTTTTCGTGCTCCGATCCGCCGTTCGACCCTGCCCAAACCTCAGAGAAAAGCCATGATCAGCCCTGTGCTACCGACAATAAATGTCCTCTACGAGAATCCTGTCTGGACTCCGCCCCTCCGGGAGGCCCTCGAGAGGGAAGGCTTCCGGGTCCGCTTCGTGCACGTGAACGAGGGGATCGTCGACCCGGCGACGTCTCCTCCCGAGGGCATCTGGATGAACCGCATCAGCCCGTCCTCGCACACCCGGGGTCACGTCCACACGGTGGAGCTGGCTCGCCAGCTCCTGTACTGGCTGGAGTCCCGCGGCCGTCGAGTGATCAACGGGCTGCGCGCCTTCGAGCTGGAGATGAGCAAGCTTCGCCAGGACCTCGTCCTGCGGCGGCACGGGATCAGGACGCCGCGCACGGTGCTGGCCGTCGGGAGGGAGCATCTGCGCGCAGCGGCCGCAACCTTCGATGGCCCGTTCATCACGAAGCACGACCAGGGGGGCAAGGGCTTGGGCATCCGGCTTTTCCGCGACCCCGGGAAGCTCGAAGAGCATCTTGACGACGGGAGCTTCGACGCCGGACCCGGCGCAAGGGTGATCCTCCAGCGCTACATCCCCGCACCCGAACCGTTCATCACCAGGGTGGAGATCGTTGGCGGCCGCTTCGTGTTCGCGATGCGGAGCTCCACCGCCGGGGGGTTCGAACTCTGCCCCTCGGACGCGTGCAATCCGACGCCTCCGAACCGGGAGAGCCTCTGGGCGGGTGCGAGCGGCACGGGCGCGGCCGGCCTCTTCAGCCCGTCGCCGATCACGGGCGGCGACCCGTTGGTCCGGAAGTACATCCGGCTCTGCATCGAGGAAGGGATAGAGATCGCCGGGATCGAATTCGTGGAGGACGCGCGCGGCAACCGTTATACATATGACATCAACGGCACGACCAACTACAATCAGGCCTTCGGCGCCCGGATCGGCGTCGACGGCATGCGCGCGTTGGCCCGGTATGTACGCAGGGCGGTAATGCCGAGTCGCCAGCCGCGGCGCATCGCGTGTTGAGCGGGGATGCCGCCGAAGCGCAGCGAGACCGATCGATCCCTCGCGACACCGGGACAACCATCGCGGCAGCGCCGCCGGAGACGAACGATGCTTGGGAAGACGACGGATGAGGGGACGAGGTGTGCGACGGCCGTCGCAATGGCCACGCTGTCCATCACGACACTCGCAGAGCTCGCCCACCCACTCGCCGCGCAGGAGGTAATCGAACTGCCGGCGGAAGACCGGCCCCTCGACGCCGACTTCGAGGACATCTACCGGGTGGGCTCGCTGGATGGGGATGGCTGGGACACCTTCGGCCGCGTCGCGGGGGTCGGGTTCGACGGTGCCGGCAACCTCTACATCCTCGACACGGAGGCGGTGCGGATTAGTGTCGTCGACCTGCAAGCCAACCTGGTTCGGCAGTTCATTCGAGAAGGACAAGGCCCCGGAGAGTTTGGAAGCGACACCGCGCCAGTGCTCGAGTTCGCCGTCATGGGGGACGGGCGGGTGATCGTCTACGACCTGGGACAAATGGGATTCACCCTCTTTGATGCCGACGGCCAATTCGAACGCATGGCCCGGTTTCCAGGTGCGCAGATGAGCCCTGCGATGATTGGCGGCATTCAGGCCTTCCCGGGCATGGATCGAGTCCTCGCGACATCCGAGGTCCGCTACCTGAGAATGACCGCGCCCGGTCCGGACGACGAGCCGTCGGAATCCTCGTTCCGGCATGTCCTGAGCTATGATCTGAGTGGCGACGAGGTCCGCATCGACTCGGTTGCCGCGGGGTGGCGGCCTCCTGGTGATGCGGAGGGATTCAGGCCGGTGCTCAGGGCGGGCGTGCTGCCCAGCGGAGCGTTCGTGTACACCGACTCTTCCACGTATGCGATCAAGTCTGCCGTGCCGGGCGGCCTCGTGACTCGGGTCCTGACCCGTCCGTTCCAGCCCCGCCCCGTGACGGGCCGCATCAGGGCCGACGAGATCGAGCGGCGCCTGGAAGCACTCGCGCCCGTTCGCGGCGGCAACTCGTTTCAACAGCAAATGAGAGAAATGCGCCGTGGCCAGATCGAGGCGATGGAGTTCTTCGACGAGATCCCCGTCGTGGTTGACCTGACCACGAGTTGGGAAGGCACGATCTGGGTCCTTCACCGGGGTGGCGGGGGCGCGGAGGGCAACCGGATCGACCTCATTTCGTCGGACGGACGCTACCTGGGCACCTTCCCGCCCGGCTCCACCGCGATGCCTTCCGCCTTCGGCCCGGACGGCCTCGTCGCCTTCGTGGAGACGGACGACCTGGACGTGCCCTATGTGGCCGTGAGGCGGCTGCCGGAGGGGATGCGCTGATTCAACTGGCGCGAAACCCTGGCGGGCAGGATCCGATTCGTTCGAATGGGCGGGTTCTCACTGCCCGAGGCAGGGTCCGGAGGCGGCGAGCGGCTATGGCTGCGGGGCGGATTTCCGCGTGCGTTCCTGGCGGACTCGCCTGCCGGCGCGCTCGGAAGTGTCCCATCACGGGCGGGCCGGCGGCGATCAGGCGCCAGAGCGACCACCGCGCGGGTTGAGCCGGGATCCAACTCACGCGCGCGGCTTCAGCCTGCGAGCACAGGGTCGGACGACGGCTGGCGTAGATCGGATCGGGACGGGGTGGGCGTTCGCGATGATCGCCCTCAAGCTCCGCGCAGCACTCTGATGTCGGGGCACTCCAGAAGCGACCCGTCCGCCGTGACCAGGGTGAGTCCGTGCACTACGGCGGTGGCCGCGATGAAACGGTCCGCCGGATCATCGTGACCAAGCCGGATGGTGCGACTCCCCAGCGCGATGTCGAATGTCACCGGGAACTCACGCAGGGGTCGGACGTTGAGGGCGCTACGGATCCAGCTCCACGGATCGGGGCGGAGCAGCACACGTCCCTTCTCGGCCAGCACCAGCGCCTCCCAGACGCTGACGGGGGACAGCGCGAGGGTGTTCGCAGTGTCGGTCAGTTCGCGACGCGCCCGGTCGGAGAGCCGGTGGGGATCCAGCAGGCTCCAGAGCCAGATGTGGGTATCGAGGAGCAGATTCACGGCTTCTCGATGTCGTTCAGCTCGCCGATCTCCGGGCGCAGCGCGGCCCAGTCGTAGGGCTCGGTGGCCGGGTCCACGATGTCGCCGACGATCTCGCCGATGTCGCTCATGGCCCCCATCCACTCTCCGCTGCCGGCCTCGACCCCGGGACCCGCGCCGGGGACTGGCCCGGCCGCCTCGGCCTCGATGGTCCGGCCGTCGCGCGTGGTGGTCGAAACGGTCGAATCAGCCCGGTATCGGGCAGCCATCCGGGCCCGCTCGCGCACCATGCCGAGCGCGGACCTCGGGGTCGCGGAGCGCTCGAGCAGATAGCGCAATTCACCCTCGAGCGAGCGATGATTGGCCCTGGCTCGTGCCTTGAGCGCGGCGATCACATCGTCGTCCACGTTGCGAATGGTGACTACGCCCATGCGTCCTCCGGGTGCGTCGGCGATGTTGCCGGCGCCGTCAGCTTGGCGGTGACAGCGTAATGTAGTGTATTTGCCTTCATAAGGCCATCATCACGACGATGAGGAGCCGGAGCTCGACTCCAGCGTCATGGAGGATCTCGTCGACCTGTTCGAGCGCGCCGTCGCGTACGGGGCGAACCCATCGACTTCAGACGACCCGACCGCTCCCTTCGAAGCGAACACGTGGGGCGGCGAGGCCGTCCTGCTCGACGCGCTCCACCCGGCGCTCGGCGGAGAGATGCCCCGTCTTCTTCTCGGTGGACACGGCTTGGGAGATCCGCACCCTGTTCGTCTTCCGAAGCGAGACGCTCGTTCAATCACTACGGGAGCATTCCGCACGGCTGGCGATTCCGGAAGGTGAAGGGTTGAAGGACACGCCGGCAGGCCACGCACCCCTCTTGTTGGTTTGCGCGGAATGAGGTAGCATTACGGTGCTACTAGGAGGAGGTTCATTGGTTCGAAGTGTGAAGCTGCGGCAAATGGGCGGATCGGTCGGGGCGACGCTGCCGAAGGACATGGCGGAGCGTCTCCGCCTCTCGGCCGGCGACGAAGTGTTCGCCGTCGAGACGGCGAACGGGATCCTGCTGAGTCCCTATGACGCTGACGTTGAGGAGGGACTGGCCATCGCCGCCGAGGCTCAGAAACGGTACCGGAGAGCCCTTAGAGAACTCGCGAAGTGACGCCGCCGGAACCACGCTGGGTTCCCCGCCTCGTGATCGAAGCCGTCCACCTCGACCAGCTCCGCGAACACGGGGGCCTGCTCGGCGTCCGGGACGAGAACGCCCTCGAATCGGCGCTGGCCAGAGCGAGGCAGAGATGGGTGTATGAGCCTGAATCGGATCTCCCTCGGCTCGTGGCCGATTATGTCTGGGGTATCTGTACCAACCATCCGTTCCGCGATGGAAACAAGCGGATCTCGTTCCTGGCCGCAGTGGTCTTCCTGGGCCTCAATGGATTCGACCTCGTCGCAGAGGACAGTGAGGTCGTCGAGATGATGTTGGCCGTTGCGTCCGGGAAGCTGGACGAGGAAGCGATTGCGGGCTGGATCCGTTCGCGGACCCGGCCTCGAGCGGGTATCTGATGGAGGCGATCCGACGAACGCGGGGAACCCCATGAACACCAGTCGACGCGGCTTTCTTCGCCGGTCGGCGGGCGCGCTGGCTCTGGCTCCGGTGGTTCCCGTAGGGCGGCTCGCCCTCCTCGGCGGGAGGGATGGCGCGGGCACTGAACCCACGACCCGCCCGGCGGCCGACGCGACCTTTCGGCCGGCCGGCCAGACGGCGCCCCAGGAGGCCTGGGTAGCCCGCGCCCGCGCCCAGATCCCCGCCTCGACCGGCAGGCTCTACTTCCAGACGGGCGGGATCGGCCCCTCCCCCGAAGCGGTCATCGACCACGTCCGGGAACGCCTCGCCTTTCAGAACGAAAGCCCTGCCGAGCCCCGCATTGCGACCGACATGGCCCGCATCGAACCCGGCCTGCGGGCGCGGTTGGGGCGGGTATTCGGTGCCGGGGCGGACGAGGTCGCGCTCACCCACAGCACCTCGGAGGGAATCTCGATCGCCGCCTGGAGTCAGAACTGGAAGGAGGGCGACGAGGTCGTGATCTCCAACGTGGAGCATCCCGCGAACGTCATTCCGTGGTACGTCCTGCGGGACCGATTCGGGATCGTGATCCGCGAGATCGACCTCGGCACGGGAACGGGGCTTCTCGACGAGGTCCGCGGCCAGCTCTCGGACCGCACGCGCATGGTGAGCATCAGCCACGTGTCCCGGAACAACGGGCGGACGCTGCGCACCGGCGAATCCGCCGAGCTGGGCGCGCTTCTCCGCTCCCGCGGCGTGCGCTACCACCTGGACGGCGCGCAGGGCCCCGGCTGCGTCCCCACCGACTTCCACGCCCTCGGCTGCGACTGCTATTCCACCTGCGGCCACAAGTGGCTGCTGGGACCCAAGGGGACGGGTGCGCTCTTCGTCCGCCGGGAAGCGCTCGACGACGTGCGGCTCAGCTGGGCCGGCTCCCACAGCCACGCGACCATGGACTACGAGGGCGCGTACACCCTGCTCCCGAGCGCCGCCCGCTACGAATTCGGCACACGCGCCCTGGCGGACTTCGCCGGCTTCGCGCGTGCCGTGGAGTGGATGGAGGACGTCGGCCTAGCGCGGGTCGAGGAGCGGATCCAGTCCCTGGTCGACCACGCGATCGAGGCGGTCGACGGCACGGACGGGCTGGACGTGTCGTCGCCGCGCACGCGGCCGGACCGGTCGGGCGTGTTCGTCCTCGAACTGCCCGCGGGGTGCGACGCCACGGAGCTCTACACCGATCTGCGTGAAGGCGACGGCGTTCTCGCCTCGCCGGTCCGGCAGCCGCGCGATTTCCGTCTTTCGATCCACTTCTTCAACACCCGCGACGAGATCGACGCGGCGGTTGCGGCGATTGGGGCGCGGTGCGGGTGAGGTTTCCGTGGCTATGATATGCGCGTCCGAACCGGAAGGAGATAAAGTTGCCGGCGCCCCGTAGGATCCCCACATATGCGTGGACGTTTCTGGCTCTGCTGGCGGGCTTGGCGGCAGGCGGTCTCCTGCCCGGGCGGCTTGCGCCGGTGGCCGATGCGACCGCCACGCTCATCGCCTGGGTTGTCGCCATCGTCCCGCTCCTGATCCTAGCCGCCCTGAGCCCGGCCATCGCCACCCTGGTGCGGCGCGGGCTGGCCGGGCGCTTCGCCGGCGCGGTGGTTCTCTGGTACGTGTTCACGTCGACCGTGGCGGGGCTCATCGCCCTGGTCACCTCCGCGGTCATCTTCCGCATCCCGCCGACCACGGGCGGCCGGGGCGTGTGGACCGAAGTCGCCACGATGCTCGAGAGCCTCGAGGCGGGCGGCGCCTCCCTGCCGCTCCTAGCGATCCTCGCGGACGTCCTGCTCGGGCTCCTCGGCGCCCGCCACGACCCGACGTACCGGGTGCTCAAGCGCGTCGCCGACGCCATCGAGGGCGCGGGAAGCGGGCTCGCCTACGTGATGCTGCCGCTCATACTCGCCTTCGGCATCACCCTGGGCGTGCGCTTCGGCGCGAGGCTGGGGCTCTCCCACTACCTCACCATGACCGCCTACACGGGCGTGCTCGTGCTCGTCTGGTGGGCGTTCTACACGTTCGTGCTCGTGCGCAGGATCGGGGGCCGGCCCGTGGGACCCGTCCTGAGCGGCTACTACCTGCCCACCGCCGTGTTCGCCGCAGGCACGTGCTCGTCGCTGGCGACGCTCCCCGTCAACCTCGCCAACGCCAAGCGGGTCGGCGTCCGCGACGAGGTGGCCGACTTCGTGCTGCCGTTCGGCGCGGTCGTGAACCTCGACGCCAGCGCGCTGGCCTACCTCGCGTACGGGCCCTTCGTCGTGAACCACGTCTTCGGTCTGGAGCTCAGTTGGATGATGATGCTGGCCGCGTGGCCCGCGGTCGTGCTCTTCACGATCGCCGCCCCGGGGCTGCCCGCCGGGATGGGCACGGCGCTCTGGAGCGCCACCCTCTTCGCGAGCATCCTGGGGATCGAGGGCCCGGCGCAGGGCGAGTTCATCGCGAGCTGGATCGCCCTCTCCGGAGGCATCCCCGACATGCTGCGCACCGCGACCAACTGTACCGGGGACGGCTACGCCGCGATCATCTTCGATGGCCGGTTCGACGAGTTCTTCGGGAGGAGACGTGGCTGAGACAGGCGCGACCGCGCGGGGCACTGGAGGAGACGGGAATGTCTGAGACGGGCGTGGACCTGTCCCCCGGCGCGCGGCGGCTCGTGCGCGTGAACGGACGCGTCCGGCCGGGCGAGGCGGTGCTGGTGGTGAGCGACCCGACCATGCAGCGCTACGCGGATGCCGTCGCCGGGGCCGCACGCGAGGCCGGAGCGACCGTGACGGTCAGGGTCATTCGGGTGCGGGACCAGGACGGGCAGGAGCCGCCTCCTCCGGTCGCGCGCGCCATGACCGAGGCGGCCGTGATCTTCTCGCCGGTGCGTGTCTCGATCACGCACACGCGCGCGATGCGGGCGGCGCTCGAGGCGGGGGCGCGGGTGTGCATGATGACCGCGTACACCGACGCGATCATGACCGGCCCCGCCCTGCTCGAGACCGACTTCGAGGCGCAGGCCGACGTCTGCCGCCGCCTGGGCGCGGCGTTCACGGAGGGCCGGTCGGTGCGCCTCACCTCCCCGCGCGGCACCGATCTCCGCTTCGGCATCGAGGACCGCGTCGCCAACGTGCTGACCAACATCCCGGATCCCGGGCAGTTGGCCCCCGTCCCGGACATCGAGGTCAACGTGGTGCCGGTCACGGGTTCCGCCGAGGGCACGATCATCGCCGACGCGTCGGTGCCCTATCTCGGCATCGGCATCCTGGAAGAACCCATCATGTGCGCGGTGCGCGCGGGATACATCGTGGAGATGACCGGGGGCGCGCAGGCCGACGTCCTGCGCGAGCATCTGGAGTCGTTCGGCGACCGGAACTGCTTCAACGTCGCGGAGCTGGGCGTCGGCCTGAACCCGAACGCGCGCCTCACCGGCGAGATGCTCGAGGACGAGGGCGTGATGGGCACGATCCACGTCGGCATCGGCACCAGCCACACCCTCGGAGGGGAGATCGTCGCCCCCACGCACTACGACCTGCTCATGTGGGAGCCGACCATAGCCGTCGACGGCCGCATCGTGCAGCGGGACAGGGAGGTGCTGGTGTAAGGCGGTCGCAGGCGATGGGAACGCCCGGGATCGGTCTCCGCTGGAGAGGGTCGCCGACAGGTTGGAAAACCGGTTGCCCGTTAGGAGTTAGGTCGGTCGCCGGGAGCACCGTGGTCCCATCCGGCCAACGCCTCCCGGCCCGCATGAGGAACGACCCGACATTCGCCTCATCCTCCCAGATCCACCACTTGGATGTTGCGCCAACGCACCTTGATCCCGCCGCCATCGTGGATCTGGAGCGCGATCGAGCCCTCGGCTTCGCCGATCTTCTCGTCCTCGAAATCCACCATGCGCGTCCCGTTGAGCCAGGTCGTGACCCGGTCGCCCACCGACCGGACCCGCAGCGTGTTCCAGTCGCCCATCTCCAGCGCGGCGTCGAGCGCCGCATCGGGCCGCCCCAGCCATCCGCGCCCATAGGACTCGTAGATCCCGCCGGTGGAGAGTCCCGGCGGCGCCACCTCCGCCTGCCAGCCGCTCACGACCGTGCCCTCGACGCTGGACCGGAAGAAGACACCGCTGTTGCCGTCCGCCTCCTGCTTGAAATCGACGGTCAGGTCGAAGTCTCCGAAGATCTGCTCCGTCGCCAGATAACCGTATTCGGCGTCAAGGCCGCTCTCACACACCAGTTCCCCGTTCTCGACATACCAGCGCTCGGTTCCGTGCACCCGCCAACCGTCGAGATCCTCGCCGTTGAAGAGCGAAACCGGCCCCAGCGGCAGGATCCTGATGTTCCGGTAGAAGACGTTGCGCCCGTGGTCCTGGAGCCCGATGGGGCCGGACGCCGCGCGCCCGTAGCGCGGATGGGGCGCGAACTTGCTGGCGGCAACCAGCGCCTCCCACTCCCGCGAGCCCAGGTCGTACTCCACCGTCTTGACGCCGTTCAGCCAGTGCTCCACGTGGTCGTTCGCGATGCGGATGCGGCCCTCGTTCCACTCGCCGGGTCCGTGCAGGGTCTTCTGGCCCGCGGCGTGCAGGTCGTAGTTGTCGCCGGTGAGGTGGGTGCGCATGTCCATCGTGCCCATCTCGATGTACGCGGTGTCGTCGAGCACCTGGTACTCGGGCGCGTTGAACCAGATCTCGGCTCCCTCCTCCTCGATCACGCGGTAGAGGACGCCGCTGTTGGCCACCTCGGAGAGCATGAACTCGAACCTGAGGTCGAAGTCCGAGAAGGAGTCGGTGGTGACGATGTCGCCGCCCACGGGGACATCCGGATCCACGGCGGTCGCGCCGACGACCAGCATGCCGTCGATCACCGCCCATCCGGTGTCGGGGAAGGACTCGCGGTTGTAGCCGCGCCATCCCTCCGTGGTCTCGCCGTCGAAGAGGAGGCGCCAGCCGGCGGCGCGCTCGGCTTCGGTGAGGGTGTTGGGCGGTGCGGCCCGCCGCTCGCCAGGGGCGTCCACGTCGGAGTCGGGGGCGGTCTGCCGCGGGGCGTCGGCGGCATCCGCGCACGCTGCGCACAGCGCCACCGCGAGAAGTCCGTTTACTCGCGACGCCACTCTTCCTCCGATCACCACGCCACGCCTCATCGTTTTACGCATTTTACGCATTTTGTGTATTTTCATCATGTGAGTCCGCCTTGGCCCACCGGAGCCGGAGTGCGCCGGGCATGCCCCGCTGTCCTAAGGCACCGGATCCGGCAATCCATAGCTGACCAGCACGCGCTCGCGAGGCACGGGCCCGGAACGCGCGTCCGCCGCCACCGGCGCGCCGGCCGCTTCGGCGGCCTCGCCCCGCAGGATGGATCGGATCCGCCCGGTCGCCCGGTCCAGGACGATGGCCACCGGCGACGCGCGCGTTTCCCGCTCGAGCGCCGTGGCGCCCTCCGGTCCGGAAAGCACGATGCGCTCCAGCGAGGCGACGCGATCCTCGGCGAACGGCAGGAGGAAGAGGAAGCTGCCGCCGCCCTCCGACACCACCTCCATGTCGAAGTCCAGCGCGAACGCGCTGCCGCCGTCCCCTTCAATGCCCTCGACGCGGTACGGGCCCGGGCGCGACGGCAGCTGTGCCGGGGCGTCGAGCGCGAACGCGGGGTCAAGGTGCAGCTCACCCTCCGCGCTCACGTGGCCCCACAGCAGCAGCCGGCTGCCCCGGGGTTCGTCCCGGGCGGCCAGGGCGCGTGAGCTCGTCTCCGTCCGAAGCCGGTACTCGAGCGCCTTCCTGAAGTTGTAGTCGCTGATCCATTGCGGATGGCAGTAGGACATCAGGTCGTGCGTCGAGGAGTCCACCAGCTCCTCGGATCGGACGTCGTAGCCGAGGACGCCGATACTGCCGTCCGGATAGGGGTAGTCCGGATCGATCTGCCATGGATTCCCGCAGGGCGAGTGCGTGAGGCTCATGCCGTGACCCAGCTCGTGCGCGAAGACCTCGGCGTCGGGGACGCCGAGGGCGACCCGGCCCTCCACCAGGGCGATCCCTCGGATGCCTTCGTCTCCGTCGCGGTTCACCACCCCATACCAGTATCCGCTGCCGCCCTCGGTCTTCCGGACCAGTTCGATGTCCTCGAGGATGACGATCCATTCGGTGCCCCTCGAGGCATCCGGAGCCGAAGCGATGGTGAGCGGCTCGCGAACGGTCAGATCGAGTTCGCCGACCGGCAGCACCGCCCGCATGAATTCCACCGGGGGATCGTCGGCGTCCCGGACCCACTCCAGCACATCGGCGTCCTCGCTGGATCCGGTAACCAGGGGCACGATCGTGAGCTCCAGGGGCGGCATCTCGCGCACGTCGAGGGGAAGCCGCACTTCATCCAGCGTCGCTCTGGGTATGGTGCTGTCGGGGTCGATCCGCACGGTCATCTCGACTCCGGGACGCAGGGCAGCCGCCGGAATCGCCGCCCGGTACCATTGGTCCAGCCGTCCCGGAAGGTTCTCGGCAAGGCCGCGGGACGACCCGAGCGCCATCTCGGCCGCGTGGGCCTCCCGGCCATCCACGACGAACGCGGCACGAGCACTCGGCTTGAAGTCGTTGGCCCGGTCCGCGGTGGCCAGAACCCGCACAAGCCCGGGGCGCCCGGCGATGAGCGGAACCGCGCCTCCGACGCCCTGGGTGGCCTGCGACAGGTGCGCCTCCGCAACCGACACCGAGAAGATCCCGTCGCAGGTCGGCCCGGAGCGGGCCTTCACCGACTCGAGCCAGGTCTGGAACCATGCCACCTCGGGGGCGCAGACGCCGCTCTCGCTCCAGTTGAAGTCCGAAAGCGAGCGCAGGCGGGTCAGGATGCCGGGGAGTGCTCCTCCCAGTTCGTTGTTGGACAGGTCCAGGCGCTCCAGCCCGCCGAGCAGCGCGAGATCGCGCGGGACCGGTCCTGAAAACGCGTTGCCCGAAAGGTCGAGGACTTCGAGTTCCGTCAGGTTCCCGAGGTCCGGGGGCAGATGGCGCGTGAGCGTGTTGCCCGCCAGGTCCAGATGCTTCAGGTCCAGGAAATCGCCCACCGCGGGGGGGAGCGTGCCCGCAAGACCGTTGTCGGGAAGCTCCAGCGCAGTGAGCAGACTGTCCTCCACGGTCACGCCGAACCACGAAGCCACGGGTGCATCCCTCAGCCAGTTCGTGTTGTCGGTCCAGCCCGCACCGCCGGTCGCCTCGAAGAACGCGGTGAAGATTTCGCGCGGCGGGAGGGTGCAGCCGGGGCCTCCCTGGTGGTTGAGGATGCTTTCCAGCCAGGACTGGAATACACGATCGCGCGGGGCGCACAGGCCGGTGGCCTGCCAATTGAAGTCGTCCAACGGGGCCCGCATGAGTTCGCGGGGAAGCGCCCCGGTGAGACCGGCGTTCCTGAACACCGAGAGGAACTCCAGGTTCGGCAGATTCCCGAGGTGGGGCGGAAGCGCGCCGGTCAACAGGTTGTTGCCCACCGCCAGGGATTCCAGGTTCGTCAGGCGGCCGAGTCGCGGCGGGATCAGGCCGAAGAGCCGGTTGGTCCCGAGACTCAGCCTGACCAGCCCGGTCATCCGGGTGACGCTCGTCGGTATGGGCCCGGTCAGAAAGTAGTTGCTGGCCAGATCGAGGAATTCGAGGTCGGCCAGCTCATCCAGCCACGCGGGGATTCCTCCTTCGAACTGGTTGCCGGACAGATCCAGGTGGCGCAGCTGGCGGAGCTGTCGGAGTACCGAAGGAATCGGGCCGTCGAGCGAGTTGCAGGTCAGCGACAGGTATTCGAGCTGCGAGAGCCTGGCGAATGCCGACGGGACCGTGCCCGTGAACTTATGCCCCCTGAGATCCAGCTCCTTGAGGTTGATCAGGTTCCCGAGTTGCGGCGGGAGCCGTCCCGAGAGCACATACCGCGGGCGCGGGGGCGTGAGCGTGAGATCGTAGCTCACCGCGAGGTTCAGGCTCTCGAGTCGGATCAGGTTGCCCAGCTCGGGCGGGAGCGTGCCCGTGAGCCGGTTTCGCGAGAGTGACAGCGTCTTCAGATTCGCGAGCTTTCCCAGTTCGGGCGGGATTGTCCCGGACAGCTCGTGCAGATCGAGGGAGAGCGTCTCGAGGTTGGCCAGCTCGCCGAGTTCGGGCGGAATGGGCCCCGCCAACCGGTTGCCACCGTTCCGCAGGCCGGAGCTGAGCGGCGCGCCCACCGGGACGTCGGTCGCGAGGTCGGCTCCGTGTACCCGGCCCGCGCCGGAGTGCCTCACCCACGAGAGCCAATGGAGGCTTTCGCCTTCGCCCGCGGAGCCGGACCAGCCGATGTCTCTTCCGTTCCGCGCACTTGACTCGGGAGGACTGGACGGCCGGTAGCACCAGGTCCGGGGGCTCGACGCGGCGTCGAGCCGGAGCTCCCTGAGCGCATCGAGCCGGCCGAGTTCGGGCGGGATACGCCCTTCCAGATTGTTGGCGACCAGGTTGAGCCCGACGACCCGTCCCTCAACGTCGGTATCGACCCCGTGCCACTCCTCCAGCGGCGCGTCGCCGAGCCAGTTGCGGTTGTTCCTCCAGAAGCGGCCTTCCGTCGCATCGTACACGGCTTCCAGGATCGCGCGGTCCTTGGCGGCGCCCGCGAGCAGACTCACCGTCACCGCCGCGCTCCCCGAGACCGCTGCGGTCGTGGCCGTCACCACTCCGGTCCCTTCGCGTACCGCGGTCACCAGGCCCGAGGCGCTCACGCGCGCCGCCCCGCGGTCGTTCGACCACTCGAATTCGGTGTCGGACACCTCCACCCCGTTCGCGTCCAGCGCTCTGGCGTCGAGCTGGGCCGTGGTGCCGATGGAGAAGAGCGTCACCCAGCCGGGCAACACCCGAACTTCCGCCACGGCCTGTTCCACGTTCACCGTCGCGCCGCCCGACACCGTCCCGGTCGTGGCCGTCACCACCGCGCTCCCGTTCCTCACCGCCGTCACCAAGCCGTCCTTGTCCACCGCAGCCACCGAGTCGTCGCTCGACCACTCGAACACGTACGTCCCCGGCACCGCGCGACCTTGCGAGTCGAGCGCCTCGGCCCTCAGCCGCACCGTGTCCGCGATCGCCACCAGCGTCGCCGAGTCGGGCGACACCCGCACCTGCGACACCGTCTGCTCGACGGTCACGGTCGCGACCCCCGTCGCCGCGCCGCTCGCGGCCGTCACCACCGCGCTCCCGTTCCCCACCGCCGTCACCAGGCCAAAACCGTCCACCCGCACCACCGACGCGTCGGTGGACGTGTACCCGATCGGGACCCCGGTCATCGCCTCACCGTTCTGATTGCGCACCGTGGCGGCGAGTCGAATCGTGTCGCCCAGCGCGGCGAGCGTCACCGACGAGGGTTCCAGGGCGACGGTCGTGGCGACCAGCCCGGGCGAGGGAGGGGGAGCCAGTACCGCGGGCGCTTCGTCTCCGCAGTTGACGACCAGGCACAGGACGGCTGCCAAGGAGAGGATACTCGAGCGGCGGCGGTTCGCGGCCAGGGCCGTCCCCTTCACCGATTCGAGCCTGGACCGACGGCCCGCGGCGCGGGTCGCCGGAGCGACGCCCATCAGATGAGCCTCATCGCGTCGGGATCCCAGCGCACGATCCGGTCCTCGAAATAGCTGAGGTTGCAGGCCAGCGCCGGAGCCGCGGCGCGCAGGCCGAAGACCGCATCCTCGATGACCGGCGGGCCCCCGCGGATCGCCTGGAAGAAGTTGAAGAAGTGATCGACGTGCGCGCCCCGGTAGCCGCGCTCGACCTCGTAGCGGGCCTCCGCGGGCGGAAGCATGCGCGCGCGCGCGGGGAGACCGCCCTCGTCGGCGGCCGCTTCGGCCATCTTCTCCTGCGAGAAGGCGTCCATGGGGTCGACCGCGACGTTCTTGCGCAGCACCACCTCGGTCCAGGTCACGTCCATGGCGCCCTCGCTTCCCACCAGCCGCAGGAAGGTGCTGCCCGAGGTGCCATCCACGAAGTTGACGCGCAGCGAGAGATTGAACCCCGGATGCGCGTCCGTCTCGGGATAGTCGAAGACGCCGAGGAGGACGTCCGGCACCTCCCGCCCGTCCTTCCAGTGGCGCAGGCCGCCCGCGGCCTGGATGCGCGTGGGTCCGCGCGAACCGACCACGAAATGAAGGCTCGAGAAGAGATGGACGAAGAGGTCGCCGGCCACACCCGTGCCATAGTCGCGATAGTTGCGCCAGCGGAAGACCCGCAGGGGGTCGTATGGACGTTCGGGGGCCGGACCCAGGAAGCGCTCCCAGTCGACGCTCTCCTCCGAGGCTTCGGGCGGGATCGGGTACTGCCATGCCCCGATGGGATCGTTTCGCGCCCAGAAGCCCTCCGCGTAGTTGAGCTGCCCGATGGCGCCCTGCTCGTACAGCTCCTTCGCCTTCTCGTTGCCGAGCGAACTCATCCCCTGGCTGCCCACCTGGAATACGCGTCCCGATTCCTCCTGGGCACGGATCAGATCGTGGCCTTCGGCAATGTCGTGCACCATCGGCTTCTCGCAGTAGACCGCCTTCCCCGCCCTGAGCGCGTCAATCGAGATCGGCTGATGCCAGTGATCCGGCGTGCCCACGATGACCGCGTCGATGTCGTCGCGGGCGAGGATTTCCCGGTAGTCGCGGGTGGTGGGGATGTCGCCGTGGCGCTCGCGGGCGGCGTCGAGGCGGCCGTCGAAGATGTCGCACGCGGCCACGAGTTCGACGCCGGGGATGCGCAGCGCGGTGTCCGCGTCGGCCATGCCCATCCCACCCGCGCCGATGACGGCCAGGCCGACGCGGTCGGATGGTGCGACCCGGCCGGAGCGGGCATCGCCCGCGGACGTGGGCCCGTACCGCCGGGACATCGGGTGAACGGTGCGCGCTTCCTCCGCTGCCAGCAGGGTCGGCAGGCCCGCGGCCACCACCGATCCGGCCGCGACCGACTTCACGAAGTTCCGGCGGCTGCGGTCGGAGGATTCGGGTCTCGATTGGGGCCCGGGCCTCGATTTTCCTGTTTCGATCATGGTGAGAACGCGTGTGGAAGTCCGTGTGATACCGCTGCTCGCCAACGCTGGCGTCCGACAACCTAATTGCACGCCGATCCGGTCAGCAAAGGTTGGGGCCGTCGTTGGCGTTGCCGGGCCAATGCGATGCGGGAGCCGCCTCCCTCCGCGCACATGACAGAGCCGGCATCCCGGCCGACTCTGAACATTCCCGCTCGACAATAGTACCTGCCAACGGCTATCGAAATCACCTAAAGCCCCTTCAACAGGAGCCGATACGTGAACGAAACAGCAGTCCGGCTGTCGGGCGTCACCAAGTCGTTCGGGGCGCACACCGCGGTTTCCGACTTCGATCTCGACATCCCTCGAGGCGCCATCCTTGGGTTGCTGGGCCCGAACGGGTCGGGCAAGACGACGACGATCCGCATGATCATGGCCATCCTCCTGCCGGATGAGGGCTCCGTCGAACTGCTCGGCGGCTCACCCGACATGAAGCGCAGGAGCAGAGTGGGGTATCTCCCCGAGGAACGGGGCGTCTACCCGAAGATGAAGGTGATCGAACAGCTCGTCTTCCTCGGTGAACTTCGGGGTCTGGCGCGGCGCGATGCCGAGCGGCGGGCGGCAGGGTGGCTGGATCGGCTGGGTCTCGAGGGCTGGGCGGCCAGGAGAGTGCAGGATCTCTCGAAGGGGATGCAGCAGAAGGTCCAGTTCATCGGGACGATCCTTCACGACCCGGATCTCCTCATTCTCGACGAGCCCTTCAGCGGGCTTGACCCGATCAACCAGGACGTGCTGGAGTCGATCGTCCGCGAGGAGAGGGCACGCGGCAAGACCATCCTCTTCTCCACCCACCTCATGGAACAGGCGGAGCGGCTGTGCGACCGCGTCTGCATGATCTCCAGGTCCCGCAAGGTGCTCGACGGCGACCTCAGGGAGCTCAAGCGGCGGGAGAGAACCGGCGCGATGGCCGTCGAATTCGAAGGCGATCCCGGCTGGCTCACCCGGGCAGGCGTCGTCGATGCCGAGAAAGTGGACGGCGCCTGGCACATTCCGCCGAGTCGGATCTCCCACCACGAGCTGCTCGGCGCCGCCCTGCGCGAAGGGGTGAACCTGAGCCGCTTCGAGGTGCTTGAGCCCCGCCTGCACGAAATCTTCGTGCGCCGCGCAGGGGAGGAATCGACCGAACCGGCGATGCGGCCGAAGGGAGGCGCGCGGTGAGGCAGGTCTGGGTGGTGCTGCGGCGGGAATACCTGGAGCGGGTCAGGACGAAGGGATTCATCATCGGCACGATCGCCCTTCCGCTCTTCATGATCGGGATAATGGGGCTCAACGTCTTTATTGCGGTACGGGCCGCGGGCTCCGACCGGGAACTGGCCTTGGTGGACTTCACGGGAAGCATCGGCGAGGAAGTGGCCGAGCGGCTCGACGGACTGGGCTACGACGTCGAGGTAGTGGGCCGGGAGGCCAGCCTGGAAGAGCTGGATCGTCAGGTCATCGACGACGAACTGGAAGCCTACCTGGTGCTCGACGACCTCACGCTTTCGGAGGGGGTGTTCGCCTACCATGGCAAGGATTCGCCGGGCAGGACGCGGGTGGCCCTCTTCGAGTCCGCGGTGAACGATGTCGCGCTCGAAAGCTACTTGGCGACGACCGGTGCCGGGGAAGGCCTGCGGTCGCTCATCGAAGGCGGACGGCTGGAATTCGAGTCGGTGGTCGAAGTGGAAGACCAGGCGGAGGCCGAGGCGGCCCGGGTGTCGGGGATGGCCTTCGGCTTCGGAGGAGCCTTCTTCCTGTACATGGCCATGCTGCTCTACGGGGCCTTCGTGCTCCGGTCCGTCCTCGACGAGAAGCGGAACCGGGTGGTGGAGGTGGTGATCTCGTCGGTTACTCCGTGGCGGCTCCTGCTGGGCAAGGTGCTCGGAGTGGGGTCGATGGGGCTGACCCAGATGGCGATCTGGGCGACGTGCGCGGGCATCCTGCTCCTCGTCGCTGCGCCGATGATAGCGGCCCGGATCCCGGGCGCGGACCTCGCCCTCTTCGCGCAGGCCCTGCCGGGGCCGGGCGTTCTGCCGCTCCTCATCGTCTTCTTCCTTCTCGGCTACTTCCTCTATGCGTCCCTGTTCGCCGCGGTCGGGGCCATGTGCGCCACGGAGGAGGAGGCCGGCCACGCCCAGTTCCCGGTGATCATGCTGCTCATCATCCCGTTGATCCTGCAGTCGGCCACTCTCGGGGGAGGCACGATGCCGTGGATGGACTGGGTGGCGCTCTTTCCGTTCTTCAGCCCGATCATGATGTTCCCGCGGGCATTGCAGGGAGCGGTGCCCTGGTGGATGACCGGGCTGTCGCTCGTCTTCATGGCCGGCGCAGTGGTGGGCACGTCGTGGGTGGCCGGGAGGATCTATCGTGTCGGGATTCTCATGCAGGGGAAGCGGCCCACGCTGCGCGAGCTGGCGAGGTGGGTGAAGGAGGCCTGACCGGGGTTCACTCGTGCCGCGCGAGCCAGGCGCGCAGGCGCTCGGCCTCTCGGGTGGCGGACGGGTCGAGTTCCGCCTGGTAGAGCCGGATGCGAACGACGAACAGGTCCATCTCGCCGGGCGGGGCGTCCCGGTCGACGATTCCCTGCACCTTGCCGAGGAAGAAGCTGCCCCAGTCCGGCCTGCGCCCGTCGACGTCGGTGAAGCCGTACTCCTTCGCCAGCTCCCAGCTCGAGTAGAGCCCGCCGCTCTTCCGGGCAACCTCGGGGTCGGCGGCGAGCGCCGCGATCGCACGGCCGACGAAGCACGGTGTCTCGGACTCGGCGAAGTACTCGTCCTTCTCGATGGCGTCGCGCCAGTTGCCCTCGGAGACCCCGAAGTGGTCGAGCACCGCCTCCGAGCGCAGGAAGCCGGGGGTGACCGCAAGCGCCGTCACCGCATGGGCATGGAGGTCGGCGGCCATGGCGTAGGCGAGCCGGATCACCGCGTTCTTCGCGAGGTCGTAGAAGAGGTTGCCGCGGTAGCCGAAGGTGTCGCCGTCCGTGACCTCGACGATGAGCCCGGCGTCGCGTTCGACCATCGCCGGCACGCCGTGGCGGCTGGTGATGATGTGCGTGTGGACGGCGCGCTCGAGCAGCTCCAGCCCCTTGGCGGTGGAGAGCTCCCAGAAGGGTGTTCCCCACTCGGTGAGCGCGTCGCCGCCCCAGATGTCGTTGACCAGGATGTCCAGACGGCCCGCTTCAGCGCGGATGCGCGCGAAGAGCCGCTCGACTTCCGACTCGATGGTGTGGTCGGCGCGGACGGCGATGCCCCGGCCTCCTTCCGCCGTGACGAGCTCCGCCGTTTCCTCGAGCGTCTCGGGGCGCCCGGGGGTGGCGGGGCGGCCCTGGATACTGCGGCCCGTGCAGTAGACGGTCGCCCCCGCCGCGCCCAGCATGCGCGCGATGCCGCGGCCGGCGCCGCGCGTGGCGCCGGCTACGACGGCCACCCGGTCCTGGAGCGGAAGGTCCGGCAATGCTGTCTCCTGCGATGTGGAGGATGAGGAGTTGGTTGTCTTCGCTCGAAGATACAGCGACTTGCAGGTACGGCACCCCGCGACCATGGTACGCCGATGCCGACGCAAAGCGAGATGGATCGAAGCGATGGGCACCCCGGGGCAACCCGATGGAGCCGCGAGAGCACGGCCATGGGCCGCGTAGAAGGAATGAAGCGACTCATCGCCGTAGTGATGGTCTCAGCGGCCGCGTTTGGCTGCAGCGCGGATTCGCGCGTCGCCCGCGAGTGGGCGGGCACCGTCTACGACAGCGCCGGGGTGACCGTCGTCGCCAACCCCGTAGCCGGCCTGTGGACGGAGGCCTCGGCCTGGACGCTCGAGGAGGATCTGCGCATCGGCGTGGTGGACGGCGATCCGATGCGGGAGTTCGGGTTCATCGCGGATCTGGCGGTTGACGACGCCGGTCGGATCTACGTGCTCGATTCGATGGCGCGCGAAATCCGGGTCTTCGGCCCCGACGGCCAGTTCGCCAGCGCATTCGGGCAATCGGGAAGCGGGCCGGGCGAGCTGAACTCGCCGTCAGCAGTATTGCTCGGCAGGGGAGACACGATCCTGGTACCGGACGTGCCCAACGGACGGGTGCAGCGGTTCCTGACAGCCGGCTCGCCAGCCGGCCAGTTTCCGCTTCAACTGGCCCGTGGCTTTCCCGTGAGTTGGGCCACTCGCGATGGGCTGCTTCTGGAAGAGCTCAGGCCACATCCCTCGTCAACCAGCGGCGAAGCACCCCCGGCTCTGGTGCTGCTCCGGGACGGTGGCGGCCTGG
Source organism: Gemmatimonadota bacterium (assembly GCA_012267435.1). GTDB lineage: Bacteria > Gemmatimonadota > Gemmatimonadetes > Longimicrobiales > Gaopeijiaceae > BD2-11. Next base: position 30,251 of record JAAXGM010000013.1, read on the forward strand.
TCGTCGACACGCTGCTCGAAATGGAGGAGAGCGGGGCGCTCGAGTATCGCAACGGCATGGCGCGCATGGTGGCATTCTCGCCCGAGCCGCGTTGGACATTGCTCGAAGATGGTCGCCTGGCCAGCGGGCGTCTTTCGGCCTACCGGCTGGAGATTCGGGATCGGAATGGCTGCCTGGAACGCGTCGTGACGAAGTCGTTCGAGCGCAGGCCTCTACGCGACTCCGACCGCCGGGCGCTGCGCGAGCGCATACGAGAGTCCTACGGGCGCGGACCTCTGTCCGCCGAAAGGGAACACATGATCCACACCATGGAGTTCGGCACTCACTTTCCGGCGTTTGCCTCGCTGTTCGGTGGCCCGGACGGAACGCTGTGGGTGCAGCAGGCGCTCCAGGTCTCATCATTTGAGCCGGACGAAATGGCAGGCTTCGGTCTCCACGCCATCGCCGCCCCGGAGTACGACATCTTAGACCGCGAAGGACGCTACCTGGGCACGATGACACCACCCAGGGGCTTCGATCCGATGATGGCCCGGGGGGAGCATCTCTACGGCGTGCAGCGCGACGATCTCGAGGTGCAGTACGTCGTGCGGTTGCGGGTCGTGCGGTGAAGCGCCGCTTGCAACCGTCCGCACGACGAGGCGTGACGACGGCTTCACCGGGGATGGACATGAGGACCGGTGAGTCTCCCGCGACCCGCCTGGCCGCGATGGCGATCTGCATCATCGTCGCCGGCTGCGACTCCGCGTCTCCTCCTGTACACACCATATACACCGACTCGGCCGGCATCCCCATCGCCACGGCCGTCGAGCCACTGTGGGGGCCCGATGAGGGCTGGACCGTCGAGTCCGAGCCTCTTCTCGACATCGGCACGGTCACCGGCGCAGCCGAATACCTGTTCACCGATGTGGTCGCGGCCGTTCGCCTGAGCAATGGCGACATCGTGGTTGCAGAGCGCGCCGCATCGGAGCTTCGCGGCTATGACGCAGCAGGAAACTTCCGGTGGCGGGCGGGGAGGTCCGGGGAAGGACCAGGTGAGTTCAGGAGTCTCGACTTCGTCGGAACCACGGCCGGTGATTCACTGGTGACCTACGACGGAGCTCTGCTGCGGGCCCAGCTCTTCGACCCGCAGGGCCGCCTGGCGCGAAGCTACCGGGTGGCGATCACCGAGGGCGAGGGCGCCAACAGGGCGGCGGTGGCCGACAAGGCGGTGGGCGTCGTGGACGGTCTGCTCATCGTTCGCTTCGCCGAGTACGGTGACGAGGTTCCCAACGGCGTCGTCCGATGGCCCCTGGAGCGCTTGGCGACGGTCGACCTTGATGACGGCGCCGGGAGGTCGCTGATCGTGCTGCCGGGGAACGAAGCGTCTGCGCGGGTCCGGGAGGACGGAGGCTGGTCCCTCAGCACTTATGTCTTCGCCAGGGGGCCGGAGTTCGGTGCCGCGGACGGGCGCCTTGCGGTGATCGACACGGAGGCCTGGTCGGTGCGCCTGCTTTCACCCCGCGATGGCGCGGCCACGGCCGTTTTTCGCCGCGATGTGGCGCCCCGCGAGGCGACCACCGCCCTCTTCGACCTCCATCTGGACGGCATCGTAGAGATCGCCTTTCCGGATCCGGACCAGGCCGCTGCGGAACGCGTTGCGGGGTTGCGGCGGATGTGGCGGGGAATGCCGCGGGCGCCGCATCTCCCCGTTCTCCGGTCCGTTCACGTGGATGAGACCGGGCACCTGTGGCTCCAGCCGTACTACGTGGCCGGCGCCGACCCCCCGCCCTTCGAGATCCTCGCCCCGGACGGCACCTGGCTCGGCAGCGTTTCGCTGCCCCCCGGCCTCCACCGGGCCTTCATCCAGTACCAGGCGCCCTACATGGAGATCGGCGACGACTACGTTCTCGGCGTCTGGACCGACGAACTGGACGTTCAGTACGTCCGCATGTACCGGATCGATAAATAGTCGAGGTCAGCCGATCGCGGGGGAGCCCTCCTCGCCCGTCCGGATCCGGTAGCACTCCGCGAGTTCCAGCACGAAGATCACACCGTCGCCGATGTTCCCCGTGCGCGCTCCCTTGATGATCGCCTGCCTGGTCCGTTCCAGGAAATTGTCGTTCACGGCGATCTCGAAGCGCACCTTCTTGCGGAGCCTCACCTCGAAGTCCGCTCCCCGGTAGGTCTCCGTGAACCCTCCCTGCTGCCCCGCAGCCGAGGGCGTGGGTCACCGACATCCGTCCCACTTCCACTTCGGCCAGCGCTTCCTTGACGCTGTGCAGCCGATCAGGCTGAACGTACGCAATCACGAGTTTCATCATGCACTCCCGTCTCGGGTGGGTGGTCTCAGCGAGCCGTGAAGATGGTGTAATCCGGGTAGGCTTCCATGTTGTGCTCCGCGAGGTCCAGACCCCGCCGTTCCTCCTCGGGGCTCACCCGGAGGCCGATGGTACTCCTCAGGACGAGGAAGATGAGCGCGGCGGCCGGGAAGGCGATGGCCCCGCACGCCGCCACGCCCACCAACTGGGTCAGGAGGCTGTGATCCGCGCTGAAGATCCCCACGGCGAGCGTCCCCCAGACGCCGCAGGTCAGGTGCACGGAGATCGCCCCGACGGGATCGTCGAGCTTCGCGCGGTCGAATGTCTCGACGGAGATGACGACGATCACCCCCGCGACGAGGCCGATGATGACCGCGGCCGTAACGCTCACCACGTCCGCGCCGGCGGTCACCCCCACGAGCCCGGCGAGCGCCCCGTTCAGGACCATCGAGGCGTCAGGGTGTTTGTGGATCACCCAGGTCGTCGCCATGGCTCCGACGATGCCGGCGGCGGCCGCAATCGAGGTGGTGACGAGCACGTAGGAGACCAGGCCGGGGTCGGCGCTCAGCACCGAACCTCCGTTGAAGCCGAACCACCCCAGCCAGAGGAGGAACATCCCCATGACGGCGAGCGGGAGGTTGTGGCCGAGGATCGGGCGGATCTCGCCGTTCACGTATTTCCCCAGCCGGGGACCGAGGAAGATCACGCCCGCGAGCGCGGCCCAGCCGCCCACAGAGTGGACGATCGTCGAACCGGCGAAATCGTAGAACCCCAGCCCGTCCAGCCAGCCCCCGCCCCACTTCCACGACCCCACCACGGGATAGACGAACATGACGTAGATCGTCGCGAAGAGGAGGAACGAACCGAGCTTCACCCGCTCCGCCACGGCGCCCGACACGATCGTTGCCGCCGTGGCCGCGAACATCGCCTGGAAGAGGAAGTCGGTCCAGTAGGTGTAGCCCGGATTGTACTCGGCCGTCACCCCGGCGGCGTCCGTCCCGATGCCCATCCCGGTGAAGCCGAGGAACCCGCCGAGCGCGAACTCGTCCGGATACATCAGGTTGAACCCCACCAGGGTGTAGGTGAGCAGCCCGATGGCGATGATCCCCATGTTCTTGAAGAGGATGTTGACCGTGTTCTTCGACTGGGTCAGCCCGGACTCCAGGGTGGCGAACCCCAGGTGCATGACGAAGACGAGGAAGGTCGCCACCATCACCCAGGTGTTGTTGACCGCGAAGAGCGCGTCGGCCGCCGACGCCGTCTGTGCGGCGGCCCCATCGGGGAAGGCGGCGAGGAGCACGACTGACGCAAGCGTCATGAGGAACCGCATGGTTCACCTCCCGGGAGTCGGTCCAGCGTGGGCGCGGGCGCGCGGATTTGTCCGCGGGCTGCTCGGTCCGCGACCGGTTCGGGGCGGTGCAGGGCAAGCGGCGTGCCGGGGAGGTGCCGGGTGCGCAACCTGTTGCCGCGTCTGCTCTTGCGGGACAGGACGCCGGTAGATGGCGACGGGGCCGGAGGAGGGTGTGCCTACATTTTGGTAGGATCGGGAACGGAGCTACAGAATTGTAGGTCGCGGGAGATCAGCGTCCGGCGAGGCCGTACTTGGCGACGCGGAGTCCCATCACCCGCTCGGTGATGCCGAGTTGCCGGGCGGCGGCGGCGCGATTGCCGCGGCTCACCTTGAGGGCGTCGACGATCAGCTCCTTCTCGAGCGCATCCAACTGGACCTTGAGCGGCCCCGAACGCCCGGCGCCCGGGGTGGCCATCTGGAGGCTGGGCGGGAGGATGCGGGCGTGGATCACGTCGCCGTCGGCCAGAAGCACGGCTCGCTCGATGGCGTTCTCAAGCTCCCGCACGTTGCCTGGCCAGTGATAGGCCATGAGGAGATCGATGGCGGGGGTGGAGAGGCGGACGATCGCGCGCCCGTGCCGCCGGTTGTACATCTCGACGAAGTGGTCCGCGAGCAGGATGATGTCGGTCCGGCGGTCGCGCAGCGGCGGCACGTGGATCGGGAAGACGTTCAGCCGATAGTAGAGGTCCGTCCGGAAGCGGCCGTCCTCGATGTCCGCCTCGAGATCCCGGTTGGTTGCGGCGACGACCCGGACATCGGTCTTGAGCATCCTGTTGCCGCCAACCCGCTCGAACTCGCGTTCCTGCAGCACGCGAAGAAGGCGGATCTGCACGGACGGGGGAAGATCGCCGATCTCGTCCAAGAAGATCGTCCCGCCCGAAGCGCGCTCGAAGCGGCCCGCCCGCTGCTGGAGCGCACCCGTGAAGGCGCCGCGCTCATGGCCGAACAGCTCGCTTTCGACGAGCCCCTCGGGGAGCGCCGCGCAGTTGACGCGGACGAAGGGCCCCTCGGACCGCCGGCTCCCGTAGTGCACGGCCTGGGCGATCAGCTCCTTCCCGGTGCCGCTCTCGCCGCGGATGAGCACGGTGGCATCGCTCCCCGCAACCTGGCCGATCATCTCGAACACCGGGACCATCTCCCGCGAGTTGCCGACGATGTTGTCGGGCCGGTACCTGTCGGCCAGCTCTCGCCGAAGGCGCCGGTTCTCGGCAACCAGCGCCTTCTCTTCCTCCGCGAACTGCCGGAGGCGCACCGCGTGGGCGATGAGGGAGGCCAGCACCGAGAGGATCTGGATGTCTTCGTCGAAGGAGGCCGCCTCGCCGCAGGGGCGTTCGGCGCTCAGTGCTCCGATCGTCTCGTTGCCGTGCCGCACCGGGACGCACACGAAGCCGGTCCCGTCACGCTCCTCCAGCGGGCGAGCCCGGCTCAGAAAGCGCGGTTCGGTGGCAACGGACGGTATGACGACCGGGACGCCGGTCTCGACCACGCGTCCCGTGATGCCCTCGCCGAGCCGGTAGCGGGCGCGCTCGCGCTGGTCGTCGGTCAGGCCCACCGCCTCGTGTAGCAGGATTTCGGACGTCTGGCGGTTCAGAACGGTGAGCGTCGCGCACTCGAGCTCCATGCGCCGCGACAGGGCTCCGAGGATCGGCCGCACCGACGACCCAAGGTCGGCCGTCTCGTCCAGGATGGTGCTGACCTCGCGGAGGAGCGCGAGCGGGTGTGACGCGGCCGTCATCGTCCCGGTGGCCCTGCCCGCGGCGCTCCGAGTACGAAGTCGCGCCGGTAGTACGGCGTACCGCGCTTCACCGTGAGTTCCACCGAACGCAGACTCTCCGGCCCGGCCAGCGGATCCTCCTGGAGAAAGACGATGTCGGCGTGCTTGCCGGGCTCGATCGTGCCGATCGAGTCCTCCAGCCCAAGTGCGACCGCGCCGTGATGGCTGGCAGCCTTGAGCACGTCCAGCATCGGCATGCCCACGTCGTCGTGCAGGTGGCGGATTTCGTCGAAGAGGGCCGGGAAGTCGGAGGTGGGCGGAGTCATGCCGTCGGTTCCAGTTGCTACCATCACGCCCGCTTCCCACGCCCGGCGGGTGAGCGCGATCGCGTCGGCCGTCTCGCACCCGGCACGCACGCCGCGCCGGCGCCGGTCGATGGGCGGTCGGCGGGGCCCCGGCCCTGCCCGCGCGCTGTCTGCCGCTTCACCGGGAAGGGGCGCGTTGACCGTGTCGATCGCCGCCATGCGCCTCAGTCCGACCTCGACGACGACCCGGATGGTCGCATCCAGCACCGTGCCGTTTTGCTTCATGAGCGTGAACACCGAATCGACCGCCGGGTGGTTCAGGTCGACATCGACGAACCCGGAGCGGCGCCCCTCCTGCCCCTCGCGAAAGACATCGTCCGGGATCGCCGCGCTGCCGACGCTGCACACGTGGGACATCGAGCGGACGCCCGTTCCGGCGACCTCGAGCGCACGCGCCGGCCCGACGTGCGTGTGCGACCACACCGGGATTCCCTGCCTGCCGGCTTCGGCGGTGATCGCGGCCAGCAGGTCTCCGTCAATCGCCGCATAGGTCTTGATGCCGGTGGCCCACGTGCCTCGCGCCAGCGCCACGGCCTGCGCCAGATCCGTCTCCTCCGTGACGGCCTGCATCCACGACACCTCACCGGGCGTTTCGCCCGCCGCCGACGAGACCGTGCGCGGATCGGTGAAGAACACCGGTCCCGCCATGAGGGCCGAGAAGTACAGGTCGGGCGCGGCGATCTCCTTGACCAGGGAGGCGCGCTGCAGGTCCATGAGCGAGCGCACGTCGCCCGCCATGTCACGCGCCGTCGTGATCCCCGCGTACAACTGGCGGTTGAGGATGAACTCGGCCCGAGCGCGGTTGGCCATCGTAGCCACGTGGGTATGCGACTCCACCAGACCGGGGATGGCGAACCACCCGCTCGCGTCGATGACCTCGGCGCCCTCGCGTAGCTCGTCGGTCAGGTCCACAGCCGGGACGACTGAGGCGATGCCTTCCCCTTCGACCACGATGGCCACGCCGGTCCTGGCCGGAGCCCCGGTGCCGTCGATCACCGTCGTCCCGTCGAAGATGGTTCTGGCCGGGGCGGAGTCCTGCCCTCGGGGGCCGGCCTGGGCTTCGAGCGTTGCCGGCGACGCCAGCGCCATGGCGATCAGGATGGGGATGAGACGGCCGGTCATTTCGCACTCCTCTCCGAGACGGCAATGACATCCACTTTCGGCCACGGATCGTTCGCGAACAATGCCATGCGTCCGCCGTGCCAATCGATCAGACCCGCATATGGAAAGTCGATCTCGCCAACCGCGCCCGAGGCCGGGTCGATGACATAGCTGTGAATCGCCTTCGGGGCATCCGCATCGACGGCTTCCTGGTCGTACAGACTCAATTGCACCAGAAAATGCGAAGCGACCGGCGCCACCGCGTACAGCATGTGCATCTCGCTGCGCCCGGGGGTCAACCCCATGGCCACGGAACCCGATTCCGCATTCTCGACGATTCCCATCGGCCAGTGGCCCGGCAGCCGGGTAATCCAGCGAAGCGCACCATCCGTTCCATACATGTGGACCTCGTTCAGGCGCGTCGGCACCCACGCGATGCCACCGATCTCTGGAAGACAGGCGAGCCGCCCCTCCGTTGTCGCGTAGCGGATGAGCGGGTTGTCCCAGCTGTAGGAGATGCCGAACGACGCAACCACGTCGTCCTGTTCCAGCCGATGAATGAAGCCGGACGCCTCATCGCTTAAGGCAAGCAGGTACAGGCCATCGTCCATGAAGCAAATGTCCATGGGGAAGAACGGGACGGGGATATCCCGCATCCACGACCACTGTCCGTCCATTCGGGCGAACACATGGATGTTCTGCCGCTCATCGGCCACGTAGATGCGATCCTCGGCCAGCGCGAGGGCCCGCGGAAAGGTCAAATCCCCCGGGCCCTGGCCCGGCCTCCCGACCCGGACGTGCGATCGCGCCGGGATGTTCAGCAAGTGCACCACGTTCAACTGCTCGTCGAGGACGAAGATCTCGTCGCCCCGGACCTTCGCCATCGCGATCCTGCCGATGAGTCCGGCTTCCGGCGTTTCCCGGGCGCCGAAGGTAGCGATGAGCGAGTCTGGGCCCGTCTCGGGATTCACCCATAACGGGGCATCTCGCACGTCTGAAGCGAGGTTCGGATGAAGCGCGCTCGCCAGGCTGTCCGGCAGCGGATGTTCGATGCGCGGGGTCTCGAGCGTGCAGGCGGAGGCGGGCCCGCTCATCGCCAGGACCATCAGCAGCCGCGTCTGCACCCTCCGGCTAAACCTCATCCCGAGACGCGGGCCTCCGCCGACTCGCGCAATCGCGCGGCCCGGATGAACAGCCGCGCCGACACCAGCCAGAGCACGACGAAGAACCCGTTCAGGCCCAGGATCTCGACCACGGAACTGACCGGGGAGTGCTGCTTGCCGATGATCAGGGCGATTCCGGCCACCAGCGCTTGGGCGAGCGCCGCCGCGATCATCGCGCGCGCCAATCCGCGCGGCCGGAAGCGGGCGATCAGGGCCCCGATCATGCCGACGGCGAGCACGCCCCCGTAGGAGCGGTCGAAGGGATCGCCCTCGACGCCGATGAGCCCGACCGCACCGATGACCCAGAGCAGGACGAGCCCCGTCGCGAGCGCGGCAACGATGGCGAGTCGGTACGCCGACCTGGGTTCGGACTTCATGGCTTCCTCCGGCTGGGGCGACCGTCTCGGGCGATCTTTCCGGCGACTCGACAACAGAAGTATTATGCCCGCCGGAGGAAAAGCGATCCCGGTCGACAAGTGGGGGTGGTCATGGACAGGCGCGATTTCGTGAAATCCTCAGCCGCGGCGCTCGGGGCCCTACCCGTCCTGGCAACACCGCTTTCCGTGCAAGGCGGACCCTTCCGCGCACGCACGGCCGCTTCCGTGTTGAGCCACGAACGCCCGTCCACGGCGCCCGGACAGGCCGCCGGAACCGCCCTCATCCACGATCCGCGCTACCTCGATCACGTGCTCATTCGACCGAACGGCTCCCGCCCGCCGGAGATCCCGGAGCGGCTGGTGCGCATGCGGGCCGAGTTGGAGGCGCGCGGGCTCACCGAGGCGACCGTGCCCGTCGCGCCCACCGTCGATCCCCTGCTCCGCATTCGTGCCCACCACACCGGCGAACACGTGGACTCGGTGCGCCAACTGGGTGTTAGCGCAACCGTGGCCGAACTCGCTGTGTCCGGCGCCCTCACCGGCGTGGACGTGGTCGCCGAGGGGCGGGTACGCAACGTCTTCTGCGCCATCCGGCCTCCCGGGCACCACGCCAACAACACCGGCGCCGAAGAGGGCTTCTGCTACTACAGCAACGCGGCCATCGCGGCGAAGTACGCGCAGGAGATTCACGGCCACGAGAAGGTCTTGGTCATCGACTGGGACTACCACCACGGAAACGCCACCCAGAACGCCTTCTACGACGATCCCTCGGTGCTCTTCTTCTCATCCCACGACTGGAACGCGTATCCGGGGACCGGCGATCCTTCGCTCAGCGGCGAGGGAGAGGGCGCGGGTCTGAACATCAACGTGCACCTGGACTGCGGGTCGAGCGATGCCGACATGCTGCGCTACTGGGATAACGCGCTCTCGCCCGCGGTGGCCGCCTTCGACCCCGATTTCGTGATCTTGTCGGCCGGCTTCGACAGCCGCCGCGACGACCTGCTGGGATGCTTCGACCTCACCGACGACGCCTTCCGGCGCATGACGCGGATGGCGATGGACTACGCCGACAGCTGCTGCGACGGGCGACTGGTGTCGCTGCTGGAGGGCGGGTACAACCTGGACGGGACGGCGCTCGCCGCGGCGGCGCACGTGGAGACGCTGCTGGAGCACTGACCCTCCGGCGCCAAGTCGCGCCCCGTCCGGCGCCCGCGCGGGCTTTGGCGGGCGTCCTAGACCATACGCGCCAACACCCCAAGCAGACGGTCCACGTCCTCGCGGTTGTTGAACATCGCCACGGCAGCGCGCAGGAGCCTGCCTTCCTCCTGGAAGGTGATGGCGATGCCCTCGTCGGCGAGCGCCTTCGCCAGCGCTTCATGTTCCAGGCCGTGGTAGAAGCTGACGATGGGAGACGGATTGCGGGGAGGGGTGAACAACTGCATCCCCAGCGCTTCCGCTCCGTCGCGCAGTTCGCCAGCCAGCGCGTGGGTGTGTCCGGCGATGCGATCCAGCCCCACCCCGGCGAGGAAGTCGAGCGCCGCCGCCATGGCGGCCACCGGACCGTTGGCCAGGCTCGCGTACTCGAACCTGGCGGCGCTGCTCCTCAGGCGGTAACGATGCCCGGGCAGGGTCTCGGCCACCTGCCGATGCCCGTAGCGGTCGGGCGTCATCCACTCCAGGTGCTCGCGGCGGACGAAGAGGGGCGCGCATCCGAAGTCCGCGTGCAGCCACTTGTAGCCGTTTGCGCCGGCGAAGTCGACGCCCTCCTCCCGCAGGTTCACCGGGAAGGTGCCCAGCGCCTGGACGGCATCGGCGTAGAGGTAGGCTCCGTGCGCGTGTGCCAGCTCGGCGAGCGCGGGCAGGTCGTGGCGGAAGCCGTTCCGGTTGGACACCCAGGCCACGCTGACGAGCCGGGTGCGTCCGTCCGTCCGGTGCTCGAAGTCCTCGGTGGTGACCACGCCGTCGCGCGACGGCACCACCCGCAGCTCGACCCCCATCCGCTGCTCCAGCTGCCGGTGGAGCACATAGGTGGAGACGAAGTGCAGTTCATCGACCACGATGTTGTCGCCCTCGCGCCAATCCAGCGCGCTCGCGACGATGTTCTCCGCGTCGGTCGTGGAATAGAGGAGGGCGATCTCGTCCTCGTCGGTCCCGAACAACCCGGCGAATCCGGCGACGGCCCTCTGCCGCGGGGAGGGGCCGGAGGCTCCACCCTGTCTCCGCATCTTGCCGTCCGCGTACGTGTACAGCGCATCGCGCACGGGGATCGGGATGGGCCCGACGGAAGCCGTGTTGAGGTACGCGAGTTCCTCGGTCACCGGGAAGCTGGCGCGGACGCCGAGCGGGTCGTCGAGGGAGGGTTTCGCGAGCGCAGGCTCGGACCCCTCCGCGATGCGGGCCGCCAGCCCTCCGGCGGGAAGCGCGGCCAGACCGGCGGCCGCGGTGGTTCGGATGAAGTTGCGGCGGTCGAGCGGCGTCATGCGGCTCCTCCCCTGAAGCGGTCGCCCGCGTCATTCGGACGATGGCTGACTGCGACCCGCAAATCGGGCGCGGACAGGCTAATCGTATGGTGGGGGAGCAGCCGAGGCCAGCCGCCAGCCTACTTGGTCACGAACATCTTGATGACGCTCGAGCGACCGTTCACCTCCAGTACGAGGAGATAGATCCCGGACGCAACCTGGTTGCCTTCGAGGTCGCGTCCGTCCCAGTAGGCTTCGTAGTCCCCCGGTGTTTCGTACTCCATGTCGGAAACGGGGAAGCCGTCGCTGCCCGGGTTGTGCAGGGCGGTGGGGGAGGCGACCAGCTGCTGGAGCACGTTGTAGATGCGAATCGACACGACGACCGGCTCCCCGCCCGAAAACAACTCCTCATCCAGCGAGAAGGGGATGCGGGTCTCCGGGTTGAACGGATTCGGATAGTTCTGACGCAACTCGAATCCGGGATTCTGCTGGCGTCCCCGATCACCCGCTTCCTGGGCCGAAGTAGGATCCAGACCAGCGAGCGGGATGAGGAGGAGGCCCGTCAAGACGCGTGGGAAGCGTCTCATATCAACCCTCCGCACAGTTTTTTCTGTGCAGTAGCTTAGGAACGATAGCCCTCCCAGGCATCCTGGAAAAATGAGTCTGCACCACCAAGGCATCGTACGAGGGCCCCACCCTCTTTGTCAACATGGAGGGGCGCCATCGTGGGCTTGCTGCTTCGATAGGACACCGTTCGAGCTCGAAATGTTCACTCCGATCAGGCCGCGACGCCCGTGCCGACCGCCTCGCGATCACTGGGAGCGCGGGACCTCAGAGGCGCTCGGTCGGGCCGCCGGGCACGTCCCGCCCGCCGTCGCGCCGAACCGTGACCCCCAGCCGGTCGAAGCAGGCGAGCAGCGGGAGCAGGTGCCTGCGGGTGACGGGCAGGACCTCGCGGAAGTCCGCGGGACCGAGGCCGGATCGGCCCCCGAGCCGTTCCTGAACCTCTCGTGCGCCCCGCTCGACGGCGTCCGCGTCGGCGAAGAAGTCGTCGTTGAGGACGACGATGTCCCCGGCCTGCTCGAGCAGTTTGAGGATGGGCCACAGGTCGGGATGGTCGCACAGCTCGGCGGGCAGGTCGCGGATGGAGGGTGGAGAGAGACCCGCGGCCCGGTACCGCTCCACGAGGTCTGACCGCACGCCTTCCTGCTCGGCGGTGAGCGAGGGCGTGAAGCCGGGTTCGAGCACCAGGTCGCGGCGGACCTTCAGCTCGCCCTGTTCGGCCAGACGCGCGAGCAGGGCATCGACCAGTTCCGGGCCGGCGCCGCGGGGCAGAGCCTCGCGCGCCTCGGCCAAGGGCATGCCGGGTCGGAGCGGCTGGACCCGGTGGTAGCGGGCGACCTGGCGGCGGAGCAGATGGCGACCCTCGCCGACCAGAGCCCCGGAATAGAGCGCCCGGCCGGTCGCGAACCCCGCGTCGTCCTCGCGGGGAGCAAGCGTTCCCGGTGGATCGCCGGTGCGGATGGGGAGTTCCTCGTCCGGGATGCCCGCCCACCCCGCCAAGTCGAGCACCGCCCGGCGGCGGAGGTCCGGGTCCGGCCCGAGGATCGCCTCCAGCAGCTCCCCCTCCCTCCCGCGCAGCCGCGTCCGCGGCGGTGGTGAAGGCTCGGCCACGATCCCGCCTCCGATGGTGGTCATCGGCGAGTAGGAGCGCAGCACCACATGGTCGCGGGCGCGCGCCACCAAGGGCGCTTCCAGCCGCAGCTGCGCCCAGGCCGCATCCCCCGCCACCATCTCGGCGCGGTCGAGCAGGAAGACCCGGGCCATCACCTCCGACGTCCCCAGGTGGACCCGCACCCGCTGGCCGCGCTGGATGCCCCAGGCGGTGTCCGCGAGCAGCTCGATACGCGCGGTGACGCGGTCGGCGGGCACCCAGGGATCGGCGCCGACCACCACCTGCCCCCGCCCCACCGCCTCCCTGCCCACGCGCCCGCCGGCGAGCGCGACCGCCGTGCGCTCCCCGGCGCGCGCCGTCCGCACCGAGCGCCCGTGCACCTGCAGGCCGCGCACGCGCGCCGCCAACCCGCCCGGCTCGAGCCGGACTCGCTGGTCGAGGGAGAGCGACCCCGACCAGAGGGTGCCCGTCACCACGGTCCCGGTGCCGCGCACCGTGAACACCCGGTCCACCGGCAGGCGCACGATGTCGGCGTCAAGGCGCGCGCGCGCCTGGGCACCCTCGCGCGCAAGGGCCGTCCGCAGCTGGTCCAAGCCCGCTCCGGTCACCGCGGAGGTCGGTACGATGGGCGCGTCCGCATAGGGCGTGCCGGCGAGCAGCTCGCGGACGTCGTCCAGTGCGAGCTCCAGCCACTCCTCCTCCACGAGGTCGATGCGGCTGAGCGCCACCACCACCCGCTCGACCCCGAGCAGGCGCATGATCGCCAGGTGCTCCCGCGTCTGCGGCATGGTCGCCTCGTCGGCCGCCACCACCAGCAGCACCAGGTCCATCCCTGTCGCGCCCGCCAGCATGTTTCGGATGAAGGACTCGTGGCCGGGGACGTCGACCACCCCGAAGGCCAGATCCTCGCTCACCGGGAGTTCGGCGAATCCGAGGTCGATGGTGATGCCGCGCCGCTTCTCCTCGGCCAGCCGGTCGGTGTCCACGCCGGTTAGCGCCTGGACGAGGGCGGTCTTGCCGTGGTCGATGTGCCCGGCGGTGCCGAGGATCAGCCGGCGCATGAGCCCTCCCGCGCGAAGCGAGCCGGTGCCGGGAGGGAGCGTCCGACGAAGCGCCGCACCGTCCGGTTCCAAGCCGGGGCATCGGGTTCAGACGACTTCGCCAACGACGCTCTCGAGAAAGGGAAAGGAGGGCAGGGGACGGGACCCCGAAATGTGATGATGCACGTAGTTGCGGAGCACCTTGAGGTGCTGGGAAACGTGATCGAGCCCCTCCACCGGTTCTCCCAGGAGAAGCGCCCCCAGCTGTGCCCGCGCGCGCGGCCCGATGCGGGGCGCCTCGGAGGCGGACCCCGCGCAACGCGGGCAGCGCAGCCCCCCCGCCGCATGGTCCAGGCGGCCCACAGTGTCGTCCAGCTCGTCCCCGCACTCCACGCACACGCCGAGTTCAGGAGCGTACCCCATCAACGATACCAACGCCCAGGCGCTGGACAGGATGAGGACCGCGATCACCTCCGGGGGAGCCTCGGCCAAGCGTCCCAGCGACGTGTCGAGTCCGGCGAAAAGGGCTGCGCTCGGCTCCTCGCCGGCATGGTGCAGCACCAGGTCCGCGAGCAGCGACGCGCCCGCGAAACGCCGGACGTCGCCGGCCAGAGCCCGGTGCGCGTGCATGATCGAGAACTCGCGATAGTTCTGGAGGTCCCGGTTGCTGCGGTAGTGGAGCACGAGGACCCCCGAGGAGAAGATCTCGGGAGGGGTTCCGCGCCTGCGCACGCCCCGCGCCATCACGCTCACCAAGCCTCGCTCGCGGGTGAAGAAGCGGAGGATCAGGCTGGTTTCGCTGAAGGGGTGGGCCTTGAGCAGTATGGCGCGCGTCGAGAGGAGCGACATTCTCTACATCCGGGGATCATCGGCGAGCGCAATGCGCTCCAGCAACCGCTCGCGCCTGCGCCGATACGCCTTGCGGGCCTTGCTCCCCATCCTTCCCTCGCGCGCATGGGCTTCGTCCAGAATGGCCACTTCGCGCAGCAGCCTGCGGCGTTCCCCGGCGGCGGAAGCCGTCGCCCCCGCAGGTTCGCGGTATACCGCGAAAAGCCCGAGCCAGGCGAGAACGATGGTCAGGATCACCGCCATCCATTCCAGCGGCAGCTCCGCGGGCTCCTCCGCCAGGAGCAGGCCCACCGCGTCGTCGACGATGTCTTCGGCTGCGTAACGGCGATAGGTCACGCCCTCCTCCACCTCGATCGGCAGCTGCTGCTGGAGTCCGGTGACGGCGACGGGCGGGGAGGGTTCCAGCACCAACAGCTCCATGGTCTCGGTGCGCCCAGGGAGCGGTGCGACGAACTGGTGGCCGGGGACCGTGTAGCGGACCGCGTACAGGCGCTCGCCGGGCGGCACCGGAGCCGCGATGTACATGCGTCCATCGGCGAAACGCACCGCGTCCTCCGCGAGGTCGCTTTCGCCCACTTCGAAGTCCTGCGCGCCGCCCAGCAGCGGATACGACCACACCGGCTCGCCGTTCGCCGGTATCAGGGTCCGGAAGCCGTCGTTCCGGATCTGGATGAGGTCGACCACGCTCCACCCCGTGCCCACGTCCTGCAGGAACAGGTTGCGCACGGAGACCGTGAAATCCCCGCCGGTCGGCGGGGCGGGTTCGGTCTCGTACACCCGGATGACGTAGGTGCTGTCGAGCTGGATGACGCTGTTTACGGGGATGCCGAAGTAGAGAATGTCCTCGTGGAGCGTCGAGGCGAAGAAGACGGTACCCGATTCCGGGTCCGGGACGCGGGGCAGATCGAAGGCGAAGGATCCGTCGTCCGCGACCTCGACGGAGTCGATTTCGCTTCCTCCTCCGAGCGCCACCTCGTGCAGCGTCACCAGCCCGGATCCGACTCCGGCCTCTCCAAGCACTACCCTGCCCCGGAGCGTCGCGGTCGCCTGCTCGCTGGTCGCGGCGTCGGTGGCGACCGCCTCCTGCGACGACGGATTCGTCCCCGAAGGCGGGCGTGCATCATGCGTCGACGCGAGCGCCGCGTGGACCGGGACGGCTCCGATGCCCGGCGCGGAAAGGAACGCGGCCAACAGGAGCGCCCGGGAGTCAGGGCGTAAAGCGACCAAAATCCTCGGGATGCAGCTTGCGCAGGTGTTCCTTCAGCTCCTCCGCGTCCATTCCCGGCGGAGATTCCTCCCCACCCTCCGCCGCGGCCGCCTCTTCCTCGTCCGCCACTTCGACCGAGGTCTTGTGGAGGAGATCCTCCTGGGCGAAGATGCGCGCCCGGGTCCGGAGCGCGACCGCGATCGAGTCCGAGGGCCTCGCGTCGATGGAGACGACATCGCCGTCCCGCTGCACGATCAGCTCGGCGTAGAAGGTGTTGTCGAGGACGCGCGTGATGAGCACCCGCTTGAGGGTGCCGCCGAGCCCGCCGATTACCGAGACGATGAGGTCGTGGGTAAGCGGTCGGCTGAACTTCATGCTGGCCAGTTCCATCGCGATCGAGCTGGCCTCGCCCGGACCGATCCAGATCGGAAGCACCCGTTCGCCCTCCACTTCCCGCAGGATGACCACCGGCGTGTTGGATGAGGGGTCAAGCCCCAGGCTCTGTACCCTGACCTCGACCAATGGTCCTCCTCGCGGGACGCTACCCCGCCGGCCGTCCCGGACGACCGCAGCAGTAATGCGCGTTGGCGCTCAGTAGCGGTAATGGTCGGGCTTGTACGGGCCGCCGACCGGCACGTCGATGTATTTCGCCTGCTCGGCGGTGAGCGTAGTCAGCAGCGCTCCGAGTTTGTCCAGATGCAGGCGCGCGACCTTCTCGTCCAGGATCTTTGGAAGGGTATGGACTCGTTTCGCGTACTCGTCGCGCCTTCGCCAGAGTTCGATCTGCGCCATGCACTGGTTGGTGAAGCTCGTGCTCATGACGAAGCTCGGGTGGCCCGTGGCGCAGCCGAGGTTGACCAGCCGGCCGCGCGCGAGAAGCACGATGCTCTTGCCGTCCGGCCAGGTGATCCTGTCGACCTGCGGCTTGATCTCGGTCCACTCCAGGCCCGCCAGCCCGGCCACTTCGATCTCGGAGTCGAAATGGCCGATGTTGCAGACGATGGCCCCGTCCTTCATGCGGTCCATGTGCTCGCGGGTGACTACGGAGACGTTGCCCGTGGCGGTGACGAAGATGTCGCCGAAGACACAGGCATCGTCCATGGTCACCACCTGGTGGCCCTCCATGGCGGCCTGCAGCGCGTTGATGGGGTCGATTTCCGTGACGTAGAGGGTGGCGCCGAGCCCGGCGAAGGCCTGCACGCAGCCCTTGCCGACGTCGCCGTAACCCAGCACGACGCACTTCTTGCCCGCCACCATGATGTCGGTTGCGCGCTTGATGCCGTCGACCAGCGACTCGCGGCAGCCGTACAGGTTGTCGAACTTGGACTTGGTGACCGAATCGTTGACGTTGATGGCGGGGAACAGAAGGGTGCCTTCCTCGGCCATGCGGTAAAGCCGGTGCACGCCGGTGGTGGTCTCCTCGCTTACACCGCGCACATCCGCCGCGAGCGACCTCCAGAAGCGCGGATCCTCGTCCAGCACCCTCTCGAGCAGTCGGCCGATCTCCTGCTCTTCGTCGGAGGCTCCGGGCGCGCGCGCAACTCCGGCTTCCGCCCGCAGCTCGCGTTCGACCCCTTGGTGGACCAGGAGCGTGGCGTCCCCGCCGTCGTCAACGATCAGGTCGGGGCCGCCTTCGGGGTGCGCGAGGGCCATCCAGGTGCACCACCAGTACTCCTCCAGCGTCTCTCCCTTCCATGCGAAGACGGGAACGCCGGCATCGGCCATGGCGGCCGCGGCGTGGTCCTGGGTGGAGAAGATGTTGCAGGATGCCCAGCGCACCTCCGCCCCAAGTTCCACGAGGGTCTCGATGAGCACGGCGGTCTGAATGGTCATGTGCAGGGAGCCCGAGATGCGGGCGCCCGCGAGGGGCCTCTCGCCGGCGTATTCCTCCCGGAGCGCCATCAGCCCCGGCATCTCCCCGCGGGCGAGCTCGATCTCCTGTCGGCCCCACTCGGCGAGGCCCAGGTCCTTGACCTTGAAGGGCGGCCGCGAGACGGCCGTCCGGGCCGGTCGGGCTTTGGCAAGCGTAGACATTCTTGCTGGGCAGTCTTCCCGAAGAATCGGAATATGGGGTGGATTGCGCGCGGCACATGGCGTGTCACGCACCCTGGAGCCTGGCGGTCGGTGGACGAATCCGCGCGGGCGCCGAGAGCGCGAGCGGCGCCGGGCCTGAGTCCACCGGCTGCTAGACCCCCGCTTGTGGTTGAAGTTCCGGCCGGATGAGGAAGGGTGGCGCGAAGCCCTCCGGGTTACATCCCCAGCGCCCGCCTCAGCTCTTCGACCCGATCGGTCCTCTCCCAGCGAAACAGCGCGACCCTGGCGCCGTCCTTCCAACGCGCGCACTCGGGGGTGCGGCCGAAATGGCCGTGGACGGCGGTGGGAGTGAAGACGGGGCGCCGCAGGCCCAGGCGGTCGATGATGGCCGCGGGACGAAAGTCGAACACCTCTTGAACGGCAGCCGCGATGTGTTCGTCGGCCGTGCCGCAGGCGGCCGTGCCGAAAGTATCGACCGCCACCGAGACCGGCCGCGCCCTGCCGATGGCATAGGCCAGCTGGATCTCGCAGCTGCGCGCGATCCCGGCGGCGACGACGTTTTTGGCCGCCCAGCGCGCGGCGTAGGCGCCGGAGCGGTCGACCTTGGTGGAGTCCTTGCCGCTGAACGCGCCACCTCCGTGGCGGGCGGCGCCTCCGTAGGTGTCGACGATGATCTTGCGGCCGGTCAGGCCCACGTCCCCATTCGGCCCGCCGATCACGAATCGGTCGGAGGGGTTGATGTGACGGATGCACCCCCGCCACTCGAAACCGGACGCGGAAAACACGGGGGCGATGACCTTCTCCGCGATTCCCTCGCGGATCTCCGCGTCGGTGGCCTCATCGTCGTGCTGCGCGCTGACAACGACGGTGTGCACGCGCACGGGACGATCACCGTCGTACTCCATGGTGACCTGGGTTTTGCCGTCCGGCCGCAGCCACGACAGCAACCCCGACGTGCGAACGAGGGTGAGGCGGTGGGCGAGCTGATGGGCCAGCAGGATGGGGGCGGGCATCAACTCTTTGGTCTCGTCGGTGGCGTAGCCGAACATTAGCCCTTGGTCACCCGCGCCGCCGTCGTCCACGGCAGCTCCGATGTCCGGTGATTGCGGGTGGATCCTCGACTCCACCTGGCAGTTTTTGCCGTCGATGCCGTACTCGTCGCGGGTGTAGCCGGCGGCAAGGATGGTCTCGCGGACGACCCGCGTGTAGTCGAGTTCGGGGGCCGCCGTCGTGATCTCGCCCGCGACCAGGGCAAAGTCCGTCGAGACCAGGGTTTCGCACGCCACCCGGGCCCGCGGATCCTCCGCCAGGATGTGGTCGAGGATGGCGTCGGAGATCTGGTCGGCGAGCTTGTCCGGATGTCCTCCGGTGACCGACTCGGAGGTGAAGAGTCTCGTGCTCACCGGCCGGCCCACTGCTCCACCTGTTGGGTCCGGCCGCGGCGCAGGATCCTGCTCAGGCGATCGGCCACCTGGTCGAGCGCGGTCGGGAAGTCACGCGCCTCGCCACGGGCGACGACCGGCTCGTGTCCGTCGAGGGAAAGGATGGCTTCCACGCGGTGAACGTGCCGCTCGATCCGGAACACGACTTCGGCGGAGATCAGGCGCGGGTCGAAACGGACCAGCTTCCCGATCTTCCGGTTGGCCCGTTCGATCACGTATTCGGGCACGTCGCAACGGCGAGCGACGGTGTTCACTTTCATGTCTCCTCCAACCCCGGTTCCCGCTGGTTTGATTTCGGCCCCGTCGAAGGTAGAAAGGACGGGGGCACAGGTCTACGGGCCACGCCGGTCAGCGGTCATCCACGACCGCGCGCGCCTTCAGCACCGCGTCCAGGACGCCGTTGACGAAGCGGTCCGAATGCTCGCTTCCGTAGCGCTGCGCCAGGCGGACCCCTTCCTGGATCGCGACCGCGGGCGGCACACCGTCCAGGAAGAGCATCTCGGTCACCGAGAGGAACAGGATGCAGCGGTCCACCCGGGCGAGCCGCTCGATCCGCCAGTTGTCCAGCGCTTCGCTGACCGCCGCGCGCACCTCTTTCTCGCGCTTGGCAAAGCCGCGCACCACCCGCGCCAGATGAGCTTGGCAGGTGGGCGCCACCCGCCGGTTGGCCAGCGTGGTCTCAAGGGCATCGAGGACCGACTCGCCGTCCGTCGCCTCCCAACGATAGAGCACTTGGAGCGCCCATGCACGCGCGCGCGTGCGGTTGCGGCGGCGGCGCTCGTCGAAGGACATGGCCCCTTCAGACGAGCCCGTCGAACAGCAGCGCCATCTCGACCGCGGCCGACGCGACCTCTCCACCCTTGTCCATTCCCCTGGGATCGGCGCGGCGCTCGGCCTGCTCGCGGGTGTCGGTCGTCAGCACGCCGAACACGATGGGGATCGGCGACGAGCGCGCGACCTCGCCCAGCCCGTACGCAGCCTCGCCCGCAACGTAGTCGAAGTGCGGAGTTTCGCCGCGAATGACGCACCCAAGCGCGATGATGCCGTGATGGGCGGCACGCGTCACCAGGCGCGCCGCGGTCTGCGGAAGCTCCCAAGCCCCCGGGATCCGGTAGACATCGATGTCCTCCGCCGAGACACCGTGTTCGGCCAGCCGGGCCAAGACCCCGGAGAGCAGGTTGTCGGTGATCTCCGGGGTGAAGCGGGCCACCGCGACGGCAAACCGCTTTCCCGATCCGTCGAGCGACGCGCTGAAGGCGTTGGAGCCGGTCATCTGCTGTTCCCGGTGCCGTGGAGCCGCGATCCGAAGTCGTTGCGAACGTGCACGGGCCCCGGTCAAATGAGATGACCGAGCTTCGCGCGCTTGGTGTCGAGGTAGTGCTCGTTGAAGTCCGACGGCTCGATCTCGAGCGGCACCCGCCCGGTCACGCGCAAGCCGTATCCCTCCAGGCCGACGATCTTGCGGGGATTGTTGGTGAGCAGGCGGATCGAGCTGAGGCCCATGTCGAGAAGGATCTGCGCGCCGATGCCGTAGTCGCGCAGATCGGGCTCGAACCCCAGGGTGCGATTGGCCTCGACCGTATCCTGCCCGCCGTCCTGAAGCTGATAGGCCTTCAGCTTGTTATGCAGGCCGATCCCCCTGCCCTCCTGCTTCAGATAGACGATGGCGCCGTGCCCCTCCTCCTGCACCTGGCGCATCGCGGCGCGCAGCTGCTGGCCGCAGTCGCAGCGGACCGAACCAAAGACGTCCCCGGTCAGGCATTCCGAGTGCATGCGCACCAGCACGTCCGCCCGCCCGTCGATCTCTCCCTTCACCAGCGCCACATGCTCGCGGTCGTCGAGCGGGCTGCGGAAGCCGATGACGTCGAAGGGGCCGACGGCGGTGGGAAGCCGGGCGGTCGCCACCCGCTCGACCAGCCGCTCCTTCGCCAACCGATAGGCGACCAACTCGGCCACCGTGATGAAGAGCAGTTCGTGCTCCCGGGCAAACTCCTCAAGCTGGGGCCGGCGCGCCATGGAGCCGTCCGGGCTGAGGATCTCGCAGATGACGCCGGCGGGTTCGAATCCGGCGAGGCGGGCCAGGTCCACGGAGGCCTCCGTCTGCCCCACCCGGCGCAGAACCCCGCCGGGGACGGCGCGCAGCGGAAAGATGTGACCGGGGCGGCGCAGGTCCCCCGGGCGGCTCGCTGGATCGATCAGCACCTCGATGGTCCGGGCGCGGTCGAAGGCGCTGATGCCGGTGGTGACCCCGTACTTGCGGTGCGCGTCCACCGAAACCGTGAAGGCGGTGCCTTGGGGATCGGTGTTGTCCTCGGTCATGGGCGGAAGACCGAGTTCGCCGGCCCGCTCGCGCGTCAGGGCCACGCAGATGAGGCCGCGCGCATGCTTGGTCATGAAGTTGACGACCTCAGGCGTGGCTGCCGCGGCCGCGCACACCAGATCGCCCTCGTTCTCCCGGTCCTCGTCGTCGGCGACGATGACCATCCTGCCGTCGCGAATGTCGCGGATGGCAGCTTCCACGCGGGAGTGCGGCACGGGGCTCAGCCTTGCGGAGAATCCGGGGTGTGAACTGACAGGAGCTTACCCACGTACTTCCCGATCAGGTCCGCTTCGACGTTGACGGGGGCGCCGGGGGTCAGGGCGGCCAGGTTGGTGTGCTCCCAGGTGAAGGGCACGATCGCGATCCGCACCAAGTCGGAGCCGGGCAGCTCGCTGACGGTCAGGCTCACGCCGTTGAGGGTAATGGAACCGTGCGGGATGGTGGCGCGGGTCACTTCGGGGGGGATGCGGAAGGTGAGGAGGCGGGCGCCGTCCTCGGGAGCGGGGTCGGTCCGGGAGACCAGCGATCCGATCCCGTCGACGTGCCCCTGCACCAGATGGCCGCCGAGACGGTCGCCTAGGCGGAGAGCTTGCTCCAGGTTGACGCGCGTACCGGTCCCGTAGGCGCTGGCGATGGTGCGCGCCAGCGTGGCGGGCACCACGTCCACGGCGAACGTGGCTGCCTCGAGGGCGGCGACGGTCAGGCACGCCCCGTCGACCGCCACCGACGCGCCGTCGTTGAGGTCGGACGCGATGCCCGGGGCACGAATGGTCATCCGCCGGCCCTCCGGCCGGGTCGCAACCGCCACGACCGTTCCGACTTCCTCCACCAGCCCGGTGAACATCAGCCTTCCCGATCCAGGACCCAGAGGAGGTCGCGCCCGAACGCGGCCGGCGGCCCGGCGGGTCGCCACCCCTCCCAGGCCGTGTCGTCCAGCCCCGGGAAGGCCGGGACCGAGCCGGCTCCCAGCGTGAGCGGGGCCAAGAAGATGTAGAGGCGCTGCACGCGTCCCTCGCGCAGGAGCGACGAGGCGAGCACTCCACCCCCTTCGCACAGGAGAGAGGCGAGTCCCTCCCGGTGGCAGGTGTCCAGCACCGAACCCACGTCGAGGCCGTCCGCCGAGCGAGGCACGGCGTGCACCGTGGCGCCACGCTGTCGAAGCACCCGTACCCGGTCCCCGGCCGCGTCGGCGCCGGTGAAGATGCGCACCCGCCCCCCGCCGTCGTCCCGCAGGAGTCGGGCTTCCGGGGACATGCGGGCGCGGGAATCCAACACGATGCGGTCGGGCGCGCGGCGGGGCTCGGGCCGCCCGCGAGCGGTGAGGCGGGGATCGTCGATCTTCATGGTGTTCGCTCCCACCATGATCGCGTCGAAGCCGGCGCGCAGGTAGTGCACGTGTTCGCGCGCAGGCGGCCCCGTCAGCCCGGTCTGCTCGCCCACCCGCGAAATGCGTCCGTCCAGGCTGAGCGCGAGCTTGAGCGCGACGTACGGCGCGGCCGTGCGCGCAACGTGGAAGAAGGCGGGGTTGTGCGACGCGGCCCGGGTGTGCGAAAAGGCGGGGCCGTCGACGCGCAGCCCGGCGGCGCGCAGCACGGCGGCCCCGCCGGCGCCCGCCCCCGGATCCGCGGCGCCGAAAACCACGCGCGCCACCCCGGCGTCGAGGAGGGCACGCGCGCATGGAGGAGTGCGGCCCGTGTGCGCGCACGGCTCGAGGCTGGTGTAGGCGGTGGCGCCCCGGGCCCTCTCGCCCGCCTCGGCGAGCGCGTGCACCTCCGCGTGGGGTCCGCCGAGCTCCCGGTGCCATCCCTCCCCCACCACCTCGCCCTCCCGCACCACCACGCACCCGACCATCGGGTTGGGCGAGACCCGTCCCCAGCCGCGGCGGCCGAGCCCGACGGCTCGCTCGAGGAAGCTTAGATCCTCGTCCGACACCCGTCCGTCCGGCACCGGCTCGATCACGCGTGTCCCCCTCTCGGTCATGGGACAAGTGCCATTCAGTGTGTATCCGCTTGGAGTGGTGTTCCTATGGAGGCGAATCTTTCGCTCCAAAACCATGCGGGAAACGAAGTCTCCTTTGCGCCGTCAGGCGCTGAAGATCAAACGCCTCCAACACTGCCCTAAGATGGTCGTCGGAACCGGGATTGATCGCCCCATCATGCGACAATCTGCTTGCCATGAGTTTGAGCTCGCTCAGCGGGATCTCCTCGAACTTTCGCGGACCGCGCTCGCGAAGTACAGTTGCAGAGCTGCCCTTGGTGCGCACAATCGAGTTGATTAGGCCGCCGCTCCCGGACTCGTCTTCCTTGGCGATTCTCCCCTGTTGAATGGCACGCTGGAGGGCCCTGTTCATGGCCCGCTTGAGTTGGCGCCCCATTCGGGCGATGCCGATTCCGCTCAGATAGAGATTGTAGGCTCGCCTCGCGAGCATCGGGCCCTCCACATCTATGATTCGACAAAGCCCTTCCGCCACGCGGCCCGTCGTGGCATTCCGCGGATCTGGACCAGCCCGTCCTTCGAAGACTACGTAAGACGCGATGCCGCTGGAACCAGGATCGAACGCAACGGGGTCATGGATGGCGGGATGCACGCTCTCCTCGCGAAGTGTGGGTGGATCTGGTGTTTCCTGGGGCCCCGCCATGTGCTCCTTGGGCACCGGAACGGCGTCACTGGAGATAGTGGACTCTGGCGTGACCTCCTCGCGGACATGGGTAGCCGGAGGCGGCACCTCCGGGGACGGTGGCTGGCCCGACACGGGTTCAGCAGGGCCCGTGTTCTCTCGCAGTTCGTGACCTACAGGCTTCGGTGCCGACGGCCCACCAGCCGATTCATCGACGCCGCTTGGCCAGATGCGGAGACGATCGAGTTCCGCCCACACGGGCTCCATGGCCTTGTCGCGATCTCGGTAGAAGTCGCTACCTCGAATCCGGACGAAGTGCCAGCCGGCCCGCTCAAGGTCGCGCTGACGCGCCATATCCCGCTCGTAGCGATCAGGACCATGCCACCTGTCCCCATCGCATTCCACCGCCAATCGGCCCTTCATGCCCTCGACGACTAGGTCGATCCTGTAGCGGTGATTCACCGGGTCGCCCACCGACACCTGCGTCCTCACATGAAAGCCACGCGCCGTGATGCGCTCGTAGACATGTCGTTCGAACTTTGACTCAAACCGCTGCTCCTCCGGATCGGTCGGCTCCCGGCCGGGATCAAGCATGTAGCTGAGAAGGCGATGGCGCATGCACCTGTCGCTGAGCAGGTCGAGCTCAACCGAGTGGAAGAGCCACAGCTGATCCTGGGCGCGACTGGCCGCGACGTTGAAACGCTGTCGGGCCGCCTCGTTTGCGAGCACACCGATCCTGTGCTCCCCTGGTGCCGCGACCATGCTCAGGAAGATCACGTGGCGCTCGTCGCCCTGGAAGGCGTAGGCATCACCGCAGATCAGCCGCCGCTCCTCAAGCACCTCGGGATCGAGCACCTGGAGCAGCATGCTCTCTATCAGCCTCGCCTGCGCCTTGCCTTGGAGACTGATGACGCCCATCGTCATCCCAGCGTACCGCGGGTCGCCGATGCACCCGCGGATCTGCGCGACGATCGCTTCTGCTTCTGGCGGATTCACTGCGTGCTGGGCACTTCCTTTGCGGTATCCATCATCCACATGCCGGCGTTTGATTGGCGGAAGCCGATCAGCGGAGTAGACGCGCAATGGATCGAGTGGCGTACCGCTGGAAGCGTAGCAAAGGTTATTCGAGAACTGGATGATTTCAGGCATGCACCGGAAGTGCTCGCGCAACACGATGTTCCGGCCAAATCGAATCTTCGCGTTCCCGTAGACGCTACTCTGTGGGTAGAGCGCAACTTTGTGTGGCACATTACGCAGAAAGGAATGTTGAAGGGCGGCGACATCCTCATCGGCAACACCCACGCCCGCAGGGCTGATCTGTTGATCGTCACCGACGACGATGATCTTCTTGCCAATATAGAACAAGAACAGGCTTTCAATGCCTAGCTGGCTCGCCTCGTCGACTATGACCACATCGTAGAGTCCCGGCGAAGGGTCGATCATTTCAGCCACAAGATACCGAGGCATGATCCAGATCGGGATCGCCGCGCGGCAATCACGCATGTACTCGCGCGCCTCTCGCTTCAACCGGGCAATCCTCGCGGACCTCCCGGTGCCCTTGCCCATCGCGCGCACCGCCTCACGCCAGCCCTTCAGCGCATTGCGTTGGGGCGGTGAGAGACGTTGAAAAAAGTGCCTCCACGCTCGCTGCGCAGCGGCGTCTCCGACGAGTTGTCTCTTCCTCTTCTCTGCCTCGTGGCGTCTTTGCGATAGCTTTCGCTCGTAGTCGAGATCGGATCGCCGCCTAAGCCATTCGTCAGCCGAAGCCCAGCGCCACGCCTCCTCCCAACGGGACAGCCGATCATCCCAGACAGGTTCGTCGAGGCTCGCCTCGATTTCCTTGGCCAGGTCGGGAGCATCCAGCCTGATCGCGGCCTCGATTCGATTGCGTCGCGATTGCGCGTCGCGCGCCTGGTCGATTGCGACCACCTTCGCGTGGCATTTACTGTAGGCAGCCACGTCACGTCCCGCTATCGCTTCCGCGAGCTCGTTCACAACAGGGTGCGCGTCATGCAGGCCGCGAAGGCGTGACAATGGCTGGGCGCATAGCTCGACTATCCTTCCTGCTTCGGTCAACGCCTTGTCAATGTCCGCCGCGTCCGCCAGATCCACCCACCGCAACGCCTCTCCGTCCATCCAGTTGGGCGTGGGGATCGGGGGCGACATCCTGGACAGTTGCCTGAATGCCTCGATGCACGCGTCGCCGTATTCGAGCACCCTCCTTAGAGCCTCAATGTGCGGTTGAAGTTCGGCTGGGCATAATCGCCGGTCGATCGAGATGTCAGTGACTCCCGCCTCCCGCCACCGGCTCCCAAGATCCGAAAGCGCAAACTCAAGGTCGAGGTCGTCGCACACCAAGCGTAGTCTCCGCACATCGTCGGCGGGTCGACCGGCGACAAAAACGTCTTTCCTGAAATAGGTTCGTCCCTTGAGCACCTTCGGCGTGAACAATCCGAATCGCTTCCACTTGCCGCCGCCCCGGAGATGGTGAGCCACGACCGCCGCATCGGAACGTACCCTTCGCGGGTCGAGTCCCTTCGGTCGAGTCACGGTTCGATTGCCAAGCCTAGCCAGTAGCTGTTCGATCTTCCCGATGCGCTCCTCCGTCAGGTTGAGTAGCCTGCGCCACCTGGTGTCTCGACCCGTGACCAAGTCTTTCAGCGCCATGGGCAGCCACGCGTTGTGTTGGCCCTGGAGAGCGAGCTCTTTCCGTCGCGCCTCAAGGCTGTTGAGATCGCGGGCTAGACTGGCTCGTACCTCGCCCGACAACGCCCGAATCGGCGCGTAGGCCGAGTGCGCGTGGAGCACGTCGTCCACTTGGTCACGGCGCCTCCGTGCCTCAATCTCATTCGATACGATACGCGCGAAGTCCCCCGGCGCGGTAAGAGCAGCAACCTTCGGGGTCTTGAGCAGCGAATCCTCGACATCCCTGTCCGAGTACTGCCTCCGAATCTCCAGCCATTGGGCCGCCTCGGCATTGGAAACCGTCGGACGATTCGGCACATCGCGCCCCAACCGAAACCACCCAAACGTCGCGCGCTCGTCGGCGACCCTCGCTGCGATTGTTGAAGCCGTACCCTGGTATGCTCCATCGAGCAGGACATGTGACAGAGTTTCGTCTTTCCGCAGGCTTTGGATCTCCGAGTCGATTCGAGCGATGTTCCTTCGAGCCTTGTCAAGCTCACGATCAATCTGCGCGATCCTGTAGCCATAATCGTAGGGCGAGTAGGACGCTTGTCGGTTCGTGATCCCCTCGACGGCGGCGTTAACCTCTGCGAAAGCGTCGCCGCCGTGCCCGAGCAGGCTGACGCACAGAGGCTGGATCTCAGGTGGGAGCTTGCGCTTTAGCACTCGGAGGGCGCGTCCCGTTTCCGCTGTGATTAGTACTCGCTTGCCCTTGGCGAGAAGGTGGCACATGAGGTTGGCGATGGTGTGGCTCTTCCCCGTGCCGGGTGGGCCTTGAACCAGCACCCCTTGGTTGCTGTCGATCGCGTTGACGATACGTCGCTGCTCGCGGTTGGCCGCCAATGGGAAGTAGATCTCCGACGGCGAAGGCGTGCCCCTACTACTTGGCCCGCCATTTCGGCCGGGGTCTTTGGACGGTTGTCGCTGTCCGCGAGAGGTGCGCTTTCCATCTCCATTTCCCCACTCGTCATCAGTCAGTTGACCCCATCCGCGAGGCACGTCGGCGGCTTCGTTCTCGAGGTTCTGGATCAGTTTCTCGTAGATGCGGACCATGCCCGTCTGAGGGCGTCTGCGGAGAATCAGTGCGGGTGCAAAGCTCACGACGGGGTCACTACGAGTCGCCCGCTTGGCTCCGAGTCCATCGGACCACACTGCGCCAGGGCTTAGAGCTCCTGCCCAAGTCCTGAGCGGAGCATGGATTAGAGACCGATCCCAGATCGCGTCTCCCACCTCGTCAAGCTGCGCTTCGACCGCGTCATAGTATGATCGATCGGGTCGGAGTTCGGCCTCAAGCATGTCGTCTTCGACTCGGAGGTTGGCCCCTTCGCCGGGAGCCTCCACGCGAATGACACTCTTCTCTGGATCGAAGGTCAACTCGACTTGGCTGACCACCGCGTGTCGGCGAACCCGAACAGGCCCACCCCTGGTCGGTGCCTGCCAGTCCATCAGGCCAATTCCCAGGACGACCTCGACGATCTCGCTCTGCTTCTGCAATTGATGGTACAGCGCGAAGAGACGGGCATAGAGATCCTGGACCTGCCTGCGACGGCGATCTTCCGTCGCCCACGCCTCCCGCCGCGACAGAAAGGCCCCAATAGCCTCGACGTCCTCCGGGAAGTCCGCGAGCTGCCCCTCGTCGATCGCTTCGGAGAGTTCCTCCAACTTGATTTCCTTCAACCATACCGCTACGATATCGTGTGGTTTCGGCTCGCGCTCGAATTCCTGCTTGCGGACTTCGAGCCACGGACCTGCCTCATCGTAGTCGTCGTTCCAAGCGCCACTTCGGCAGCCCGCTGCTTGTGGCATCTCGTCGAACCAGAGCACGGAATCGTATTCGGCGACGTCACGCACGGTCTTGCTGCGAAGGCCAACGAACTCCTTCAAGTAACGAGCAAGCCGTAGCGAACGACTTTCGACTCCACTACGGTCAGCGTTCAATTCAAGCCATCTCCTTCGACCATCGTGCCGACGGATTCCTCCATGTGGTTTCCAAATAGCGCGTGCTTTCCACCTGCCTGTTCCGCCCAGCCGCGAACCAAGATAACGTGGATGCGCGGACGGTGCCCTGTGGACACCAAGAGCCCAAAGCGTGAGCCAGAGCGACTTCTCCAAGTAGAGATCAAGCCCTCCGTTATCGCGTAATCCGCAGGCTTAGGGAGCCGAACACGCTGCCGGCGCCCGGGTCGAAGGGCTGCACCGAGAGGTCCGGCAAGCCATCGAACCCCGCGGCCCAACCGATCTCGCCCGCCACCAGAATCACCTGCCAGGTGCGGGAGATGCCGGCGAAGAGGAGCAGACGATCCAGTGCGGGACCGTCGAGCGTTACGCCGCGCGGCCGACGGCCCGATTCCGGGCCCTCAATGGTGACGGTTCCCGAGTAGCGGTCCCATCCGACGCCGGCAACGATGCCCGCGGCCCGGAACTCCTTGCCGATCAGGGCGCGGACGGAGGTTGCCGCCGGTTCGAATCGCACGCTGATCGGTGAGTCCCCGGCGCCCAGCAGGACATCTCCGAAGAAGCGTCTCACGGCGGAGACCGAGACACCCGGAACGTCGAAGGACTCGCGGAGCAGGCCGAGGCGGGCACCGATTCCGGCCGAGTAGGCGTTGTCCCCGAAGCCGTCCGCCTCCGCAAGCCCGATTACGCCAACGGAAGCGACCAGATCCAGCGACAGGAAGCCCCCGTACCGCAGTGCCCAGCGGAAGCCGTCGAATAGCCCGACCGCTCCCTCGAGCGATGCTTTGGTGACGGTCGAGCGGAGTTCGGGAAGGTTGATGGCCAAGGCCTCAGCGAGGTCGGGAAGCGGGATTCGAGTACCCGTGAAGCGGGCGCTCAGCGCCATGCGCGGACCCAGCCCGCGCCGCCATCCCAGGGTACTCGAAGTCCCCGGGATGTCGCTGCCCGCCGATCCGGCCAGGCCGATGCCCGATGCGGCCGCCTGGTATGCCGTGGCCCCGGCGGCGCACCATATGGCCCCACCGGACGCGTCGCCGCAGCGGTCGGTGAGTTCCGCGACCGCCTGCGCGCGCGCCGGCGACGCGAGAACCGCAAGGACGAGCACCAGTACCGGTCCGGCGGCGACCCTCACCCCAATTCCACCCCCGACCCGGCGACCACCTCCCCCGCGATCCACGCCTCCTCGCCGCGGGCTCGCAGGCGGGAGACGAGGCCGTCGGCTTCCGTGGGAGCGACCACCAACAGCATGCCCACGCCCATGTTGAAGACGCGGTACATTTCCTCGCGCGCCACGCCGCCCGCCCGCGCCAGCACGCCGAAAACGGCGGGAGGCCGCCAACTGGCGGTGTCGACGCGCGCGCCCAGCCCCGGCCCCAGCGAACGGGGCAGGTTTCCGGGGATGCCCCCGCCGGTGACGTGCGCCAACGCGCGAACGGTGCCGCGTTCAAGCTCGGGGCAGAGCGAGCCCAGATAGCTCCGGTGCACCGCCAGCAGGGTGTCGGCGACCGATTGTCCGGAATCGGGGAACGGGCTGTCGGCGTCGAGCCCCAGGACGTCGAAGACGATGCGGCGGGCCAGCGTGTACCCGTTGGTGTGTAGGCCGGTGGAGCCCAGCGCGACCAGCGCGTCGCCGGCTCGCGTGCGCGAACCATCGAGCAGCGCGCCCCGTTCGGCGATGCCGACGATGAACCCCGCCAGGTCGTATTCACCGGGCGCGTAGAAGTCGGGCATCTGCGCCGTCTCGCCTCCCAGCAGCGCGCAGCCGTTGTCGCGGCACGCATGGGCAACCCCGGAGACCACCTGACCCACCACTCCGGCGTCCATGTCGCCGGTGGCGAGATAGTCCATGAAGAAAAGTGGCCGCGCGCCCTGC
Organism: Gemmatimonadota bacterium; assembly: GCA_012267435.1. GTDB lineage: Bacteria > Gemmatimonadota > Gemmatimonadetes > Longimicrobiales > Gaopeijiaceae > BD2-11. The sequence goes on from JAAXGM010000013.1 coordinate 60,776, forward strand.
ACCAGGATGTCGTTCACGCAGTGGTTGACCAGATCCGTCCCCACCGTGTCGTGGCGGCCGGAGAGGAACGCCACCTTGAGCTTGGTGCCCACCCCGTCCGCGCTCGAGACCAGCACCGGCGCCTCCATTCCGCCCGGCACCGCGTACATGCCCCCGAATGAACCCATTCCCGCAAGGGTGTGGCGGTCGTGGGTGCTCGCAACCAGCGACTTGATCGCCTGTTTCGCCCGATCGGCCGCGTCCAGGTCGACGCCCGCCGCGCGGTAGTCCAGTCCCGGGGAATCGTCAGACAATGCTCGCTCCTTTCGGCGAGGGTTCGAAACCAGCTTGCTCGCCGAGGACGCGCGCCCGTTCGGCCACCTCCCCGACATCCAGTTTCCGGAGACGGTCGAGGGCGAAGGACTCGACGGCGAAGGAGCCCATGACGGAAGCATGCACGAGCGCCTCGCGCAGCGCATCCATGCTGCTTCGGGGCACCCCGGCCAGATATCCGGCGAACCCCCCGGCGAAGGCGTCGCCCGCTCCCGTGGGGTCCACCACGCGCGGCACGGGATAGGCCGGGCAGCGGAAGGCGGCATCACCGTCGAAAAGCCGCGCGCCCCGCGCACCCTCCTTTACGATCACGCGCCGGGGTCCGCGTTCGCGTACCCAGCGCGCGGCCCGCACGGGATCGGCAATTCCGGAAAGCTGATGGATCTCGGTGTCGTTCACCATCAGGACATCGATACGCTCGAGAAGCGACATGAGTGCTTCCCGCTCCCGCTCGATCCAGTAGTTCATGGTGTCGCACACCACCAGCTCGGGTCTCTCCACCTGGTCCAGCACCTCTCCTTGGAGCATCGGGTGGATGTTGCCCAGCGAGACGATGCGCGCCTTGCGGAAGGACGCGGGGATGGCCGGTCTGAAGTCGGCGAAGACGCCGAGGGTCGTGAAGGTGGTCTCCCGGGCGCTGAAATCCGCGTTGTAGGTCCCCCCCCAGCGAAAACTTTCCCCGGGCGCGACCCGCAGCCCCGAGAAGTCGACGCCCCGCTCCCGCAGAAAGTCCAGTTCCGCCAGCGGGAAGTCGTCGCCGACCACCGCCACCACCTGGACCGGCTGGTAGAGGCTCGCCGCCGCCGCGAAGAACGCCGCCGACCCTCCCAGCACCTCCTCCGCCCGCTCGAACGGGGTTTCGACCGTGTCGAGCGCCATGCTTCCCACAATCAGGGTCGACATGCCCCGCAGCTTCAGTCCTCGCGCCGTGCCATGCGGGTCGGAGCCTCCACGCCCAGCAGGGTGAGCGCATTGCGCAGCACCACGCGCACGGCCCCGCTGAGGGCGAGACGCGCCGCCCTCAGCGCCGGGTCCCCGGCCAGCACGGCGAGGTCGGGATTGCGGGTGGGATTGCCGGCGTGGTACCACGAGTTGACCGTGCCGGAGGTGTGCTCCAGGTACTCGCACACCAAGTGCGGCGCCCGCGCGCGCGCCGCCCGGCGCACCAGATCCGGGAACTCGCCCAGCCGCCCCATCAACTCGCGCTCGCGCGGATGCTCCAGCAAGGACAGGTCGAGACCCTCCGGGGTGAGCTGGTCCGCCGTCATGGAGTCGGGATCCATCCCCGCCTTGCGGAAGATGCTGCACATGCGCGCGTGCGCGTACTTGCTCTTGTAGACCGGGTTGCGGTCGGAGTGGTCCAAGGCCGCGTCCAGATCGAAGACCAGGTGCGCCTCCGGCTTGCGCATCAGGAAGAAGTAGCGCGCGACGTCCACGCCGACGGCTCCGACCAGCTCGCGCAGCGTCGTGTAGCCTCCGGAGCGCTTGGAGAGCTTCACATCCACCCCGCCGCGCTCCACGGTCACCATCTGGTGGAGGAGGTACTCGGGATATCCCGGCGGCCGGCCGAGCGCCCGCAGCCCGGCGCGCACCCGGTCGACGGTGCCGTGATGGTCCGAGCCCTGCACGTTGACGACCTCGTGGAAGCCGCGCCGCCACTTGCTCATGTGATAGGCGACGTCGGGCAGGAAGTAGGTGGGGCTGCCGTCGCTCTTGACCATCACCCTGTCCTTCTGGTCGCCGAAGGCCGTAGTGGCGAGCCAGATGGCGCCGTCGCGGTCGTAGACATGCCCGGTCCCGCGAAGCGCCGCGATGGTCGCGTCGACCGCGCCGTCCGTGTAGAGCGAGGATTCGAGGAAGTAGCGGTCGAAGCGCACGCCGAAGTCGGCGAGGTCGCGGTCCTGCTCATCGCGCAGCGCGCGCACCGCGAAACGCCGGCAGGCGGCGAGCCGTTCCTCGGGCGCGGAATCCAGGAGGTGGTCGCCCTCCGCTTGCGCGAGCCGCTCCGCGATCTCGGAGACGTACGCCCCGTGGTACCCATCCTCCGGGAAATCCGCATCCACGCCAAAGTGGTGCAGATAGCGGCAGGCGACGCTCTCCCCCAGCCGCTCGATCTGGCGCCCGGCGTCGTTGTAGTAGTACTCCCGGTAGGCCGCCCATCCGGTCCAGTGCAGCAGGTTTGCCAGCGTGTCGCCGAGCGCGGCCTGGCGTCCGTGGCCCAGGTGCAGGGGGCCGGTGGGGTTGGCGGAGACGAACTCCACCATGACGGCTCTTCCCTGCCCGTCCCGGGAGCGCCCATAGAGCTCGCCCCGGCGGAGAATCTCCACGATGACCGAGGATACCCGCGAGGCCGAAAAGCGGAAGTTCAGGAAGCCCGGGCCGGCGACCTCCACCGAGGAGATCCCGGTGCCGCTCAGCTCGAGCCGCCCCGCGACCTCTTCCGCGATTGCGCGCGGCGGACGGCGGAGCCGGGAGGCGAGGGTGAGCGCCACCGAGGACGCGATGTCGCCGTGGTCCGGGTCGCGCGGCCGCTCCAGCGGGACTTCGTGTCCCGTCACCCCCATCCCGGCGAGCGCCCGTTCGAGTATGTCGCGCAGCGCCCGCCGGTTCATCGCTCCGAACCGGCTTTCGTCTGACTGCCCGCGCCGCTCACGGAGGGAGACCCGCCCGAATCGGCTTCCTGGGAAGTCTTGCCCGAATTGGAGGACGATGTCGCCGCCATCCTTGCTTCGCTCTTCTTCGGGGATTCGGTCGAATCGTCGTCGGACGCCTTCGCACCGGATGCGGCAACAGGCTCTTTCCCCGTGTCGGCCGCGGCCTTGTCCCTGTACTCCTGGCTGCGGTGGTCGGTGATGTAGAAGCCTTCGCCCTTGAAGATGAAGCCGGCCCCGCCGGAGATCCTGCGCCGGGCCGACGCCCCGCAGTCGGGACAGCTGGAGACGGGCTCGTCGGACATTCTCTGGAAGACCTCGAAGGCCTGTCCGCAGCCGCTACACTGGTAGTCGTAGGTAGGCATGGGCGATGGATCCCGGGATTGGTTCGACCCGCCAACCTAATTGTGTTTGTGGAGAACGGGAAATCGGAGGAGGGCGGCTCGATTGTGTTCCGTCGGCTCGGCGTTGAGCATCGCCGGGCGACCGCAATCCCCGGGCAGGGCATCGGCGCAATCCCCTCCCAGCGCCGTCCGTCAACGCTAACCCGCATTTCTCACACGGCACCAGCGTAGCGACCTGAGGGCGGTATCCGGGCCGTGATCGTACCGTCGGACCGCGCCCGAAGGAGCGAGGAGTCTTTCGGACGTGCAGTGGAAGGCGTGTGGACGGGGATTCAGGTGACTGAGAGGCTCCGGGGCGGTTCTGGGGCGCAGCGGTCCCACGGAGCGGCGTGAGAGGAAGTCCGGTAGGGCTTGGGAGGTTACCCTCGCAATCGGGCGTGGAGGTGGGCGAAGGCGGCGGCTGAGGGATGCGCGGAGTCCATGGCGACCCTGA
>JAAXGM010000114.1:0-535 GCA_012267435.1 Gemmatimonadota bacterium
GGGCCGAGATCGACGATGTGGTCGGCTCCTTCGAGCGTATCGCGGTCGTGCTCGACTAATACGATGGTATTGCCCAAGTCTTTTAGGGAGTTGAGGGCGTCCAACAGCCGGGCGTTGTCGCGCGGATGCAGGCCGATGGTCGGCTCGTCGAGCAGGTAGAGCACGCCAGTGAGGCCGGAGCCGATCTGGGAGGCGAGGCGGATGCGCTGGGCCTCGCCGCCGGACAAGGTCGCGGCGCGGCGCTCCAAGTCGATGTAACCGAGGCCGACGCGGTCTAAAAAGCCGAGGCGCGTGCGGATTTCCTGCAACAACTCGCCGGCGATGTCGCGCTCGCGCTCGTACAGGTGCATATCGCGGAAGAAAGACAAGCTCTCGGCGATGGGCAGGCGGGCGATTTGGACGATGCTTTTGTCGCGCAGGTACACGGCGCGGCTGTCGGTCTTAAGACGGCTGCCTTCGCACGCCGAGCACGGGACTTGGCCCAAGAGGTGCCGGTGCCGCTTGCTGGTACTCGCGTATTCGTCGAGGGGCGGCA
>JAAXGM010000114.1:605-1217 GCA_012267435.1 Gemmatimonadota bacterium
GCGCCATAGAGCAGGGCGCGCCGGGCCTCGGGCGCGAGCGCGGCATACGGCGTGTCTAAGCTGAAGCCCAAGGCATCCCCCGCGACGGAGAGTAGGCGGTCAAACGCCGGATCTTGCACCGGCCCCCAAGCGCGGATGGCCCCCTCGCGCACGCTGAGATGTGGTACTACGACCCGCTCGCGATCGACGCCCAGCCCTAGCCCCAACCCCTCGCAGACTTGGCACATGCCCTGCTGGTGATTGAAGGAGAAGCACTGCGGCGATAGGGGCGAGAAGGCCCGGCCGCACTCCGGGCAGGAGTAGCGGCGACTGAAGCGTTCCTCGGTCTCATCGTCGGGCGAGGCTACGACCAACTCGCCGCCTCCCAACTCTAGAGCGCGCTCGACGGATTCGGTGAGGCGGCCGCGGTCGCTGGCGCGGACGGCGAGGCGATCGACGACGAGTTCGATGCGGTGGCGATGGCGGCGCTCTAGCTGGATTTCTTCGCGCAAGTCGTGGACTGTGCCGTCAATGCGGGCGCGGAGGAAGCCATCGCTGCGGGCGCGCGCCAACAGGGTTTCGTAGCCTTCGTTTTGACGCGGCTCTATGGGCGCGAGGATGAGGATGCGGCGG
>JAAXGM010000014.1 GCA_012267435.1 Gemmatimonadota bacterium
TTCGCGGGGGAACGGGGTCATGGGGTGATCCTTGCAAGAGCGGTCTCGGCGTGTCCGGGGAGTCCTTCCAGCCGGGCGAGGCGTGCCACCGGACGCGCCAGCGACGCGGCCGCCTCGGGCAGAATGCGCTGCCAGGTAAACGAGCGCACGAAGTGGTCGGCGGACAGGCCCGAATACGACCGGGACAGACCCGCCGTGGGAAGGACGTGGTTGGCGCCGCTCATGTAGTCTCCGAAGGCGACCGAGCTGGCCGGTCCCAGGAAGACCGTCCCCGCGGTGGGCACCTGCTCCATGGCGGCGACCGGGTCGGCGACGTAGAGGGCAAGGTGTTCGGGCGCGTACGCGCGGGCGAAGGCGGTGGCCTCGTCGAGCGAGCGTGTCAGGACGATCGCGCCGCGGGTGGCCAGCGCGTCGATGACCACCCGCCGCCGCCCCGCCCCCGCCACGATCGCGCCCAGCGCCCGACGCGCCTCCGCGGCGAGGCGGGCGCTGGGCGTGATCAGTACGGCCGATGCGTCGGGATCGTGCTCGGCCTGGGCGACCATCTCGAGCGCGACCAGGCGGGCGGGCGCGGCGCCGTCGGCCACCAACGCGATCTCGGAGGGGCCGGCGGGCGCGTCGATGACCACGTCGCCCGCCACCTGCCGCTTGGCCTCGGTGACCCAGCGGTTCCCCGGCCCCACCACCGCGTCGACCGCGGGCACCGACTCGGTGCCGTATGCCATGGCCGCCACCGCGCCCGCCCCGCCCACCGCGAACAGCCGGGTGGCGCCGGCCAGCGCGCACGCCGCCATGACCGCCCCGGGAGGTTCGCCGTCCGGCCCGGGCGGAGAGCACACCACCACCTCGCCGACCCCCGCCTCGCGGGCGGGGATCACCCCCATCAGGACGCTCGACGGATAGGCGGCCAGCCCACCCGGCGCATACACTCCGGCCGTGGCGAGCGGCACCCAGCGCCGCCCGACCACCACGCCCGGTTCGGTCTCCATCTCCCAGTCGGCGGGCAGCTGCGCCCGGTGGAAGGCGGCGATGTTGGCCGCCGCGCGCTCGAGCGCCGCGGTCACGTCGGCGGGAAGTCGGCGCGCCGCTTCCCTCCACCGGGCGCGCGAAACCTCCAGGGCGTCCAGCTCGACGCGGTCGTGCTCGCGCGCCAGTTCGCGCAAGGCCTCGTCACCTCGCGCACGCACGCCCGCGAGGGTCGCGGCGACCGCCTCGCGCACGCCCGCCTCTTCGCGAGGGTGCCGCTCCAGCAGCAGCCGGCGTTCATCCGCACTCATCGCCTCCAGGGGCGCGTCGAAGGCCAGCCTCAAGGCATCAGCCTCTCGATCGCGGTGACCAGGATGCCCTCCGCCCCGAGCTTCCTCAGCCGCGGAATCGTGCTCGACAGGCAATCCGCGTCGACCACCGCGTGCGCCGCGACCCAGGGACCCCCTCCCATCACTTCGACGATGGTCGGCCCGGAAATGCCGGGAATCACCTTCCTGACCTCATCCAGACGGTCACGGGGCACGTTGGCCATCAGGTATCGCTTCTCGCGCGCGAGACGAACCGATTCGAGCGCCAGACAAAGCTCCGAGATCCTGTCCCCGAAGTCGGCTCGGCCCAGCACCGCCTCGCCCGCGATCAGGCGGGCGGTGGACTCCAGGATGGTTTCCACCTCCCGCATCCCGTTCACGCGCAGCGTGGAGCCGGTCGCCGTGAGGTCCGCGATGATCTCGGCCACCCCGAGATGGGGCGCGATTTCGGCGGCGCCCGACACGGTCGCGATCTCGACCGCGATGCCGAGCCTGTCGAAATACGATCGCGTCAGCCGCGGAAACGCGGTGGCCACGCGCGTGCCCGCGGGAATGTCGGCGACGCCGCGGATGTCGCTCTCATCCTGCACCGCCACCACCAGCCGGCATCGGCCGAACTCCAGGTCCAGCAGTTCCCGCACCTCGCAGCCACTCTCGGCGACCAGATCCGCGCCGGTGACGCCGATCTCCGCCGCGCCGTCCGCCACCAGCTCCGGGATGTCGCCCGCCCGCAGGAAGATGGCCTGATGGTCCCTGCCGAGCGGCGCCGTGAGCGAACGGTCGCTGCGCATTCGGGCGCGCAGCCCGGCCTTGCGCAGGAGCGCCAGGGCGCTCTCCGACAGACGGCCCTTGTTGGGCAGCGCAATTCTCAGGGGCGGCACGCGATTATCCCCGTCCGGTCCGGAAATGGCTGCTAGCGGGGAAGGGTGGCGAGGGCGTCGGCCCGGGAGGTCGCGACCGGGATGATTCTGTCGAAGCCGCTGATCTGGAAGACCTCGGAAATCATGGAGGACAGCGAGCAGACCACGAACGGGACGTGCTTCTGGTCGAGATGCCGGGTGATCCGGAGCAGGACGCGCAGCCCGGCGCTGCTGACGTAGCTGAGTCGCTCGCAGTCCAGTATCACGCCCCTGCCTCCCTTGTCGAGGACGCCGTCCATCTCCGACTGGAAGTCACGCGCGTTTCCGGAGTCGATTCGGCCGCTCACGCTCACGACGAGTGCCCGATCCTGGTGTTCGGTCCGGATCTTCATTCTGGCTTTTCTCCCTGAATGGTTACGCGGTATCCCGACCGGGTTGCGGGCCAGTAGTCCCATATCGCGTGGTGCTGCGTGCAGCGGTTGTCCCACATGGCCACCGAATTGCGGCGCCAGCGGAACCGGCACTGGAAGTGGGGGCGGCTCGCGTGGTCGAACAGGAAGTCGAGAAGGGCCCGGCCTTCCCCGGTGGGAACGCCGACGATGTACTGCGTGAACAGCTTGTTGACGAAGAGCGCCTTGCGGCCGGTCACGGGATGGGTGCGGATGACGGGATGCTCCGCCCGCGGGTAGGCGCGTCCTCCGTCGTCGCGGTCGAGCAGTCGATTCACGCGCTGGTAGTAGGGCGCGCCGTCGTGCACCGCCCGCAGTCCGTCGAGCAGCGCTCGCATACGCTCGGAGAGGGCCTCGTACGCGGCGTACATGCAGGCGAACAGGGTGTCTCCGCCGGTCTCCGGAACGGTGTGCAAGCGCACGATGGAGCCCATGGGCGGCAGCGGGTCGCACGACACGTCGGAGTGCCACTCCTCGCCGGTCGCGCGCACCGAGTTCTCGTCCGCGTGGATCGGCATGACCTCGGGATGACCG
>JAAXGM010000115.1 GCA_012267435.1 Gemmatimonadota bacterium
CGCTACCAGCGAGCCGACGAGGCACAGCTTCGGAAGGCACTGGACGCCCGCCCGAGACCTCGAAGCTGAGGCTCACGAATCGGCGGGAGTCAAACAGAGGGAATCGGGCTTACCAATCCCGTAAGCTCAAGGAGTCAAAGAAGATCCGATCATGAACGACACCGCCGTGACGGCGGAGTTGTAGCGCGCCAACGCCCCGTCTACCCACACCGTCATCCAAGAACCGCAACCAGCCACCGGTTGCTGGACCATGAGCACCCACATACGGTAGAAAACCGGTCCACAACCGACGGGCCGGACCATGGATTCGGAGGCAGCATGAACGACGGCATTCCTTCGCCGGTCATTCGAGCCCTGCTCCTCGCGCTCCCATTGCAGTGGGCGACATCGCTCGTCGCGGTGCCGCTCGAGCCCACCGCCCAGGACCCCATCTCCCTCGTCCCCCCCATGGAGTGGCGCTCGATCGGGCCGGACCGGGGCGGCCGCTCGATCGCGGTGGCGGGTCATGCGGCGCGCCCCTTCGAGTACTACTTCGGCGCCACGGGCGGAGGGCTCTTCAAGACGACCGACGGAGGATCCACCTGGACTCCGGTGACCGACGGTCAGGTCGGCAGCGCCTCGGTGGGCACGGTCGCGATGGCGCCGTCCGACCCCGACATCGTCTACATCGGCATGGGCGAGGTGCAGCTGCGCGCCAACGTCCTTCAGGGAGACGGCGTCTACCGATCGGACGACGGCGGGAAGAGCTGGCGACACCTCGGACTCGCGGAAACCCACGCGATCGGGCGCATCCGCATCCATCCCACCGACCCGGACCGCGCCTACGTGGCGGCGCTCGGCCATCCCTTCGGGCCCAATCCCGAGCGCGGCATCTTCCGCACCAGCGACGGGGGCAGGACGTGGGAGAAGGTCCTCTTCCGCGACGAGCACACTGGAGCCGTCGACCTGGTCATGGACCCGGGCGATCCGAACATCCTGTACGCCACCCTCTGGCAGGTGTACCGGAAGCCGTGGCGTCTGTGGAGCGGCGGCGAGGGGTCGGGGATCTTCAAGACCATTGACGGGGGCGATACCTGGAGCGAGATCACGCGCAACCCCGGACTCCCGGACGGCGTGCTCGGCAAGATCACGATCACCGTGTCCGGCGCGGATCCGGACCGCGTGTGGGCGAACCTCGAGGCCGCCGAGGGAGGCCTTTACCGGTCCGACGACGGAGGCCGATCCTGGGCGTTCATCAACGGCCATCGCGACATCTGGCAGCGCGCCTTCTACTTCCAGCGCCTGGAGGCCGACCCGGTCGACCGCAATATGCTCTACATCCTCAACTTCCGGCTCATGCGCTCGGCTGATGGCGGAAAGACCCTCGAGAGCGTTCCCGAAACCCACGCCGACCATCACGACCTGTGGATCGATCCCACGAACCCGCGGCGCATGATCAACGGCAACGACGGGGGCGGCGTGGTGACGGTGAACGGGGGCCGCACCTGGACCTCGATGCGGTATCCGACGGCGCAGATCTATCGCCTGACGACGACCTCGGACTTCCCCTACCACGTGTGCGGCGCGCAGCAGGACAACTCGACGTCGTGCGTATCGTCCGAGCCGGGACATCTGCGGAACCCCCGCGGCCCGAGCACGGAGTGGATGTACGCGGTGGGCGGAGGCGAGATGGGCTATATCGCGCAGCACCCCGCCGATCCCGACATCTTCTACGCGGGGGCGACGAACACGCTCACCCGCTACGACCGGGCGACCGGCATGGTCACGGACGTCCAGCCCTGGCCGCGCATCGTCATGGGCGAGCCCGCGCGCGACATGCCCGAGCGATGGAACTGGACCTACCCCATCGCCGTGGCGCCTCAGCCGCCGCACGCGCTCTACGTCGGATCGCAGCACCTTTGGAGATCCCTCGACGAGGGAAAGTCGTGGCAGAAGATCAGCCCGGATCTCACGCGCGCCGAGCCCGAAACGCTCGATGACTCCGGCGGCCCCATCGTGAAGGACCAGGACGGCCCCGAGATCTACGGCACGCTGTACGCGATCACGCCCTCGCCGCATGAAGCGGAAACGATCTGGACGGGATCCGACGATGGCCTCGTGCACGTATCGCGGGACGGCGGCGGGAACTGGCGCGACGTCACTCCCCCAAGCATGCCCGCGCACACGCGCGTCATGACCGTGGAGGTGTCCCCCCACGACCCCGCGAGCGCGCTCGTGGCCGGGATCCGCTACGAGATGGACGACCGGTCGCCATACGCGTGGCGGACCGACGACTACGGCGCGATCTGGACCCGCATCGGCGATGGCATTCCCGACGGCGCCTTCGTGCGCGTGGTGCGAGAGGATCCGAACCGCGCCGGACTCCTGTACGCGGGCACGGAGCACGGTGTGTTCGTGTCCTTCGATGGCGGCGCGCACTGGAGCGACCTGTCGTTCGGTCTTCCGGATACGCCCGTGACCGGGGTCTCGGTCGAGGAGCGCGACTTGGTGATCAGCACCCACGGCCGTTCCTTCTGGGTGCTGGACGACATCGAGACGCTCCGGCAGTTGGACGTGGATATCGCAGCGTCGAACGTGCACCTCTTCCAGCCGGCCGACGCGATCCGGCGATCGGTCCCGGCGGTCATCGACTTCAGGCTGAGCCGGCCCGGGCGCGCCAAACTCGACATCCTGACGGACGGCGGGGAACACGTGCGCACCCTCATCAACGAGAGCATGGTTGCGGGGACGCAGCGGGCCCGCTGGAACCTCCGCTACCCGGGCGCGGTGACGTTCGGTGGCATCGTCTTGGAGGGCGGCAACCCGGCGGTGGGCCCGTGGGCGCCGCCGGGCCGCTACCGGGCGCGCCTCACCGCCGGTGGGATGACCCGCGAAGCGAGCTTCGACGTGCATCCCGACCCGCGCCTCGGGGACATTTCCGCAACCGCCTTCACCGACCAGTTCCGCCTGGCCATGGAGATCCGCGACGCCGAGAGCCGGGCGAATACGAGTGTTGTGCTGGCGCGCGACCTCCGCTCCCAGGCCGACGCGATCATCGCCGAGAGCGATGACGCCGGCCTGCGGGACCTGGTGTCCCGCTTTGCGGCTGGGATCGAGGCGGTCGCGAGCGAGCTCTACCAACTCCGCAACCAGAGTCCGAAGGACAAGATCGCCTTCCCCATCAAGCTGAACGATCGCCTCACCGGCCTGCGCAGCCACCTGGAGCGGGGCGATGGCACGCCCCTCGACGCGTATCGGGCGGTCTTCGAAGAGCTTTCAGCGGAGTTGGAGGTGCACCTGCAAGACCTCGAGCGGTTGCTCAGCGACGACCTGCCCCGCCTGAACCGCTGGCTCGCGGAGGCGGGGCTACCGCGGATCGTCGTCGATGATGCGCCGATCGCGGACGGATGACCGACCCGGTTTTTCCCATGACGGAACGATGGGTCGCGATCAGTGGCATCCCGCTTCTGCTCGCGGCCCCGTGTCCGGGACAGGCGGGCTGCGAGCGCCCCTTTGCACTGGGCGGCCCCGCGGATACGGAGACCCCGGCGTAGCGGCCTTCCTCGTGGCGGCTTGGCGCCGACGTTGCCAGCCCACCAGCGACGCTGGAATCCGGCCCGGCGCCGCCCCATCACGGGATCCTCTCCGGCGCATTATCGTACTCTCTAGCGAGACCGCTCTCCTCTCGCCGCCAACCCCGGAAGCCTCTTCAGTGAACGCCGAACCCCTCACGGTCGCCCTCATCACCGACGTTTTCCCCCACCGGGACGAGGAGGAGCGGCTGCTGACTCATCTGCGCGAGGCGAAGGCGCGCGGCGCGCAATTGGCGGTGCTTCCGGAGTTGCCGCTGAATCGCTGGGCTCCGTTGAGTCGGATCGCGTCTGACGCCGACGCTGAGCCTCCGTACGGACCCCGGGAGAGCGCGATGGCCGTGGCGGCGCGCGCGACCGGGCTGGCGGTGCTGGGCGGCGCGATCGTGCGCGATCCGGCCAGCGGCCACCGGCACAACACCGCGGTGCTCTTCGGCGCCGACGGCGAAGAGCTGTTGCGCTACCGCAAGATCCACCTGCCGGACGAGGAAGGGTACTGGGAAGCGCACCACTACGAACCGGGCGGGGAGTTGCGGGCACCGGTCGACGTGGGCGGATTCGGAATCGGGGTACAGGTGTGCTCTGACGCCAACCGCCCCCAAGGGTGCAACGCGCTGGCCGCCATGGGGGCGGACGCCATCCTCCTGCCACGCGCCACTCCGGCGGAAACCTACCCGCGCTGGCGGCTGGTGCTGCGCGCGAACGCGGTCACCAGCTGCGCTTACGTCATTTCGGTGAACCGGCCCGGAACCCGGTCGCAGGGAGTCATCGGAGGGCCGTCCATGGTCGCGGGCCCGTCGGGCGAGGTGCTGCTCGAGACCCGGGATCCGGTGGCGGCGATCACGCTGAAGAAGTCGGTCCTCGCGCGAGCCCGCAAGGAGTATCCCGCCTACTTGGATGTGCGCGCGGACGTCTACGCGCACGCTTGGCGAGTTGCCCGGAAAGGCGGGAATCGCTGAAATCCCATCCCGCCATTGAGGCGGACTGCTGAAATCCATTGCCGTCCATCGGCGTCCGTGGAGTCCTGTATCTACGGGCCACCGGATGGCCTCTAACGCACGATCTTGGGT
>JAAXGM010000015.1 GCA_012267435.1 Gemmatimonadota bacterium
CAGTCTTGTCCAACGGCGAATGAGCCTGAGCGCGGAGACGGTTTCCAGCGGGGAGTGAGCCTGAAGTCCGGGGCGAAGAGATCATTGGAGGATGATCGTGATACTTCGCACCGAACGGATTCGCACCCTCGACCAGATCCGGGCCTTCCTGGAGGGCAACGAGCCGGCCGACTTCGAGCTCACCGACCAGCCTTCCGCCTACGCCTTCGTGCGCCGCACGCTGGTCCGTTTCGAGTACCACGGCCTCCGCAAACCCGACAAGGGGCTGGTGAAGCGGTACCTGGAGAAGGCGACGGGCTTGTCCCGGGCCCAGATCACCCGCCTCGTCGCTCAACACCGCCGCACGGGCCACATCCGCGACCGCCGCGGGAAGCCTCCGGCGAACGCGTTCGCGCGCCGCTACACACCCCATGACGCCGCCCTGCTGGCCGAGGTCGACGAGGCCTTCGGACAGCTCTCCGGTCCCGCCACCAAGGTCATCCTGCGGCGAATGTACGAGGTCTACGGCGACGCGCGCTTCGAGCGCCTCGCCCACATCTCCAACGGCCACATCTACAACCTCCGCAAGTCCCGGATCTACCGCTCCGGCCGCCTCACCTTCCGCAAGACCCGGTCCACGCCCGTCGCGATCGGAGTCCGCCGCAAGCCCCGGCCCGACGGCAAGCCCGGCTTCCTGCGCGTCGACACCGTCCACCTCGGCGACCGGGGCGGAAAGAAAGGCGTCTACATCATCAACGTCGTCGACGAAGTCACGCAATTCCAACACCTTGGCGCCGCGCCCCGCATCACCCAGCACTTCCTCGTCCCCGTGCTGGAAGCCCTCCTCTCCGCCTTCCCCTTCACCGTCCAGGCCTTCCACGCCGACAACGGAAGCGAATACGTCAACCACTTCGTCGCCGACCTGCTCAACAAGCTCCACATCCCCGCCTTCACCAAGTCCCGGCCCCGCCACTCCAACGACAACGCCCTCGTCGAGACCAAGAACGGCGCCGTCGTCCGCAAATGGCTCGGCCACATCCACGTCCCCCACGCGCTCGTCCCACAGGTCAACGACTTTCTCCGCAACCACCTCTGCCCCTTCCTGAACTTCCACCGGCCCTGCCTCTTCCCCACCGAGGTGATCCGCCCCAACGGCCGAATCAGGAGGACCTACCGCCAGGATGATGTCGCCACCCCCTACCAGCACCTCAGATCGCTGCCCGACGCCCAGCGCTTCCTGAACCCCGAAATCACATTCGAAACCCTCGACCACCACGCCGCAGCAACCACCCATCTCGCAGCCGCCCAAGCCGTCCAACGCGCCCGCGCCGCCCTCTTCCGTGCCATCGGTCAGGCCCGCAGCTCCGCCGCGTGAACCCGTACCAGGACCGGCCGCACAACGCTCCGGTCCGCTCCGACCCTCGCCCGCCGGTCCCCCCGCTCTCCGGGACGAGCGTCGCCCGTCCCTGCGACCGGGGCTTGCCCACGCCCCCCGGCCAACCAATCCTCTTCCCTCGCCAACACTTCGACCCGCCTCGGGATCAGCCTCACTCCCCAGCTTCGGATCCCCGTTCGTTCAGGCTCATCTCCGTATTGGAAAAGACTCGTCCCGGTCCACCGTGCCTCCGGGCGCGCCACACTCTGGGCCGCGACGCTCACCAGCCACCCATCGTCCGGTCGTCGCGAGCCGGTGGCCCTGAGAACCGAGGGTGGGGGCGATGACGATGATCGGGGGGAGCACACCGGGCGCTCGTTGGCCATGGCGGTCGCCATCTGCCACATGCCGCGTTCCGCGCGACCAGTACCAGGTCCGGGATTCGCGACGGGCATCCGAAAGGTATCCCAATGTCGGTTGCCGGTGTCGGGCATCCGGGTTACGGTTCGCGAACCGTCCGACAACGACGTTGAGGCAACCGTCAAATCCGGTCCGCGACTGGTCCGCTGCCGTCGCGTGGCTTCGCGTTCCGAAAGGGGGACAGAACAAGGGGATGAGCCTGCCCTTCCACCCGCTCGTCGCCGGCTGGTTCACCGAGACGCTGGGACCCCCGCTTCCGGCCCAGCAGCGCGCCTGGGCCGCCATCCGCGAGGGGCGTCACACCCTTCTCGCCGCCCCTACGGGGTCCGGGAAGACCCTCGCCGCCTTCCTGAACGCCATCGACGAGCTGCTGCGCGAAGGGCTCGAGCATGGTCTCGAGAACGAGGTGCGGGTCCTCTACATCTCGCCCCTCAAGGCGCTCAGCGCCGACATCCAAAAGAACCTCGAGGAGCCGCTCGCGGCCATCCGCGAGCGCGCGGCGGGGGCGGGACTGCCCGCCGTCCGCATCCGTTCCGCGGCGCGCACCGGGGATACGCCGTCTTCGCGCCGCGCCGCGATGCTGCGCACGCCCCCGCACATCCTGGTCACCACGCCGGAGTCGCTCTACCTGCTCCTGACCGCGGAGCGCAGCCGAACGATGCTCGGCACCGTGCGCACGGTGATCGTCGACGAAATCCACGCCGTGATCGATTCGCGCCGGGGATCGCACCTGGCGCTCAGCCTGGAGCGACTGGAGCATGTCGTGGGCCGGCCCCTGCGGCGCATCGGGCTGTCGGCCACCCAGAAGCCGGTCAACGAGGTCGCGCGCTTTCTGCTGGGGAGCCAAAGCCGCAACGCCGAGATGGATCCGGAGCGCTGCGAGATCATCGACGCGGGACATCGGCGCGCCATGGACCTGGCCATCGAGGTGCCCCCGTCGCCCATGGAAGCGGTGATGTCGCACGAGGTGTGGTCGGAGGTCTACGAGCGGCTGACAGAGTTGATCGAGGCGCACCGGACCACCCTCGTCTTCGTCAACACGCGCCGGATGGCCGAGCGGCTCGCGGCCCGGCTGACCGACCGGCTGGGTGAGGAGGCGGTCACCGCGCACCACGGCAGCCTCTCCAAGGAGGCGCGCCTGTCCGCCGAGGACCGGCTGCGCGCCGGTGGCCTGAAGGCACTGGTGGCCACCGCGTCGCTCGAGCTCGGCATCGACATCGGGCATGTGGACCTCGTGTGCCAGATCGGCTCGCCGCGCTGGATCTCGACCTTCCTGCAGCGGGTGGGGCGCTCCGGGCACACCGTGCGCGGCACCCCCAAGGGCCGCCTGTTCCCGCTCTCGCGCGACGACCTCGTGGAGTGCGCGGCGCTCCTGCGCGCGGTGAACGAAGGGGAACTGGACCGGCTCGTCATGATGCCGCGGCCGCTCGACGTGCTGGCGCAGCAGACCGTGGCCGAGTCGGCGTGCGAGTCCTGGTCCGAGGACGAACTCTATCGCCTCTGGCGCGGCGCGTACCCGTACCGCGAGCTGGCGCGCGAGCACTTCGACGAGGTGGTGCGGATGGTCGCGGAGGGCTTCGTCACCCGGCGCGGCCGACGCGGGGCTCTGGTGCACCGGGACCGGGTCAACGGGCGCATCAAGGGACGCCGCGCGGCCCGCCTCACCGCGATCACGGCGGGGGGCGCCATCCCCGACAACGCCGACTACCGGGTGGTGCTCGATCCGGAGGAAACCTTCATCGGCACGCTCAACGAGGACTTCGCCATCGAGAGCTCCGCGGGCGACATCTTTCAACTGGGCAACACCTCCTGGCGCATCCTCGCCGTCAACTCCGGGACGGTGCGGGTGGCGGACGCGCACGGGGAGCCCCCGACGATCCCGTTCTGGCTGGGAGAGGCGCCGGGGCGGAGTGCGGAATTGTCGACGGCGGTGGCCCGGCTGCGCGCCGATGTCGAGGCGCGGCTGGACGGGGAGGACGAGGATGCGGCCGCGAAGTGGCTCGAAGGACTCGGGCTCTCGAGCTCGGCCGCGCGCCAGATCCAGCACTACCTGCGGGAGGCGAAGCACATCCTCGGGGCGCTGCCGACGCAGGACACCCTGGTGCTCGAACGCTTCTTCGACGAGGCCGGGGGCATGCAGATGATCCTGCACGCGCCCTTTGGCTCGCGCGTGAACCGGGCGTGGGGACTCGCGCTGCGCAAGAAATTCTGCCGCCAGTTCAATTTCGAGCTTCAGGCCGCGGCCACCGAGGAGGGCGTGCTGCTCTCGCTCGGGCCGCAGCATTCCTTTCCGCTGGAGGACGTCTTCCGCTACGTGCACCCGGACACGCTCGAACGGACGCTGGTGCAGGCGCTGATCGACTCGCCGGTCTTCCCGACGCGCTGGCGCTGGAACGCGACCATCTCGCTGGCGGTGCCGCGCAATCGGGCGGGGCGCAAGGTGCCGCCTCCGCTGCAGCGCATGGAGGCCGACGACCTGATGGCGGCGGCCTTCCCGGACGCGGCCGCGTGCCTGGAGAACATCGGCGGCGACCGCGAGATCCCCGATCATCCGTTGGTCCGGCAGACGATGCGCGATTGCTTGGAGGAGGCGATGGCGATGAGCGAGCTCGACGCCGTGCTGCGGCGGGTGTTCGCGGGCGAGATACGGTATGTCACGCGCGACACCCCCGAGCCCTCGGTGCTCAGCCACGAGATCCTCAACTCGGCCCCGTATTCGTTCCTGGACGATGCCCCGCTGGAGGAACGGCGCGCGCGGGCGGTGCAGACCCGGCGCGCGTTCGAGCCCTCGTCGGCGGATGAGCTGGGCGCGCTCGACCCGGCGGCGATCCAGCGCGTGCGCGAGGAGGTGTGGCCCGATCCGCGCGATGCGGACGAGCTGCACGACGCGCTGTTGACGGCGGGCGTGCTGACGGCCGCGGAAGGTGCGGAGGGGAACGGGGGCGCGGGCGGGGATGGAGGTTCGTGGTTGGCCTTTTTCGAGGAGCTGTGCGCGACCGGGCGCGCGGGGCGGCTGGAGGTGGGTGGCGCGGACGTGGGCCGACCGAGGCCGGACGTGGCTGCGGGCGCGAGTCGATCGGGGTCGAACGCGAGCGACGCCGCCGAATTACGCAAAATACGCAAAATGCGTAAAGTGGATGACGTCGATGCACGCGAAGCCGCGGTAGGCGAAGTCCGCGGGGCCGGCGCGAGGTCGGAAGCCGCGGACAGAGCCGCTCGGTGGGTGAGCACCGAGCGGCTGCCGGAGGTGCTCGCCGTGACGGGTCCGGAAGTGAGGCTCGAGCCGGCTCTGACGCCCCCCGCAGACCTGACCGCCCGCGAGTGGAGCCGGGAGGAGGGGGTGCGCGAGCTGGTGCGCGGCCGGCTCCAGATGTGCGGTCCGGTTGCGGCCGGCGAGATGGCCGATACGCTCGCGGTGCGCGAACCGGAGGTGGAGGCGGCGCTGCTCGCGCTCGAGGCCGAGGGCTTCGTGCTGCGAGGGGCGTTCACCAGCCCGGACGCGGGGGTGGAGTGGTGCGAGCGCCGCCTGCTGGCCCGCATCCACCGCCACACCCTGAACCGGTTGCGGGCGGAGATCCGGCCCGTGTCGCAGGCCGACTTCGTGCGGTTCCTGTTCGCGTGGCAGAGGGTCGCCGAGGGCGAGCAGGCGGCGGGGGTGGAGGGGCTGGCCGGCGTGCTGACCCAGCTTGAAGGATTCGAGACCTGCGCGGGCGCGTGGGAGGCGGACGTGCTCGGCCGGCGGGTCGCAAGCTACGACCCGGGGCTGCTGGACGCCGTCTGCCTGGCGGGGCGCGTCACCTGGGCGCGCATCTCCCCGCCGTCGGGGAACGGCCCTCCGGTGCGTGGCCCGCTCCCCGCCACCCCGATCGCCTTCCTGGACCGCGGCCGGATGGAGGTGTGGCTGCGCGCCGCCGGGGATGCCGTGGCCCGCGACCATCCCGCGGTTGGCGGGAATCTCGTGGCCGGGCGCGGTCCCTTGGACGACGTCGCCGCCTCCCTCCTCTCGGCCCATGGACGGGCCGTGCACGATGTGCTGGCCGATCGCGGCGCCTCCTTCTTCGACGAGCTGGTGGGCGCGTCCGGCCTGCTCCCCACCCGGGTGGAGGAGGCGCTGGGCGAGCTGGTCGCCGCCGGCCTGGCCACCGCCGACAGCTTCACCGGCCTGCGTGCGCTGCTCGTGCCCTCCGATCGGCGCAAACCGCTCGGGCCGGTTCCGCGCTCGACCCGGGTGGCCACGCCCGCGGGGCGCCCGGGCCGGCGCGGCAGCCGTGGACGCGGGGTCGGCCGACGCGGCCAGGGTGGCCGGGCCGGCCGGGGGCGCCACGACCGGAGGCGGTCGTCGGTCGCCTTCGGGGTGGATTCGGCGGGGCGGTGGTCGCTCCTCGGCCGCGACCTGCCCGGCCGCGGGAGCGGGGCGGGGGAGGAAGCGCGCGCCACCTCGATCGTCCGCGCTCTGCTGCGCCGCTACGGGGTGGTCTTCCGCAGGCTGCTCGACAACGAGCCGCGCACGTTGCCCTGGTGGCGGCTGGTGCGCGCGCTCCGCCGCATGGAGGCGAGGGGCGACGTGCGGGGGGGGCACTTCGTCACTGGCGTTTCGGGCGAGCAGTTCGCGCTCCCCGAAGCGGTGGGTCTGCTGCGCCGCATCCGCCGGAAGGCTCCTTCCGGCCAGCCGGTCCCGGTGAGCGCCGCCGACCCGCTCAACCTCACCGGCATCCTCACGCCCGGGCCGCGCATCGCGAAGAGCACGAGAAGCCGGGTCGTCTACCGGGACGGCGTCCCGGTGGCGGCGCAGGAGGGGGGTACCTTCGTGCGGTTGGGCGACTACGAAGACGCGGTCGCCAACCAGGTCGAGCGCGCGGCGCGCATCGGCTCGCTGCCCCCGGCGCTCCGTTCGTACATGGGCCGCAAGCGACGCGCGGCCGCGGCCGGACGAAACCACACCTGACAGGGAGCGGGACCATGCGGATCAAGGGACACAGCCTGCGACGGGTGCTGGCGCTGGTGGCCGTGCTGCCGCCAGCCTCCGGCCTGGCACAGCAGACCCATCCCCTTCTCGTAACCGAGGACTGGCTCGCCGAGCGTCTCGACGACCCGGGCCTCCTGCTCCTGAACGTCGAGTACGAGGAGTCGACGTTCCTGGAAGGGCACATTCCGGGCGCGCGCTTCCTCCCCTACCAGGAAATCGTGACCCGGGCGGGTGAGCGGCTGGTCGAACTTCCGCCACTGGAGCAGGTGGTCGAAGCGTTCCGTCAGGCGGGCATCTCCAACGACCTGCACGTCGTCCTCTACGGCACGCCCATCCCGGCCGCGCGCGCGTTCGTCACCCTCGAGCACCTCGGCCACGAGCGCGTTTCCATCCTGGACGGTGGACTTTTCGCATGGCGGGAAGCGGGGCGGGACGTGGCCACCGGCCCGGTGTCCGGCGGCCGCGGCGCCTTCGAGCCCCGCGCGCGCGACGATGTGTTCGTGGACGCGGAGTGGGTGGACGAACGCCGCGACCGCGCCGGATACGCCCTGCTCGACGGCCGCCCCGACAACGAGTACACCGGTGCCGACAACGGGCGCGACGGCACCTATCGTCCGGGCCACATCCCCGGCGCCGGGCACGTCTACTGGGAGGAATTCATCCTCTCGCGCGAGGAACCGCGCTTCGTTTCGCGCCAGCAGATGGAGGCCCTCTTCCGGCGCGCGGGCATCGACCCGGGCGAGACCGTCATCAGCTACTGCTACATCGGGATGCGCGCGAGCGTGAACTACTTCGTCGCGCGCCTGATGGGCCACGAGACCCGTTTCTACGACGGCTCCTGGAACGACTGGAGCCTGCTGGGGCTGCCCGCGGAGACGGGGCCGCAGCGCCCGCCGGGTTGAGGGGAAGGTCTGCGAACGGCCAGCAGGTGATCTCTGAGGATCGGAGTTCCGTACCTCACGGAAGTGTGTCTACGCCGACGCGTCGCGCAGCTCGAAGGAGGGCCTTGCCGAGCGTCGCGAGGGGTATCCCGCGCCTCATTGCGATTTCGAGATACGCAGCGTCGTAGGTTGTCAGATGCTCCTTGCGGGCGAGAGCTAGGATTTCGCGTAACGCGCGTTCTTCGGTCTCGGCGTCCATCGCAATCGGCAGTTCCGCTAGGACATCGACGTATGATGCAACCTTGGCGGCGTCGATGCGCTTTCTGCGCTCTGCCTGGGACAGAACGTTTCCGATCTCAAGCCGCCAGAGCCCTGGAACCAGCGCGCCGCTCTCCATCGTCCGATCAAGCAACGCGTCGGTTTCGGGCCTGGCCTCGTCTTCAAAGAGCCAAGCGACGGCGACGGAACAGTCGAGAACGAACTCGCTCACCGACGTCCCCGGTCGCGGAGTTCCTTCCACCGGAGGCCGCGAAGCTGGACTCCGCAGCGCAGGGACCGCAGCCGCTGGATCGTCTTCGCGACGCGAGACCGATCTGCTTCTTGAGCAGGCACGAGCCGGGCAACGGGGGTGCCTCGTCGCGTGATGAGCACTTCCTCTCCTTGCGCAACCTTGTTCAACAGCGAAGACAGGTGGGTCTTGGCATCGAACGCCCCAACCTCGATCATGGACATTGCCTCTTGTGCACTTGGCGGCTCGAGAGCCGACCGCAACCCTCAGCGATCATCTGTCTAGTCGGTCAGACTAGTTTATTCGGTGCCTCCCGTCAAGCCCCAGTAGACTCCCCAGGACTCATGGCCACGTCGAAACGCAAGCGAATGCGCCGCAGGGACGCGAGCACCCAGCCGGAGACCGGGCCGCCGAAGCCTGGAACGAAGCCCCGGTCTCGAGCGAGGGACCTCCTCCGCGTCTTCCTCGTCCCGTTCGTCCTGACGCTGGGCCTCCTTCTCATCTCGCTTGCGCCGCGCGTCGCTGGCAACGCCCGGCTCGCCTTCGCGTTCCTGGCGGCGGTCGCCGGGTTGCTGCTTTGGCAAGGGATACTGTTTGCGAGGCTGTCGCGCGCCGGCGCGTCCCGCGGTTTCCAGGTCCTCCTGCGCCCGCAGCATTATCTGCAGGCTCTGGTGCAGCTCACCGTGTTCGCCGTTTGGGGCTGGTATTGGCGACCAGTCTACGACTTTGCCGGGCTCCTGCTGGCGCAGCTGATCTTCGCCTACGCGTTCGACATGCTGCTCGCGTGGTCGCGGGGCGAGCGCTACGTGCTCGGCTTCGGCCCCTTTCCCATCATCTTCAGCACCAACCTCTTCCTCTGGTTCACGGACGACTGGTTCCACCTGCAGTTCCTGATGGTGGCGGCGGGCTTCCTGGGAAAGGCGTTCGTGCGGTGGCGGCGCGAGGGGCGGCGCACGCACGTCTTCAACCCCTCGGCGTTCTCGCTGGGGCTGTTCTCGCTGGTGCTGATCGCGACGGGCACCAGCGACCTGACGTGGGGGCGGGACATCGCCACCACCCTCACCTTCGTCCCCGCGATCTACCTGCTGCTGTTCGGGCTCGGACTGGTGGTGATGTACTTCTTCCGGATCACCCTGGTGTCGGGGTTTGCCGCGGCCGCGCTCTTCGGGCTGAGCGCCCTCTACGGGGCGGCGACCGGGGTCCCGTACTTCATCGATTCCGAGATTCCGGCCGCCGTCTTCCTGGGACTGCACCTGCTTGTCACGGATCCGTCGACCTCTCCGCGCACGCGCACCGGCAAGGCCATCTTCGGGGGGCTCTACGGCGCCGGGGTCTTCGCGCTGTTCTGGTTTCTCGAGGCGGTGGGGGCGCCGACCTTCTACGACAAGCTGCTGTGCGTGCCGCTGCTCAACCTGTGCGTGCCGCTGATCGACCGATTCGTGCGCTCGCTCCGGAGCCGTCCGCGCATCCGGCGCCTCACCGAGGTCCGGTGGGCGACGGCCAACCTGGTGCATATGGCGGTATGGACAACCTTCTTCGCCGCCATGACGGCGAGCGGGCGCACCGACGGCCTCCACCGGGGCGACATGCTTCCGTTCTGGCAGAACGCGTGTGGGGAGGGCCGGGCGGGCGCGTGTGAGCGGCTGGTGCGAATCGAGGCCAGCTACTGCGCCGACAACGCGGGCTGGGCGTGCAACGAGATGGGTGCCCACTACGTCGAGGGCCGGATCGTGGAGCCTGACGCGGAGCTGGCGCTGGGCTTCTTCGCGCGGGCGTGCGAGGCGCAGTTCCAGGCCGGCTGCGTTAACCTGCTCGACCCCTCGGTGGTGAGTCGCGCGCCGCCGCGCCCGCTCGATCTCAGGCTGCTGCTGCGACAGGGAGGGTTGAATCTGATCGACTGGCCGGAGCGGGATCTGTACGAGCGCGCCTGCGGTCATGGGTGGGCGTTTGCCTGCGAGCGGCTGGGGATGGAGGCGCAATGAGGCTTGAGAGCGAGGCTCTTGGGCAGGGAATCGAGGCTCGATGAGGCTCTTGGCGGTGTTTGCGGCGGCGGGCCTGATCTTCGTGGGCGTGTGGCTGGACTATCGGAACCAGATGGCACGAGCCGGATCCGGGCCGTTGGATTCCACGGGAATCGCTCCCGCTCCCGCCGAATCCGCAGCCCTCTCTCTCGGGCTTCCGGGCCATCGCGCCGATCTCGGCCATCTGCCGGACGACCCGCTGGCGGGCTTCGTGGAGATCGGCGAAGGACCTTTCCTCATGGGGAGCGATCCGGACATAGACACCCTCGCCTACGACGTCGAGCGCTGGAGTGCCGACCAGCCGCGGGGCGTCGTCGATGTGCCGGCCTTCCTCATCGGCCGCAGCGAGGTGACGGTGGCACAGTTCCGCGCCTTCGCGGAGTCGGCGGGCTACGAAGCCGATCCACGGGTCCCGACCGGGCCCCCGCTCCATCCCGTGTCGTTCGTCTCCTGGCCGGACGCGCTGGCATACTGCCGATGGCTGGAGGAGCTTCTGCGCGAATCCCCGGCGACGCCCCCGGAGCTACGGGCCCTGCTGGCCGACGGATGGCGCGTGACGCTGCCGAGCGAAGCGCAGTGGGAGAAGGCGGCCCGTGGCGGCGACGGGCGCATCTTCCCTTGGGGAAACGAGTTGCGGCGGGACAGGGCGAACTTCGCGACAGGCGGACCGGAGCCCGTGGGAGAGGTGGCCTGCCCGGAGTGCCCCTACGGCCTGAGCGACATGAGCGGCAACGTCTGGGAGTGGACCCGCAGCCCCTGGCAGCCCTACCCCCACGACGAGACGGATGACCGGGAAAGACTCGACGGCGACCCCCTGTGGGTGATGCGGGGCGGGTCCTTCGCCGATCCCGTTCGCAATGCGCGCGCCGCCATCCGGGGCGCCGCGGGGCCGGACGTGAGGCGCGAGTTCATCGGGTTCCGGGTGGTGGTGGCGCCCTGACGCCCAGGTGGCTACGCGCTCGTGCCGATATCCGCGAGGTGGACGACCCGGTCCCCCAGGTAGGGGTGCTTTCGCACCTTGTCGTAGAACCGGGTGTCCGCGGTTGCGACCGGGAAGTCTTCGGTAATCGCCAGCGCGAGATAGAAGCAATCGTAGACCGAGTGACCGAGATCGGCGGCCAGCCGGGCGCTGGAGGCGGCGAGTTGGCGCATTGAGAGCGGCGTGGCGACAGGCGCGGCACGCAACAGGTTCACGGTCTCAGCGAATTCCTCGCGGTCCATCTCTCCTCGCCGGCACTTGGCGGACAACGCGCTGGCGGCCTCCGCGAACAGCAGATCGGGGGCCAGAAGCGTTACGCCGGGGTCGAGCAAGGTGGCCGCTTCGTCAGACAGGGGTTCGGTCACCAGCCACTTGACCGCCACGCTCGCGTCAACGACGTACCCTGTCACTCGAGCGCGTCCCGGTCCCGGTCAGCGCGGATCGTGTCGGTGCTGTCGATGCAGGAGTGGAGCCGCTGCCGCAAAGCCTGGGCGCGGTCGGCGAAGCTCCCCTCGGCCGGGAGCAGCGCTCGACGCAGAATCTCCCGGTGTTCGGCTTCGGCGGACCGGCCGTTGGCGGCCGCGCGCTTTTTCAGGCTGTCGACGATCTGATGAGGCACCTTGCGAACCGTGAGTTGAGCCATCTTGCGCCATCCGAGTGTGCATGCAATGCCATCACACATTCGCATCCGCAGGCAGTGCTGTCAACCGATTACAGGTTCAGCCAGTAGTTCACCTTGATCAGGAAGATGTTGTCCGGGCGGATGCGCACCAGCTCGCCGGCGTCGTGGCGAAAGTCGAAGTCGCCGATGCCGTCGGACGCGAGCGGATCCCAGGCGTCCCGCAGCGCGCGGTGGTGGCGGCGCTGCTGCCACACCAGGAAGAGCGTCGAACCGGGGCTCCACTCCCAGCGCAGCACCGCGTTGCCGCGCAGGCTGCGCACGTTGAAGTCCTGGTCGCGGATGATGATTTCCGGGACCGCGCCGGTGCCGTCGGGATCGATCAGGAAGCCGCCGTCGCTCAGCCGGTACATCGTGCCGGCGTCCCGGCCGTAGCGCAGGAAGTCGAAGGTACCCGGGGTCCGGAATTCCTTCAGGCCCCCGTAGTCGCCGCTGGAGATGAGCGGCTGGGCGTAGACCTGCAGCGTCAGCGTGGGTGAGAAGGTGACGTTCAGCCGGGTGTCGAGCGACAGCGTGGTCTGATCGATGGGCGCGAAGATGTAGCGGTGCCCAAAGGTGGCGGTTGCGAGGGCGTCCGCGCGGGAGGTCACGTACTGGGCCTCGGCGTAGCTGCGCGCGAGCCTGGGGCCGAGATGCAGCTCCAGCTTCTCGCCCGACTTGTAGGTGACGTTCAGCGATCCGGTGTGGCTCCGGGATCCGGCTTCGTCGAAGGCCCAGTTGTAGCTGGCCCGTCCGCTCACGGGCCGCCGCGAATCGGATGAGAGGTTCGCGTTCCCGGCATGGTACCGAGGATCGCGGGCGAGGGGGCCGCCGCGGGTGAGGCGGTCGTTGTCGGTGGGGGCCCGGATGACCCCGCGGACCGAGCCGCCCCAATAGTTCAGCCACTGCCAGTTCAGGTTGACGTTGAACTCCGAGTGCAGGCGGTCGCCCGCCGTGTTCCACTTGCCGTCCGGGCCGCCGGACACCGACCAGTTGCGCAGCCAGGTTCCGGGACGCGGCTGGCGCCAGGTGAGGTGGGTATCGAGCATGATCCGGTCGGCTTCGGTCTGGAAACCGATGTCGTTGACCTCGTAGCCCGGGCTGATGCTGGCCATGGCGATCCGCGCCGTGAACGAGCCCGACTGCTTGTTGACGTCGAACATGGCGTAGTGCCCGCCCAGCGAGGTCGCGCCCGGGTCGAGGACGCGGTTGTCGTCCGGGCGCTGGAAGTACCGGGCCGAGGAATGCTGGGTGCGCAGGATCGCCGCCTCGCTGCCCGAGACCAGGCTCTGTGAGAGGGCGCCGTTGATGCGCCAGGAGCGGTCGTCCCACTCGTGGATGAAGTCCACCCCGGCGACGTACGCCGAGGAGTGCAGGCGGTCGCCCAGGATGCCGCCCGAGAGGCTGCGGTTGACGGCGGTGGCCATGGCGCCCAGCTGCGTGAGGCCGTCCCGCAGGTCGCGCCGCAGCCTTCCCGCCAGGTAGTTGGTGGCGGGTTCGAGTTCCGCTTCGCCACGGACCCCGCCGGCGTCGACATACGGAGCCATCTCGCGTCCGGTCACCGCCTCCAGCAGCCCGACCGACCAGCCGTCGCCCACCTTTCCGGTGACCTTGACGGCCCCGAGGATGGTGGTCGCGGTGGGTGCGTCCGAGAAGACCGCGTCCGACGCCATCGGCCCCTGCGGCCGTCGGCCGATGCGGCGCGAGTACATGACGGTCGGGGGACGCCCGGTACTGCCCCCCGGTCCGCCGCGCGCGAACTGGAAGATCTCCCCGCCCTCCACGAAGAAGGGGCGCCGCTCGTCGAAGCGGGTCTCGAAGGCGGTGAGGTTGATCACCGCGGGGTCCACCTCGACCTGGCCGAAGTCGGGGTTGACGGTGGCGTCGAGAGTGAGGTTCGAGCCCAGGCGGTACTTCAGGTCCGCGCCCGCCCGTCCGAAGTAGTCCGAGCCGGAGCGGAACGGGTTGCCGAACGACACCTCGGCCGGGGCCGTCTGGCGGATGTACTCGGCGCTCAACCCGGCGTAGGGCAGGATCTCCAGCCTGCGTCCGGAAGCGACGCCCTCGATCCCGCCGAGGTGCCCGAATCGCGCCACGCCGCCGGGTTCCAGCTTGGGCGTGAAGGAGAAGACGGCGCGCTCCTGGTTGCGGTTGATGGTGCGCTCGATCTGTAGCCCCCACACCTGGTCCGCGGCGGTGCTGAAGCGGAGTTGGCTGAAGGGGATGCGCATCTCCACGAACCAGCCCTCGTCCGTGACCGAGGCGGCGACGTCCCAGACCGGATCCCAGGAACTGTCCCCGCGGCCGTCTCCTCTGCCTCCGCCGAAGATGCCGGAGCCGCCGCTGAGGATGTCGTCGCGCTTCATCCCCGAGGGATTGGTGGAGAAACGATAGGCGGTGCGGTGATCGTGATAGCTGTCCACGGTCACCGTGAAGAAGTCCGAATCGGGCACGCCCGCGTCCCGTCGGGCGAGCCGGGTGGTGACCGGGGCCGAGTCCAGCAGTCGCGCGCCCACGTAGAGCGCGTCGTCGTCGTACAGGAATCGGACCTCGGTGTGCTCGCTGACGGGGTGGCCCTCGTCCGGGTCCATCTGGGTGAAGTCCGTCACCGGAGCGGCGTCGCTCCACGGCGCCTCCTCCAGTCGGCCATCGATCCGGATGTCGGTGGGCGTTCGGAGGGCGCGCGCCTCCGGGGCTTCGGCGTGGGGCACTACCGCAAGCGCCGGGACGCCGCCGTCAGCGTTCTGCTGGGCGGCCAGAGACACCGGGATGAGGAGGAACGTGGGGGAGGCGACCAGCAGGAGGACCGCCGGCGACCCGGACGGGCGCCCGGCGCCCGGCGTGCGCAGACCCGTCCGGCTCGAGCGGTTCACCACCTCTGCGGGCGCCTCGGCCTCGCGGGTCGCCGCGGCTTCACTCCACGTCCCGACGGGGAGGGAGTCTCGATGCCGGCGAGCTCGATGTCGTCCAGATAGCGCACCGAGTCCGGGGCGGACACGGACTTGCGCAGCTCGCGGTCGAAGTTGGCCAGTGCGCGGGCCGACTCCTCCTCCGGAGTGTCCGCGCTCGAATAGACGACGCGTCCGACCGAACGCCTGTCGAGGCGGAGTGCGGATCGCACCTCTTCCCCTCCGAGAAGGGCCGAGCGGATCGAGGGGAAGCCATAGGTGATGCGGCCGGAATCGGCGGGCTCCACCTCGGCGTCGAACTCGGCGGCCATCCTCCGGAGCTGTTTGCGCACGTCGGCCGCGCCGATGTTCGGGTCCACCAGCGCGATGCGCACATCGTCCGTGGCGCGCTCCGCCGAGAGCGGCGTCCCCCTCGTGAGGCTCTGCCGGAAGACCATCCCCAGCAGTACCTTGCGCACATTGCGCAGGCGGCGGCGGGCGTTCTCGGCCCTGTGCCCGAACCATCTGCCGAGCGGCACGGCGAAGAAGAGCGTGCTGAAGATCGCGGGCACCCAGATCAGGCCGATTTCGGCCCCCAGTCCGCCCAGTCCGAGCGGAGGAAAGATCAGCACCGGCGCGGAGAGCGCCGCCAGCAGGTTGAACCCGTTTAGCGAACCGATGAGCGCGTTGGTGCCCTTGGGGTTGCCGGTGAACTCGGCCGCCTTCTCCAGGCGCCGCCACGCCGGAGCGGGTTCGCGAGCTCCGACCTTGCCGTGGGCGCTCACCAGCATTTCGCCGAAACTGTAGACCAGCTCGCCGCCCCGGGAGACGTGCACATCCCCCGCGTAGGCGCCCATGAGCCGCCCCATCTCCTCCTCCGCCTCCGCGACCGTCAGCCCGGTGTGGCGTACGAGTTCGGGCACGGTGAGCGTCCCCTTGCGCGCCCGGATGAGGCGGATGACGCTGCGGTCGCGATCCCGCAGGCTGGCGCGCGGCCGGTCGGGACCGAAGACGAAGGCGAACACCTTCTTGTAGAAGGGCACCTTCCTCCCGCTGCGCCGCTCGAAGCGGTTGCCGTAATAAGGCTGGCCCAGGCGCCAGTCCGGGGTCCAGATCCAGAACAGAAAGGGTAGGTTGAAGCCGCCGCCGCGGTGCCGTCCGCCGCCGAGGATGGAGCCGCCGTTGCGATCGTTCCCCCTGGAGGCCGCGATCAGGGCGGCGATCAACAGGGTTACGAACACGACGAAATAGACCACCAGCATGACCACGATCCAGATCTTGAAGGCGGTCTTGAGCACGCGCGCCGCGGCCGCGCGGAAGCGAGTCCAGATGGGTGTGAAGTCGCGCCGCAACAGGCGGCGCTGGAAGGCGTATACGACATCGCCCTCTTCCCCGACCTCCACATGCCCCTGGTGGGTTTCCAGCAGCTTCCCGAGGCCGGTTTCCGCGTCCGCCCGCGCGAGGCCGGTTGCGGCCATGATGTCGCCGACGGTGGCGCGGCCGCCGAGGCCGCGGAGGGCGCGGCGAAGTGAATCGGCGATCGGGGTGTCGAGACCGGTGGCCGGGAGTGTGGTCGCCATCGTGTCGCGTCCGGGATTTCGGGGATCGTGGATCGCGGGACCAGCGCACGCGATTCTTGTCAACGGGGCTACGTACTCTAATCTATGGGGTGTTTCGCCACAGGCGAACGCCGCGCGGGGAGGGACGGCACCCGGCCGGGACGGGCTGGGCTGGCGGCCGATATCACGGGAACGAACGGCGGGAAAGCGAGAAGGGGTGTCCGATATGCTGCGGCGCTTTGAGCGAGGGAGATTCCGGCTGTGCCTGGTTGTCCTCTTTGGCGTGCTCGCCGCGGGGTGCGGTGACGGGGGGGATGCGGGGGAGGTCCGGCTGCTCGCCGGGAGCGAGGAGATCCTTCACCGCGTCCTCGACGCCGAGGACTCCCGTTCACGCGATCCCGCCGCGCACTTCACGTTCCTTGAGGGAATCTCCTGGCCCGACCCGGAGGTGCGGCGGATCGCCGTGCGTGCGCTGGGGCGCCAGGAGAATCCCGCGGTTCTGGTGGACATCGGGTCCATGCTGGAGAGTTCCTACGCCGATATTCGGGCCGAGGCCGTCAACGCCAGCGCCCAGGCCGTCGCCGGCAGCGACCCCCGCCGGGCGATGGTTGCGCTGATGAACTACCTGCCCCACGAGAGGGATCCGGAGGTTCGCGGCGCGGTGCTCGAGGCGATGGGCCGGCTCTCGTACCAGAATGCCGATGAGGTGCGGCAGGCCTACGATCTGCTACTCCAGAACTTGGTCGCTGGACTCGCCGGAGGCGGGACCGTAACCCTGCGGTCGGTGCCCCACCCCGTCATCCTTGGCGGGGCTCGCGCCTTGGAGAACCTGGTTCGCACGCAGTCGCGGTTCGCGCCTCCCCCGCCCGTGTTGGCGACGCTCGTGCAGCTGGCCGGTTACCGGGGGGCGGACGGCGAGGAAGGTGCGCGGGTGCGCCGGCTCGCGCTGGCGGGACTGGTGGGGGCGGGAGGACCACCCGACGATGTGGTCGCGGCGGCGCTGGCCGACGAGGACGCGCAGGTGCGCCGGCTCGCCGTGCTGGCCATCGGGGAGGGCGCGCTCGATGAGGTGCGGGCCCCGCTCGCGCAGGCGCTCGCCGACACGAGTCACCTGGTGCGGGTGGAGGCCGTGGGAGCCCTGAGCGAACGAGTGGACGGCAGCCAGGCCTGCGCGGAGCTGGTGGCGTTGCTGCGGGACCCCAGCGCGCACGTGGCGCTCGAGGCGATCGGCCGCCTCGCCGGGTGTCCAGCCGAGACCGCCCTGGCGCTTCTCGATGCACTGGTCCTGCGGGCCGATTCCGTCTCTGCGGGCGGCTGGCACCGGGCGGCGCACGGCCTGGTGGCGCTGGCCGGGGTCTCTCCCTTCACGGCCGGCCGCCGGCTGCCGGCGTTCTCCGTTCATCCGGTCTGGCAGATGCGCATGTACGCCGCGCGCGCCGCGACCCGGATGGAACTCGTACCCGCGCTCCTGGCGCTGGCCGGCGACGAACACTGGAATGTGCGTGAGGCGGCCATCGCGGGGCTCGCGCCGCTGGTGGGCCACGACGCCGACTCGGTCTACCTCGACGCCCTGCGCGCGGACGATCCCCAGCTGGTGCTGACGGCGGCCCGGTCGCTGGCCGGAAGCCCGCGTCCGGACGTGCTGCCGGCCGCCTTCGATGCGCTCGAGCGCATGAGCGCCGGTCGCAGGGAGACCCACCGGGACGTGCGCCTGGAACTCCTGCGGAGGATACGGGAGCTTGGCTCCCTGGAGGATCTCGATCGCGTGCGGCGCTACATGGAGGACTACGATCCGGTCGTTGCCCGGGTCGCCGAATTCCTCCGCAACGATTGGACCGGAAGCGACCTGCGCTGGGCTCGTCCGTCGCCCCCGGAGCGCGCGCCCATGCCCACCTTTGCGGAGATGCGCGAGATGGCCGCGCACCGGGCCGTGGTCCGCATGGCGGATGGCGGAGAGATCGTTCTCGAGCTGCTGCCTTTCGAAGCGCCCGCGAACACGGCACGCTTCGTCCGCCTGGCGCGCGAAGGATACTTCGACGGCCTCACCTTCCACCGGGTGGTTCCCAACTTCGTCATCCAGGGGGGCAGCCCGGGGGCGAACGAGTACCATGGGGACGGGCCCCACACCCGCGACGAGCTGACCATGCGCTCGCACGTGCGCGGCACCGTCGGCATCTCGACCCGGGGGCGGGACACCGGCGACGGCCAGATCTTCGTGAACCTGGTGGACAACCCCCGTCTCGACCACAACTACACCATCATCGCCCGGGTTGTGGAAGGGATGGAGGTGGTCGACGGCGTGCTGGAGGGGGCCGTCATGGAAGAAGTGACCGTCCGGGCATCTCCCGAGTAGACCGCCATCGCGGAAAGGGCTCCATCCCCGAACCGGTTCCGTCCTCCACTCCATATCGTCCACGGGCCGAAACCCGATCCCCGCCCACCCGCGAGGCCAGCTTTATGTCCCAGCGAAACATCCTCCACCTATCGCGTGCCCACGTCGAGCAAGCCGGGGTTTCCATGGCGGAGATCATCGACGCGCTGGAGTTCATGTTCCGGGAGAAGGCGGCGGGCCGGGTGGAGATGCCGCCCAAGCCGGGCATCCATCCACGCCCGGACTCCTTCCTGCACGCGATGCCGGCCTACGTCGAGCGTCAGAACGCCGCCGGGATCAAATGGATCTCGGCCTATCCGGGCAATCCCGCGCGCGGACTGCCCTACATCAGCGGGCTGATCGTCCTGAGCGACCCGGATACGGGGCTGTCGCTTGCGGTGATGGACGCGACTTGGATCACGGCCATGCGCACCGGGGCCGCGTCGGCGCTGGCCGGCAAGTACCTCGCCCGCCCGGATGCCTCCAGTGTCGGCATCGTCGCCTGCGGGGTGCAGGGACGCAGCAACCTGGAGGCCCTCTGCACCCTGTTCCCCGTGGAGCGGGTGCACGCCTACGACATCGACGAGACCGTGATGCACGCCTATGCCGAGGAGATGGGCGAACGCATGGGCGTCGAGGTGCGGCCGGTGGGAACGGTTGCGGAGGCGGTGCGGGGGATGGACATCGTCGTCACCAGCGGCCCCATCCTCCTCGATCCCGACCCCGCCATCCCGCCCGGATGGCTCGCGCCCGGTGCCTTCGCATGCCCCCTGGACTTCGATTCCTACTGGCAGACGGACGCGTTTCGCCAGGCGGATCTGCTGACCACCGACGACAGCGCGCAGTTTGCCTACTACCAGAGCGGGAGTGGTTACTTCCGCGACACTCCAACGCCCAGCGCCGAGCTGAGCGACGTGATCGCGGGCAAGGTCCCGGGACGGCGGGCGGAAGGCGATCGCATCATCGCCGTCCACCTGGGGCTGGCGCTCGAGGACATGGCCACGGCGAGACTCATCTACGACGCCGCGCGCACCGCCGGGATCGGCGTGGAGCTGGAGATCTAGCGACGTGCCTGAACGGGGCAGAACCGAGATCCGTCGGCGGGACCGGGCCAAGGACGACGCCTGGACCCGGGACTTCATCCGGCAGGCGCGCGTTGGGGTCCTCGCCCTGACCCGCGGCGAGCAGCCACTCGTGAACAGCAACCTGTTCGTGTACGATCCCGCCCGTCACGCCATCTACATCCACACCGCGCGCACCGGCCTCACCCGCGATAGCCTGTCCCGTCCGGCGCCGGTGTGTTTCTCGGCCTTCGAGATGGGCCGCCTGCTGCCTGCGGACGAGGCGCTGGAGTTCAGCGTCGAATTCGCCGGCGTGACGGCGTTCGGAACCGGGGGCGTGGTGGAGGATCCCGTCGAAGCCCGCGAGGCGTTGCAAATGCTTCTCGACAAGTACGCCCCCGAGCTGCGGCCGGACCGCGACTACCGCGCGATCACGGAAGGGGAGCTGAAGCGCACCAGCGTGTACCGGATCGACATCGAGGATTGGACCGGAAAGCTCAAGCTGGTGGAAGACGGGTTTCCGGGCGCTTTCCACGTGCCCCCGCCGGAGATCTTTCCGCGCGCCCGCTGAGCCGCGACGCGCCGGGTTGCTTGCCTCCGGCGTCCCGGCGGACGGATGTCCCCACCTGACCACCTCCGGCCCGGCCGAGCCTTGGGTGAGATGGCTCAGGGATCGGCGTCGAGAAACGTGCACAGCGCGAAGACCTCGACGTCCATCGCCTCCAGGCGCTTACGCCCGGGGAGTTCGGGCAGATCCACCACGAACCCGGCTCCGACGACCTCGCCTCCCATGCCGCGAATCAGCTCGATGGCCGCCGCCGCGCTCCCGCCGGTGGCGACCAGGTCGTCGATGAGCAGGACGCGCATTCCCTCGCGGACCGACCCGGTCTGCATTTCCAGGCGCCCGGTGCCGTATTCGAGCGCGTAGTCGACGCCCACCACGTCGCCGGGCAGCTTGCCCGCCTTCCGCACCGGCACGAATCCGACGCCCAATCGCCGCGCCACCGGGACGCCGAAGATGAAGCCGCGCGCCTCGATTCCGGCCACGGCGTCCGGCGCTTCCGGGGCGAACTTCCGCACCAGGGCGTCGGTGGTCTCCTCGAAACCCTCGGGGTTCTCGACCAGTCCCATGACGTCGCGGAAGCGGATCCCGGGAACGGGAAAATCCGGGACCATGCGGATGAGGGACTTGATGTGGCGCGTCATGGGACATCCGGGTTCCGAAGGCATCGGGCGTCCATCTCCTCCACTGGAAAAACGTCGCGCTCCCGGTCGGCGGGAGGGCGACTGGTGACTACTGACGATATTACTGTTGACAACTGACAACATATGAGCGGCGAGGCTCCGCCTCGGCAGGGCGGGCTGGCTAGCCTGCGGCGTTCCATTCGGCGAGCAGGATGGCGTTGGCGAAGGCAAGTGGGCTGCCGTAGCGGCAGCGGACGGCTTCGGACCGGGGCACCTGCCGCCAGCGCCGGCGCGGGAACCGCTTGAACCACGTTGCGCGGTCCCACCCCAGCTCGCCGTCGGCGATCATGGCGTCCAGGGCGGGGTTGTAGCCCAGGGGCACGGTGATGGCCAGGAGGCCACCCGGCGCGAGCAGGCTGCGGCATTTGTCCAGGGCGGCGGCCACCTTGGCGGCAACCGCCTGTGGCGTCGGGGTTGCCCCGGGCTCGTCGAAGGCGATGTGCTCGAAGGTCGAGATGGAAAGGATCAGGTCGAAGCGCTCGGCGGGCTCGAAGTCCACGATGTCGATCTCGAGCGAACCCGGTTCATATTTGTCCACGACCAGATGGCCGGCCCGGAAGTAGTGCGGTGTGACGTGGCCCACCTCCAGGAGCCGCTCGGGCCGGACGCCCGCCGTGAGCGCGCGGGCCAGCGCCAGCTCCACGCAGCGCTCGTTGGCCCAGGTCACGTTGTGGCGGGCGTACACCAAGGGCAGGGAGGCGCCCCGGTATTCGACGGAACGCTCCCGGAGCATCGGAATGATCAGCGGGGCCAGTATCCAGCGCGCCGGTTTCAGGAAGAGCTGCGCGAAGCCGAAGCGCCGGATGAACCAGCGGACACCGCCCGTCCGCCGCACCCAGCCGGAAACGGATGGCATCGTCCACCGGGGTTTGGCCGGGGTGTTCGCGCGGGTCATGATCGCGGCGAGGTTCGAGGGAAGCGGCCGGGCTGCATTAGCCGGAAGATGCTGGCGAGGGCGTTCAGAAAGCGCAACGCCTCCGAAGCCGTGTGAAAAAGGGAGGTGCGGTCGCGCCCCGAGGCGTGGGCGAAGAGGCCGGTCACCGTGGTGGCGACGTCCGCGCCCGCCGGGAAGACCCGTCCCAGCTTGATGGTCTGGGTGTAGGGAAAAAGTTGGTCGGCGGCGCCGTGCATCAGCCGCACCGGAACGTTGACGCGCGGCAGGTACGGGACGGGATTCAGTTCGGGGATGGCGGCCATCACTTCGCCCAAACCCTCGGCAACGGGCCCGCCGCGCACCGGGTCGGGCAGGGTGTCGGTGGCTGGCGCGATCACCTCGAAGACGGTGCGTTCGGCTGGGTCGAGCCCGTTGGCCAGACGACGTCTCACGGGCTCCATCTCCGGATCCGTGGCGAGCAGGTTGTTGTCGCCGGCATGGGCGGCCAGCGCGCGCAACGCCTCCGCCGCGCCTCCGGCATCCTGGTGGTCCGGGATGCGCGTGAGGTAGTTCGCGCCCACCACCCAACGGGCATAAGGGTCGGGGGCTAGGGATTCCTCCCGGCCATCGATTTCGTGCGCCCCGGTGAACTGGAAGCGGGTCGATTCCTCCAACGAGCAGTAACCCCCAAACGCCACCACTCCGGCGACCCGCCCCGCCAGCGCCGGGTCGGTTGCCGCGATGATGGCTTGGGGCGCACCAAAGGAGAAGCCCACCAGCCCCACCTTCCGGCCCGCGAGCTCCGGCCGACCCTCCAGCGCGAGCAGCGAGGCCGCGACGGTGGACGTGGCGGCCTCGGTGGAGAGTCGGATTTCCCGCCACTCCGGGATTTCCGGCACCAGCGCCGCCTGGCCGGTGGCCGCGACCGCGCGCGCGAACCGCGCCAGGTAGGGGTGATCCCGCCCCGATCGGGTGATTCCGTGGAGGACCACCCAGGCGGGAATCGGCCGGCGCCGTCCCACACGGCCACGCCGGGCCGCCGCGCGCGGAAGGAGCAGGGAGGCGGGGAGCCGGCGCCCGTCCCGCTCGATGTGGATCTCCTGCTCCACCACCGGGACCCAGCCCGTCATGAAGCTGCGTGCGAAGCGGAGTGCCGGCCCGTATCCGAAGGTCATGCGTACAAGCTAGCCTGACGCCCTCCATCGATACCAGCGAGGCGGATACAACGGAGTCGCCGAGGAACTGATCACCAACCTGAACGAGATCCTGACCACGGACCAGGCACGGGACTACCACGGTGTGATCATCGGCTTCGACGAAAAGGGGGATCCTCTCGTCGACGAGGCCGCAACGGCGGCCTGCCGGGACGCCGCGCGTGCCTCTGCATCGAACGGGGACGGGTGAGCTATTCCATGTAGGCGTGGGAACCGGCGGGGATCCAGCCGCGCGCGCATCACCTGGCGCCACCCGCTACAGCATGTCCAGAAACTCCCCATGCGAAAGGCACTCTCTCCGGAACTGAAGCAGGTGTGTCTGGAGTCGCCGCACCGGCCGTCCGACGGTTGCCAGCGCCCGCTCCACGGAGTCGAATTCCTGAAGGAAATCGGCACGCGCGGTTTCCGGGTTCAAGAGCCCGAGCGCCTGCATCACGTACAGGTGACTGAGCTCGCCGAAGACCCTCCCCCGGATCTGCTCGGACTGCACTCGGTTGTGGCCGCAGGTGCGGTGCCAGGCCGTCTCGATCTTGTCTCTGAGCGATGCCGGATAATCCCGTCCACGGTAATTCTTGCGGATATGTTCCCAGAACGGCGTATCGCCGCGTGGGGTTGCGTAGTGAAGGATGATGAAGTCGCGGATGTCTTCGGTTTCGGCTTCAATGGCCCGGTTGTAGGCTTCGAGCACCCGGGGGTTGTAGCCGAACGGATTCCGGAGCACGTCCACGACCCCGAGAATCTGGGTTAGCGCAATCTGAATCGAGGTGGACTCAAGCGGTTCGATGAACCCGGACGAGAGGCCGACCGCCACGCAGTTGCCGATCCAGGTTTTGCGCAGAGCTCCTGATTCGAACCGGATGGTATGGCTGGGCAGGCGGGACCATTCCGGGTTGATCGCCTCGAGTTCCCGGCGCGCATCATCTTCGGAAATGAAGTCGTCGGCGAATACGTATCCCGCCCCGAAGCGCTCCCGGAGGGGGATCTTCCACAGCCATCCCGCGCGCAGGGCTCTGGCCAGGGTGTAGGGGGGGATGGCGCCGCGTCTCCCACCTTGGCCATCGGAATACGGAATATTGAAGGCTATGGCGCGATTGACGGGCAGCCAGGGCGAATAGGAGGTCCATTCCGGCGACATCGTAGATATCAGCAACCGTCTGAATCCGCTGCAATCGATAAAGAAATCCCCTTCCACCTTCCGGCCGTCCTCCAGCGAAACACTCCGGATTCGACCGGACTCGGCTCCCTGGTCGACGGAAACCACATGTCCCCGCACGTGGTCCACTCCATCCTTCAGCGCGCGGGCCCGGAACGTCTCCGAGAACGCGTGCGTGTCCATGTGGTAGGCGTAGGACCCGTACCCGCGGTATTGAGTTTCGTCCTTCCGGAAGTTCCGCTGCCAGGGCACCTTGTCGTGGTCGCAGAGGAGAGAATAGGAAGTCGCGAGGTTGTGGAGGGGAATGTTCTTCGCGAGCGCGTAGCTGACTAGCCGATTGTATCCCGGTGAAACGCGGAACTCGGGCTTGGCGATGTAGTCACCGCCATCTTGGAACGGATGATAGTAGACGTCGCCGTTTCCCAACCAGTTCTCGAAGCGCACCGCCAGCTTCACGCTTCCTCGGACCGCCTTGATGAAGGCGACGGGATCGTAGCCGATGGTGTTCAGAAAGGCGAAGAAAAACGGAGTGAGGGCTTCTCCGACCCCCACTTTCGAGACTTTGGGGGACTCGATCAGCACGACATCGAACCGGCTGCGCGCGAGCAGCACGTTGGCGCACATCCAACCGGCGGTACCGCCGCCTACGACAACGACTTTCCGGATTGGCGCCTGCTCCCCGCCGGTCCGATTCCGCATTGCCCTCC
>JAAXGM010000116.1 GCA_012267435.1 Gemmatimonadota bacterium
CGCTCGGAGATGGACCAGAGGCT
This sequence comes from Gemmatimonadota bacterium, assembly GCA_012267435.1. Taxonomy (GTDB): domain Bacteria; phylum Gemmatimonadota; class Gemmatimonadetes; order Longimicrobiales; family Gaopeijiaceae; genus BD2-11. The sequence goes on from JAAXGM010000116.1 coordinate 24, forward strand.
CGCGGAGATCTACGAGAGCCACGGGATGTCCGAGGAGGAGTACCAGCTCTTCACCCTCGAGGTCAGCCTGGACCAGGAGCGGCGCGAGGAGTTCGAGCGGCTGCTGGAGGAGAGGGGCGGGGTCTGATCGGCGGAACGGTCCGACAACCCGGTCAGCAGGACACGCAGTTGTCGTTGTTGTGTGCCCCCAGACTCTCGAGCAGCGCCAGCGCGTCCGGGAAGGGTTGGGTGCGCTGATACGGCCCGTTCGCCATGTCCGCCGTCGTCTGTCCCCTCCGACTGACCGCCATTACATCCACGCCGCGCTCCGCCAGATAGCGGATCATCTCCACATCGCCGCGGGAGGCGGCATGGTGCATGGCGTTGTAGCCGTTGTGATCGCGGGCGTTGACGTCCACCCCGAGCTCCTCCACCAGATACTTCACGGAAGGCAGCCAGCCGTCGGGGGCGTGCCGGTGGGAGTTCCCCGCAAAGCCCTCCCCGTAGCCCACGCCCGAAGCGGCGTGAATCGGGTGGACGCCCGGTCCTCCCACCGGAACGGGCGGTAGCCCGGAGGGATCCTCCGCGCCTTCGCCGCCCCTGCGTCTCTCGGGCGGCTTCATGGTCGGGATGGACGGATCCGCGCCGTACGCCACAAGCAGCTTCATCGCCTCCACGTCGGTTCCGTAGGCGGCCCGCCAGAAGGGGGTGGCGCCCTGGGTGTCCACGCGCAACAGGTCGAAGGTGTAGGACATGTACCACAGGTGGCGGGTCAGGCGGACGTTCGGGTCGGCACCGGCTTCGAGCAGCGCCTCCATCAGCTCCAGGTAGGTGGTCTCCTGCTGCTGGTAGGCCTGCTGCTGGGGATAGCGCGACTTCGGGACCCAGTAGGCGTTGATCGCGCCGTAGAGCGGAGTCGCGCCCGCATCGCTGGCGACGCGGGGATCGGCCCTCCGGCCCAGCAGGGTCATGGCCAGGTCGAAGTGGCCGTTGATGGTCGCCATCAGCAGCGGGCTAGTGTGGTCGCCGCCGCTCACGCCGTTGATGTCCGCGCCGACCTCGAGCAGCGCCAGGACAGTCTCGGCGTGTCCCTCGCGCACCGCGTGCAGGAGCGCGGTCATGCCGCCCTGGGCACCGACGAGACCGGTATAGCCCGGGAAGGCGTCCGGGGGTGTCTCCGCCTCTTCCCGATCGGATGCGGCCTGGGACCTGGAGGCCTGCACTTCGTGGCCCGCCCGCACGGCGGTCCTCACCTGCTCGGGCGTCGGGCGCCAGGAGCGCGGGTCCTCGGCCTGCGCCCGGAACCCCTCCAGCACTTCGTCCCGCGCCTCTCCCGCCTCCCGGTCGACGGCCGCGAGGTCCACGATGTCGACGACCCGGGTGCGGAGCTCAACGTCGGCTCCCAGCGTCAACAGTGCCCGCACGGCGTCCACCCGGCCGTTGGCCGCGGCGAACATCAGCGGCGTTTGCCCCCGCTCCGACTCACGGGCGTCGACTTCGGCACCTCGGCCCGCGAGCGATGCGATGGCGTCCGCGCTGCCGGCTCCGGCCGCGAAGTGCACGGCCGTCACGGCGCCGGTCTCGGTCACGACGTGGGGGTCGCCGCCTGCCTCCAGCAACGCCTCCACGGCGTCCGCGCTACCGGCCTTGGCGGCGAGATGCAGCGGTGTGTAGTCACCGATGCGCGTGACGGCGTCGACGGCGGCCCCGGCCTCCAGCAGGATCCGAACCAGGGCGGCGTCGGCCCGCTCCGCGGCCCAGTGCAGCGCGGTCATGCCGTCTCCCTGCGGGACGTTCACATCGGCGCCCCGGGCGATCAGGGTCTCGACGGCCTCCGCGTCTCCCCGCATCGCCGCGTCCGCCACGGGCGAGTCCGTGGCGGACGCGGCCCACAGCAGAAGCGCGACGGCTCCCGCGCTCAGCCGGAACCCGCGTCTCAGTTGAAACCCCCGCCTTCGCCGGGGCTCCATCCGTGGAGTCCGCATCAGCGGCTCTGGTCGGAGCGGCTGGAAGCCTCGGCCGCCACCGCCGGATAGCTCAACCGGAACTCGCCCGTGCTGTCGCCGAAGCTGTCCCTGTCGTCGTGCCCCAGGGCGTGCAGCATGCTCAACATCACGTTGGCCATGGGGGTACCGTCGGGAGCCTTCAGGTGGAGCCCGCCCTCATGGCGTCCGTTCGCGCCGCCCAGCACGATGAGCGGACAGCGGCGGTGGTTGTGCAGGTTGCCGTCCGCCATCGGCGAGCCGTAGACGATCATCGTCTTGTCGAGCAGCGTGGCGTCGCCCTCCGTCGTCTCCTCCAGCTTCCGCAGGAGATACGGTAGCTGGCTCGCTTGGAAGGTGTTGATGCGGGCGAACTCCAGAATCGCCTCCTCGTTGCCTCCGTGATGCGAGGCCGGGTGGAAGGCCTTGTCGATGCCGCTCTCCGTATAGACCCGCGACGACGCGTCTCGCCCCGTCTTGAAGGAGAACACGCGCGTGACGTCGGACGCGAAGGCCAGCACCTGGATGTCGAACATGAGCTGCATGTGCTCGGTGAAGGAGTCCGGGACTCCGGCCGGCGCCTCGGGCAGCTCGCGCGGCTCTCCGCTGGTGTTGCGGTTCTCGATGCCCTCGATCCTCCGCTCCAGCTCGCGGACGTTCTCCAGATACCGGTCCAGCCGCTGCTGGTCGTCCTGCGCAAGCGCCCGCCTTAGATACGCCACTTCTCCGGCGATCCAGTCGAGGATGCTGCCGTCGGTCCGCCTGCGCGCGGCGCGTTCCTCGGGCGTGCCTCCGGCCCCGAAGAGCATCTCGAACGCCACCCGCGGATCCCGGATCATGGGGAGCGGCTCGGTGGACGAGGCCCAGCTGATGGTGTCGGTGTAGACGCACGAGTAGCCGTACGCGCAGCCGCCCGACTGGTCCACGTTCTCGATGCAGAGCTGCATCGAGGGGATCGGCGTGTCCTGCCCGAAGCGCTGCGCGTGCACCTGATCCATGGAGGTGCCGGCGAACACGTCCGAGCCCCGCGTCTGCCTGGGATGCGCCTGGGTGAGGAAGACCGCGCTCGAGCGGAAGTGGTCGCCGCCGATCTCGTGGGGCATCCTGGCCTCGGCCATCCGCACGTCGGTGTTGCTGATGATGGTGAGACGGTCGCGGTAGGGCTCCAGCGGCAGCAGCGAACTAGGGGAGAGGTCGAAGTTGCGGCCCGTCGCCTCGGGGGACCACAGGTACTGGGTGGCGCCCCACTCGTTGCAGCCCGCCGCTCCGTGCACCATCTCGATGGCGACCAGGCGGGTGGAGGGCTCGGCCGCCGCGCGCCGTGACCAGACGCCCCCGGCGGGGATCATGGCGTCCAGGAAGGGCAGGGCGACGGTCGCGCCGGCGCCGCGCAGGAAGGTGCGGCGGGGGATGTGTGTCCCGGTGATGAAGTGCATCTCCACTCTCCTCGGATGGTTCGTCGCCGCTCGGGGATGGCGGGGGAGCCGGGCGCTTCTTCGGCCTCCGGCTGCCGCCGCGCCTACCGGTCCGGCGGCTGCGGGGCGCTCTCCGCCAGCGCCTCGGGTACCCTCTTGGACCTGAAGGCGTCGCTCTTCACCACGCCCGCGATGAACGACGACATCCTGTAGTCGTCTTCCGCCGCCCCCGCCACGATGGCGCGGATGGCGGGCTGATCATAGTACTCGGTCCTGCGGCCCAGCGCGTAGGTCATCAGGTTCGCCGTGAACGTGCGAATGAGCGGTTCCGGCCGCCGCAAGAGCGCCTCGCGCAGGTCGGCCGGGCTCGCGACCGTGCTGCCATCGTAGAAGGTGCCCCTCGTGTCGAGCGGCATGCCGTGCTCACGAATGCGCCACTTCCCGGTCACGTCGTAGTTGTCCAGCGCCAGCCCGATGGGATCCATGAACTGGTGGCAGGCGTTGCACACCGGGCTGGCGCGATGCTTCTCCATGCGCTCCCGGGTGGTGAGCATGCGTCCGCCTTCCGAGTCCTCGGTTTCCTCGAGGTCGGGGATGCCCGGTGGCGGTGGCGGCGGAGGCGTCCCCAGGAGGACCTCCATGACCCACTTGCCGCGCAGCACCGGCGAGGTCCGGTTCGCCACCGAGGTCAGGGTGAGGACGCTGCCGTGACCCAGCACGCCCCGCCGCTCGGAGCCGGGATACGCAACCCGACGGAACTGGCTGCCGAGCACCCCCGGAATGCCGTAGTGACGCGCGAGGCGTTCGTTCACGAAAGTGTAATCGGCGTCGTACAGATCGAGGACGCTTCTGTCCTCCTCGACCAGGTGGTTGAAGAACAGCTCCGTTTCGCTCAGCATGGCGTCGGCGAGCTGTTGGTCGTAGTCCGGGAACCAGAACTGGTCCGGATGCACCAGTTCCAGATCCTGCAGGCGCAGCCACTGGCCCGCGAACCTGGGTCCCAGGGAAGCCGCGCGCGGATCGGCCAGCATGCGCCGAACCTGCGCCTCCAGGACGTCGTCCCCGGCAAGCGCGCCTTCCCGAGCCAGCGCCATCAGCTCGTCGTCGGGCGGCGTGCCCCAGAGGAAGAAGGACAGGCGAGAGGCCAGATCGACGTCGCCGATCCGGAACGTCTGGCCCGGCTGGATGTCGGCCGGCGCCTCCTCCATGCGGAACACGAAGTGCGGGCTCGCCAGGATGGCCGTCAGCGCGGCTCCGATGCCCGCCTCGAAGCCGCCCTCCGCTTCTCCGGTGCGATAGAAGGCCATGAGTGGCGCGATGTCGCGGTCAAGCAGGGGCCGGCGGTACGCCTTGCCGGCCAG
>JAAXGM010000016.1:0-57495 GCA_012267435.1 Gemmatimonadota bacterium
GACGTTGGTGCCCTCCATGCGGATGACCACCGGCACCGTCACCCCGAGCTCGCGGACCGCCGCGATCACTCCCTCCGCCAGCACGTCGCACCGCAGGATGCCGCCGAAGATGTTGATGAGCACGGCCGTCACGTTCGGGTCGGCCATGAGAATCCGGAACGCGTTCCGGATCTGGTCCGCGTTCGCGCCGCCGCCGACGTCCAGGAAGTTGGCCGGCTCCCCGCCCGCCAGGTGGATGATGTCCATCGTGGCCATCGCCAGACCGGCGCCGTTGACCATGCACCCGATGCGGCCGTCCAGCCGGACGTAGCTCAGGGCATGTTTCGAGGCTTCGACCTCCAGCGCCTCCTCTTCCGCCGTATCCCGCAGCTCCCGCAACTCCGGATGCCGGAACAGGGCGTTGTCGTCCAGGGTCACCTTGGCGTCGAGAGCCAGCACCTCGCCGCCGGCCGTCACCACGAGCGGGTTGACCTCCAGGAGCGACGCATCGAGGCCCCGGAACGCCGTCGCAGCGCCTGACATCGCCGCGGCCGCCCGGTCCGCGACAGGCCGCGCCAGACCGAGCCCGAACGCCAGTCGACGGGCCTGGAACGGCTGCAGCCCGGAGACCGGATCCAGCACTTCCCGGAGTATCAGCTCCGGCGTCTCCGCGGCGACCTGCTCGATGTCCATGCCGCCGGCCCGGCTCGCCATCAGGACCGGTCGCGCGAGCGCGCGGTCGATGACGAGTCCGACGTACAGCTCGCGCTCGATGGCCAGCGCCTCCTCGATCAGCAGCCGCTCCACCCGACGCCCGGCGGGACCGGTCTGCGCGGTCACCAGCGTCATGCCGAGCATGGCGTCCGCCACCCGCTCGGCCTCGGCGGCGTCGGAGACCACCTTGACGCCGCCCCCCTTGCCCCGCCCGCCGGCGTGGATCTGCGCCTTGACGACGACGCGCCCGCCGAGCCGTTCGGCGACGGCACGCGCCTCGGCCGCCCTGACCGCCACCTCGCCGCGGGGGACGGGAACGCCGGCCGCCGCCAGCAGCTCCTTGGCTTGGTATTCGTGGATCTTCACGAGCGTCGACAGGGTTCCTGGTGCTCGCAGGGCCGCCAGCTACATGTCGATGACCTGGACCAGCTCCTGCACGGCGGCCGCCGACTTCTTCAGCGCCGCGTCCTCGTCCGAAGTCAGCTCGATCTGGATGATCTGCTCGAGACCGTTCGCCCCGAGCTTGCACGGCACGCCGACGAAGAGCCCGTCGATGCCGTACTCCCCCTGCAGAAAGACCGAGCAGGGCAGGATCTTCTTCTTGTCCTTGAGCACGGCTTCGACCATCTCGACCACCGCCGAGCCGGGCGCGTAGTAGGCGCTGCCGGTACCGAGCAGCTTGACGATCTCGGCTCCGCCGTGGGCCGTCCGGTGCACGATGGCGTCGACCGTCTCCTTGTCGAGCAGCTCGGTCACGGGGATTCCGGCGACGGTGGAGTACCGCGGCAGGGGCACCATGGTGTCGCCGTGCCCGCCCAGGACGAACGCGTGCGTGTTCTCGACGGAGACGTCGAGCGCCTGCGCGATGAAGGCGCGCATGCGGGCCGAGTCGAGCACGCCGGCCATCCCGATGACCCTTTCGCGCGGCAGCCCGCTCTTCCGGTACACGACCTGCGCCATCGCGTCCAGGGGGTTGGTGACCGGCAGGATGATGCAGTCCGGAGAGTGCTGCATCACCTGCTCGGTCACGCTGGAGATGATCGCGCAGTTCTTCGTCAGCAGATCGTCGCGGCTCATGCCCGGCTTGCGCGCGAGCCCCGCGGTGATCACGACGATGTCGGACCCGGCCGTGTCGGCGTAGTCGTTGGTGCCGAGCACGCGGGCGTCCGAGCCCTCGACCGGGCAGGCCTCGAGCATGTCGAGCCCCTTGCCCTGCGGCACGCCCTCCAGGATGTCGAGTACGACCACGTCGGCCAGCTCCTTGTCCGCGATGCTGCGCGCCGCGGTGGCGCCGACATTGCCCGACCCGATCACCGAGACCTTGCGATTCATGCTTCTCCCGCTCCAGTCCTTCTACATGTTCGCGATGACCGCGTCCGCGAACTCCGACGTCCTCAACTTCGTAGCGCCCTCCATCAGGCGCTCCAGGTCGTACGTCACGGTCTTCTGCCGAATGGTGCGCTCGATGCCGTCCTCGATGCTCCCCGCCACGTCGCGCCAGCCCATGTAGCGGAACATCATCGCGCCCGACAGGATGACCGAGCTCGGATTGATGACGTCCCTGTCGGCGTACTTCGGCGCGGTCCCGTGGGTCGCCTCGAAGAACCCCACCTCGTCGCCGATGTTGGCCCCCGGGGCCAGCCCGAGACCGCCGACCTGGGCCGCGCACGCGTCCGACAGGTAGTCTCCGTTGAGATTGGTCGTGGCGATGACGTCGTACTCCCCCGTCCGCGTCAGGATCTGCTGGAGCATGCTGTCCGCGATGCGGTCCTTCATGACGACGCGCCCGTCCGGATTGTTCTCCCCTTCGCCGACGGTGCGGTCGCCGAACTCCTCCTTCGCCACTTCGTAGCCCCAGTCGCGGAACGCCCCCTCGGTGAACTTCATGATGTTCCCCTTGTGGACGAGGGTCACGCTCCTGCGGTCGTTGTCGACGGCGTGCCGGATCGCCATGCGGACCAGGCGCTTGCTGCCGGTGATGGAGATCGGCTTGATGCCGAGACCCGAATCGCGCCGGACCCGCTTGCCGAGAGACGTCGACAGGTAGTCGATGAGCTGGGCCGCCTGCGACGATCCCTGCTCCCACTCGATGCCCGCGTAGACGTCCTCGGTGTTCTCGCGGAAAATCACCACGTCGAGCTTCTCCGGCTCGCGCATCGGCGACGGCACCCCGGGGATGTAGCGCACGGGGCGAATGCAGGAGTAGAGATCGAGCTGCTGGCGCAGGGTCACGTTGAGTGAACGGATGCCTTTCCCCACCGGCGTGGTGAGCGGGCCCTTGATGGCCACCTTGAACTCGCGCAGCGCGTCGTAGGTCTCGTCGGGCAGCCATTCTCCGGTCTTCTCCCGAGCCTTCTCGCCCGCGTACACCTCCATCCACATGATCCTGCGCGAACCACCGTAGGCCTGAGCCACCGCCGCGGCGACGACGGCGCGGGTGGCGTGCCAGATGTCGGGGCCGATGCCGTCTCCTTCGATGAACGGGACGATGGGCTGGTCGGGCACGTTGACGGTGCCGTCGTGAATGGTGACGGTCTCGCCCGCGGAGGGCACCTGAGCGTGCTTGTATCGTGCCATTGGGCTTCAGGGGAGCTAGGATACGGGGGTGGGTTCCGGCGAGCCCGATCTCGCCCGGATGCGAGGACCCGCGAAGTTTATCGCGGGTGTCGGGCGCTAACAAGCGATTGCCGGGTTGCATGAGCCCAACCCGGGGTCATGGAGAGCCGAGGTGCGACGCACGAAGGAGGATCGATCCCAGGCCGGCTTCAAGCTGGCGCTGGTTCTGGCGCCCTTCCTGCTCGTGCTGGTTCTGGGAATGATCGAGTGGTGGATGCGCTCCCGGGGTCCGTAGGCCAAGCCCCGTCCCATTCCCGTTCCGGCGTCGTCCCGGAAATGGGACGTGCCCCGGCCGTGCGAGGGGCTCAGGTAGCGGAGAGTATCGATGGCACGGTTTCTGCACCAAGTTCCCTATAATGTCCTGAAGCCTCGGGAGGAAATCATGCGCGCGATCCCCGGTAGTGCGGCGATGGTGTTGATGGCAGGGCTGGCTTGGATCCCGGGCGCGGCGGCGGCTCAGGAATTCGCGGAGGAGTCCTCCCTGTCCTTCGCGGTGGGCGCTTCGGTCTGGGACGGAGTCGGCGTCGGGCTCGCCTACCGGTCGACATCCCTCCCCTCGCGGCCCCCCGCCCCGGCGGCGGAAGTGTTCCAAGGCGTCGGGGTGGGCGACCGCTACTACGTCGATTCGCATGCGGGATACGACTATTCCGGACCTCGGTGCCGCTGGTACGAGGGCGACCACCTCTACGGCTGGATCGACCGGTACGACTACGCCGAACACCGGTGCCGGCGGGGGGTGAGCCGGTGGGGGCTGGCGATTTCCTTCGGCTTCGGATGGCATTACCCCGCCTGGTTCAGCCCCTGGTACACCTGGCATGACCCCTTCTGGAGCCCCTGGTACACCTTCGACCCCTGGTTCGGGAACGGCGGGTTCGCGTTCGGATGGCGCAGCCGGGGCTACTACCCGTGGTACTCCTATCCCGTCTACCATGGCTATCCGGCGTACCATGGCTACAGCTCCTACTACTACGCCCCGCGCTACCGCCACGTGAGCGGAGGCAGGCTGGCGTACGGATCCGGATACGTGGGCGGGTATGCCCCGGCTCCGGCGGTCCGGTACAAGGAAAACCCGCGACGGACGGCGGTGGCGCGGACCGCGCGGGTCGCGCCGCGCTCGGCTGCGGCGCGGGTCTCGGATCGGTCGGCGGCCGCCTCCTCGTCCGCGGTGGAGAGAGGGTCGGGCGTGAGCGCGCGGCCGCGCGTCGTACGTCCGGAGCCCAGAACGCCCAGGACTGCTCGGCCGCGAGGGACCGGGGGTTCCACGGAGGCGGTTCGGCCCGGGACGCGGACCGCGACGCCGCGCATCCAGTCGCAACCACGGACGTCGCAGCTTCGGTCGGGGTCGGATGCGACCTCGGTCCGGCCCAGGACGTCGCCGCGGTCCAGCGTCCAGCCCCGGCCCAGCGCGCGGCGCGCCCAACCGCGTGCGTCGGCATCGCCGAATGTGCGCTCGCGGCCGTCGGCACCGCCCCGCGTCCAGCCGCGCGCCTCGGCACCACCGAACATCCGCTCGCGGCCGACTCCGACGCTCCGGGCTCAGCCGCGGCCCAGTACGCCCCGCGTCCAGCCCCGACCCGGCAATCCGCGACCGCAACCGCGGGCGTCGGCACCACCCAGCGTGCGCTCCCGGCCAGCCCCGGCAACCCGCGTCCAGTCCCGGCCCGGCAACCCGCGACCGCAACCGCGGGCGTCGGCACGACCGACGGCGCGACCCCGGCCGACCCCTGCGGCCAGCGCGCGACCCCGACCGGCCCCGACCTCGCGGGCGACCGCGCGACCCACCCGTCCGCCCCGCCGCCCACCCGGCGGCCCGTAGGGGTGCCCACCGCCCTACGCGCCCGACCGGAGTGACCCGACCGATCCGCGGCGGCCGGACGGTCCTCCCGAGGGGCGCACCATACGTGCTTGCGCTCGCCGGCTTGGCGTGGGCCTTGTCCTGCGGCGACGAGGAACCGATCACCCCACCCCCCAACCGCCCCCCGGCGGCCGAGCGCACGATTCCCGCCCAGAGCCTCAAGCCCTGGGACACGATCACGCTGAACGCGGCCCACTTCTTCAGCGACCCCGACGGACAGCAGCTCACCTTCACGACGAGGAGTTCGGACACCACCGTCGTTTCCGTGTCCGCAATGGACGGCACGCTGACCATCCACGCCGCGGGACCGGGAGCGGCCAGGGTTTCCGTGACCGCCCGCGACCCCGGGGGGCTGGCGGCCAGTCAGATCGTCGACGTAACGGTCGATCCGTACTCCGACCGCCAGATTCTCATCCTCTTCCACGAGGCCACCGGCGGCCCGAACTGGTACGGCCGGGAGGGCTGGCTCTCCGACGCGCCACTGGACGACTGGCTGGGGATCGAGGTGGACGACGACGGCAACGTCATGGAGTTGGAGCTCTACCGGAACAACCTGGTCGGCTCCATTCCACCGGAACTCGGCGGACTCGCCAGCCTGACCCGCCTGCAGCTCGCGTCCAACCACCTGAGCGGTCCGATTCCCCCGGAACTGGCCGAACTGTCCAGCCTGTCGTTCCTCGGGTTCTTCAACAACGACCTGGAAGGCACGGTCCCGCCGGAACTCGGCGGCCTGGCCGACCTCGCCCAGCTGGAACTCGACCGTAACCGCCTGACGGGCCCGATTCCGCGGAGTTTCCTGGAACTCGATCGGTTGAGGCGCTTCTATTTCGCCCAGACCAGCGGGCTGTGCGTCCCCGGCTCGCCGGAGTTCACGGCATGGATCTCGGCCATGAAGGGGGGAGGCCAGGGACCGTTCTGCAACCAGTCCGACCTGCGCGTGCTGGAATCGCTCTACCTCGCATCCGGAGGCGAGGAATGGACGAACGCCACCGGCTGGCTCGAACGCGCAGCCGCGGCTCAGCGCTACGGAGTCGCCACGGACGCGCTGGGCCGGGTCACCGCGCTCGACCTGACCGGCAATGGACTGACCGGCCGCCTCCCAGAGAACCTGGGCCAGCTGACGCTGCTGACCGAGCTCCGGGTCGCGGACAACGCGCTCTCCGGGCGTCTGCCGCCGTCCCTGTCGGCGCTCCCGCTTCGGTGGTTCGACTACGCGGAAACAGAGCTGTGCGTCCCGCCGGACGCGTTTTTGAAGGGCTGGCTCGGCGGGATTGAATGGCATCAGGGGACGAGCATCGACTGTGCCCCTCCCTCCGACCGCGATGTCCTCGTGGCGCTCTACGACGCGACGGGCGGACCCGACTGGACCGAACGCGACAACTGGCTGACCGAAGCGGAACTCGGCGAATGGCACGGCGTCGAGACGGATTCCTCCGGCCGGGTGACCGCGCTCCGGCTGCGGAACAACGGGCTCGCGGGCCCGATTCCGCCGCAACTGGGGCACCTCTCCGCGTTGCGGGACCTGATTCTCTCGAACAACAACCTGTGGGGTCCCATCCCCCCGGAGTTGGGCAACCTCCCCAACCTCACCAACATCGTCGTCCTGAACACCAACCTCTCGGGGACCATTCCGCCGCAACTCGGCAATCTGGCCGAGCTGACAGTCCTGTTGCTGGCAAACAGCGAACTGACGGGACCCATACCCGCGGAACTGGGCAATCTGGTCAACCTCACCCGCCTGGGGCTCGACGACAACGCTCTGGAGGGTCCGATCCCGCCGGAACTCGGGAACCTGGTCGCGCTGGAGTCCCTGAGTCTCGCCCTGAACGACCTGACCGGCCCCATCCCCCCCGAACTGGGGAGCCTGTCGAGCCTCCGCCAGCTGGGCCTTGGGAGCAACGAGCTCACAGGCTCCATCCCCCCGGAACTGGCAATGCTGGGGGAGTTGCAGGTCCTCGTCCTCTCCAACAACGATCTCACCGGCCCGCTGCCTCCGGAACTCGGCAGTCTCGGCAACCTGCGTTTCGCGACCCTCGCCGGGAACAACCTGACGGGCCCCATCCCCTCGGACCTCGGCTCCCTCGCACTCGTCGACTACCTGACCCTCGCGGACAACAACCTCACGGGCCCGATCCCGCTCGAGCTGGGACGCCTGATCGAGGCAATCGATCTGGATCTCGGAAACAACGCCCTCACCGGTCCGATCCCGGCCGAGCTGGGCCGGCTGCCGCGACTGGTGCGCCTGTCGCTGGGCCGCAACGACCTGAGCGGTCCGGTCCCGGCCAAGATGGGAGGAATGAGCCACCTCCGCGAACTGGACCTGACGGACAATGCCGGGCTCTCGGGAGCGCTTCCGGAGGAACTGACGGAGTTGAACATCGACGTGCTCGCGGCGGGAGGAACCGACCTTTGCGCGCCCTCCGACGACGCTTTCCTGCGGTGGCTCCGAGCCATCCCCAAGCGGCGGGTGGTCCCGTGCGTGGACGGTGAACCGGCGTCGGCGTATCTGACCCAGGCGGTGCAGTCGCGTTCCTACCCCGTTCCGCTGGTCGCCGGCCGCCCGGCGCTCCTCAGGGTATTCGTCACCGCCGCGCGCCCCGGCGGCGCGGGCATGCCTCCGGTGCGGGCGAGGTTCCATCTCGACGGCGTCGAGACGCACGTGGCCGACATCGCATCCTCCTCGGTCCCCATCCCGACCGATGTGGACGAGGGTGACTTGGCGGCCTCCGCCAACGCCGAAATCCCCGGAGAGGTCATCCAGCCAGGCCTCGAGATGGCGATCGAAATCGACCCGGAGGGAATCCTGGACCCGGCGATCGGGGTCGTCACTCGTATCCCCGCGGATGGCCGCAGCGTGGTGGACGTGCGCGCGACGCCAATGTTGGACCTTACCCTGGTGCCGTTCCTGCTGGAGCAGACGCCCGATTCCTCGATCCTGGCACTGACCTCCGCCATGGCGGAGGACCCGGGCGGGCACGACCTGCTCCACGACACCCGGACGCTGCTTCCGATCGGGGAACTCAAGGTGACCGCCCACGAGCCGGTGCTGATTTCGACCAACAACGCCTACGACCTGTTCCGGGAGACCGTTGCCATCTGGGCCATGGAAGGAGGGATGGGCCACTACATGGGCACGATCGCCGGACGCACGACCATCGCCCGTGGCCTCGCGAGCGTCCCGGGCCGCGTCAGCTTCTCGGTGCCCGACTCGCGAATCATCGCGCACGAACTGGGGCACAACATGAACCTGCGTCACGCCCCCTGCGGAGGCGCCGGCGGCCCGGATCCCTCGTTTCCCGAGCCGGACGGATCGATCGGCGCCTGGGGATACGACTTCCGCCGCGGAAGGCTGATCGCGCCCGCCCGGCACGACCTGATGTCGTATTGCGAGCCGCCCTGGGTCAGCGACTACTACTTCACCAACGCGCTGCGCTTCCGGATCCGTGACGAAGCGGAGCGCGCGACGCATTCAGTGGCATCCGGCCAGTCGATCCTGCTCTGGGGGGGCGTCAACCCGGAGGGTGCGCCATTCCTCGAACCGGCCTTCGTGCTGGAGGCGCCCGCGAGCGTCCCGCAGGCGGGCGGCGAATACCGGATCACGGGCCGCGACGCGCGCGACCGTGAACTGTTTTCACTCGGTTTCGACATGCCGGCGCCGGCCGATGGCGACGGAAGGCCCGCGTTCGTCTTCATGCTTCCGGTGCGGGACGGCTGGGCCGAAAACCTGGCCGGAATCACGCTCGTCGGCCCGGGCGGCTCGGACACGCTGAACCGGGAGTCGGCACGGCCGATGGCCATCCTGCGCAATCCTCGGACCGGACGGGTGCGAGGAATCCTGCGTCGCCTCCCACCTTTCGCCCAAGCCGCCATGGACGGCGTCGGCCGCGTCGCCGAACCCGGTATGGAAGTGTTGCTCAGCCTGGGGCTGCCGGGCGCGGAAGCGTGGAGACGTTGACGATGCGCGGCTCCGGCCCGGACAGGCTCAGGTGGCGGGAGCCACCGAGTCCGGTACCTCCGGCGAAGCGACCGCCGCGACCGTGAAGTCGGTGAACATCCCCCGGCCGTCATGCCCGGAAAAGTCGCAGATCGCCATATAAGCGCCCGGCTCGAGCTCCACGGTCACCACCCGACGCTCACCGGGGTTGAGGCGTCGCTCCAAGACCCAGGCCGGGAGAGCGTCCTCCATCCGGCGGAAGTAGATGTTGTGCTCTTCGAACCCGGCGTTCACGAAGCGCACCGGGTGCGGGCCGGCGGGAACGACGAGCGGCATCGAGATGGTGTATTCGTCCACCAAGACCTGCATGGTGTCCAAGCGGAGGGATGCCGGAGCTTGCGCCGGCGGGGCCGGTCGATCATCGTCCCGTTCCGCGCATCCCCCGGCGGCGAAGCATGCGGCGACGAGGATCAGCAACCCCGAGGCCGCTGGTCGGGTTTTCCCGGAGCGGCCCGAGCGGCCTTCGCCATCCCGGCAAGACGCGCGCGGGTGAAGACGGGAGCACGCCGATGCCCGCACCCGCTCCCGCCGCGCGGTGCCGCTGCGAACATGTCCTGGGGATGCCGGATACAAGGAAGCTGCGCGCCGCACGAGGAGTGTCACCAGGGAAGGGAGCGCCTCCGTCCGCCGCGCCTGGTCGGATAGGGGTGGACGCCCGGAACCCACGGTCTCCCGCCGGAGACGCGCGCCCGGACCGGCGAGCAACCGGCGCTGTCCCGCAGAGGCGCCGGTCGGAGTCGAACCGACGATCGAGGATTTGCAGTCCTCTGCCTTACCACTTGGCCACGGCGCCAAAAGGAATGGGGAGCCGACGAGCGCGCTCCCCATACCGGCTTTGCAAGAGCGGGAAACCGGACTCGAACCGGCGACCCCCACCTTGGCAAGGTGGTGCTCTACCAACTGAGCTATTCCCGCAGATGAAGCATCATGAGGTTAGAAACAGCCACCATGGGTGTCAACCACCCGCGCCACGGATGTTTTCCCCGCTCCGTCCCGTGACTACCTTTGCACGCTCTCGCCGGGAGCCGGCGCCCGGCCCGCGCGCACCATCTTCCCCCCGCTTCCCCTTGTCCCACTCCTCTCGCGGGCATTTCCCGCGACCCGGGATTCCGCCTCTCCTGCGCCGGCTGCCGGCGCTTCTCCCGGCCCTCCTGCTGCCCGGGGCGGTCAGTGGACAGCTTGTCGGGGGGCCGATGGTGCCTTCGGGCCACCTGCGGTTGGACATCGACGCCACCTACGTCACTTGGGACGAGCGCTTCGGCCTGCGTTCCGAAGGGGGATCGCTGGTCGAGGAGGTGGAGCCGCTGGGGTGGAACCTCAGCAGCGACGCGCTGGGATCGGACCGGCTGCCCGGAGCCGCGCTCACCGAGGCCCGCCTCCGGACCTTGTTCGGGAACCCGAACTACCGATTCAACCTGGGGAGCACCAACCACCTGCTCGCGGCCCACATCCGGCGCGTGCCACTCGGGTTTCGGCTCGGAGTATTCCGCTGGCTGACGGTGGGAGCGTCGCTGCCCATGGTGCAGCGCAAGCTGGATTCGGAGCTGGTCTACACGCCCGGGCAGGCGAACGCCGGTCTGGCGCCCTCGGCGTCCGTAAGAGCTCCGTTCATGAACGAATACGGGAATGCTCTCGCCGAGGCGCGCACCGTCATCGCCAGCTTTTGCGCGGTGGACGAGAGCACCCCCGAGTGCCGGACGGGCCGCGCCGTGCTCGCGGAGGGCGACGCATTGCTGGGATCCCTCGCGACGCTGTTCGGAGAGGCGGTTTTCTTCCCCTTGGAGGGTTCCGCCGCAGGCCAGGATCTCGCCGGCCGCGTGGAGGAGGTGAGGACCGGCCTGTCGAACATCGGTGTGACGAGCTTTACGGCCCCGCTCCCTCTCGGCGCCCCCATGGATCGGGCCGGCTTCGATTCGCTGGTCGTCGCTCCGGTGTTCGGCGCGACCGGTCTTCCCGTTGAGGACATGGACGCCCTCTGGGAACCAGGGGACTTGGAAGTCGGCGCGGCTCTCCAGGTCCTGAACGTGACCCCGCGTCCGGCGGATCCCCCGGGCCCCGGAGAGGCGGCCGATTCCGTCGTCGGTCCAGGGCAGGACTCCGGCGGCGGGTTCGGGGTTCGGCTGGGCGTCGCCGGTACGCTCCGTCTGGGAACCGGCAGCCCGCAGGACACGATCCGCGAGTTTCTGGACATGGAGATCGCGGAGGGGCAGATGGATATCGAGGTGCGCGCCTTCGGCGGGGTCGACTGGGCGCGGCGCGTGGGGCTGACCTTCGATGTACGCTACGGGATCGCCTCACCCGTGTACGTTCGGCGGCGCATCGGCCCGCCCGACAGGGGCTTCGCCCCGCGGCCGCCCTTGGAGACGGTGCAGTGGCGGCCGGGCAACTACCTGGAGTACGGGATCGCTCCACAACTGCTGCTCACACCCGAGCTTGCGGTCGGCTTCGTGTACCGGTCCCTTAGCCGCGGGGCGGACAGCTTCGCGGGCGACGTGGCGGATTTGGCGGCGCTTTCGCTCGAGACGGACGCCGAAGTGCGGTCGATGGGGGTGGACGTCCGGTATTCGAGCTTCCTGGGAGGTGGTTTCCCGGTTGTTGCCCGCTTCGGCTGGGAAGCCGCCCGCGGCGGCACCGGAGGTCGGACCCCCAAGACGGGAAGGGTTCGCTTCGGGGCGAGTCTCTATTGGAGGCTGTGGGGCGGAGGCTGAAGCTGGAGCACGGCCTCGGCAACCTCCCGCCCCGCGACGCGCAGCAGCTCGCGGGCGTGCTCGCGGGAAGCCGCCGAATGCGGGTCGCCGCCCAGCATGCGCGCGATCTCGTGAACGCGCGCGTCCCCGTCCAGGACGAAGGCACGCGTATGGATCATGCCGTCATCCGTTGAGAGCCGCTTCTCGACCCGCAGATGATGACTCGCGCGCGACGCGATCTGGGCGAGGTGGGTGATGGCGAGCACCTGGTGGGCTCGTCCGGTCTCCTGCAGTCGCGCGCCGACCGCGTTGGCGATCTCGCCCCCGACACCCGAGTCGATCTCGTCGAACACCAGCGTCGGAACCCGGTCCGCGGCGCCCAGAATCGACTTGAGGGCGAGCATCACCCTCGACAACTCCCCCCCGCTGGCGATGCGGCCGAGGGGCGCGGGCGGAAAACCGGGGTTGAGCGAGGCCAGGAACTCCACCCGCTCCGCGCCGCCCGGCCCCACTTCCGCCAACGGGCTGAGCGCAACCGAGAACGTGCCCCCATCGAGCCCCAGCTCCGGAAAAAGCGCTGTAACCCGGCGCTCAAGTTTACGCGCCGCCTTAGACCGCGCCTCGC
Organism: Gemmatimonadota bacterium; assembly: GCA_012267435.1. Lineage (GTDB taxonomy): Bacteria > Gemmatimonadota > Gemmatimonadetes > Longimicrobiales > Gaopeijiaceae > BD2-11. The sequence goes on from JAAXGM010000016.1 coordinate 12,471, forward strand.
TGAGAGCTGCCGCCTCCCGTTCCAGCCGGGCCGTCGTCCGGCGGATGCGTTGCTCCAGGGCGGAGATGTCGAAAGAGGCGGTCTCGATCTCATCGAGCTGAGCCGCCAGCCGACGCCCGGTTTCGAGCACGTTCTCCAGCGCGGGTCCGTACTTGCGCTTCAGCCGGAAAATGCGGTCCAAGCGGGCCCTGACCTCTTCCAGCCGGCGCGGATCGTGTTCCAGCGAGCTCGCATAGTCCCCGAGGAAGCGACCCGCTTCGCTGGCCGCGTGGTAGGACTGCTCCAACAACTCCGAGACCTCGCCCAGCGAGCCATCCAAGCGGATGATGTCCGCGAGCGCTGCCTGCACCGCGCGAATGCGCACCGTGACGGCGGCGTCACCCGCGTAGAGCTCCTCGTAGGCGCCCCCTGCGTTGCGCGCCAGCTCGTCGGCGTGTTCGAGCCGGGTCGCCTCCATCTCGAGCGCCGCGTCCTCCCCGTCCTGGAGCGCGGCGTCTTCGATTTCGCCGAGCTGGAAACGGATGAAATCGGCGCGCGCCTCGAGCTCCCGGATCCTCGCTTCCAGCTGCGCCCGCTCGCGCACCAGCGCCTTCAGCTCACCGCACAACGCCGCAACGGCGCTCGCTCGGCCGGTCGCGCGCGCCAGGGAGTCCAGCAGCTTGGCCTGTTCGGTCGGCCTGAGCAGGCTCTGGTGCTCGTGCTGCCCGTGCAGGTCGACCAAGTGGCGCCCCAGCTCCCGCAGGAGCCCCACCGTGGCGGACGAGTCGTTCACCCAGGCGCGGTTGCGTCCCCGGCGCGCCACTTCCCGCCGCAACACCAGCACATCGCCGCCCGCGCCCAGACCCAGTTCTTCGAGCTTCCCGCGAACCGGCTCGCAGTCCTCGATGTCGAAGGCGGCCTCGATCAGGGCCCGGGAGGCGCCCACGCGGACCACCCCGGGAGAGGCCCGTTCGCCCAGCAGGCAGGAAAGGGCGTTCACCACCAGGGATTTGCCGGACCCGGTCTCGCCCGACAGGGCGTTGAGGCCCGGCGCCCCGTCCAACGTCAGGTCATCAATGACCGCGTAGTCGCGTACACGCAGCTCGATCAGCATGCCCAACGATACTCATAAGATCATGCACCCGAAGGAGATTCCAAGGCCCAGTTCAACTTTCGTCTCAAAGTGGAGAAGAAGGTGTGTCCCGGGAAACGAAGCAGGGGCACGCGCACCGTCCCGGTCCGGATCTCCACGACCGAGCCGGGCACGACGGCCACGGCCTGCTGACCGTCCACCGTCAGCACCAAGTCGCCCGATGGATCCACCTCCTTGATGATGACGCGCTCGTCCGCGGCCAGCACCAGGGGCCGCACGGCCAGCGTGTGCGGGCAGATCGGGGTGACCAGGATGCAGTCCACGCCGGGCGCGATGATGGGCCCGCCCGCCGACAGCGAGTAGGCGGTCGAACCGGTGGGCGTGGAAACGATCACCCCGTCGGCGCTGAAGCTGCCGATCTCGTCGCTCCCCCCGTCATGGCGCACGAACAGGTCGAGGCGGGAGACCCTGGCCGCTCCGCTGTTGTGGACCACGAAATCGTTGAGGGCCACGTGCCGACTGCCCGGATTCCCGTGCTCGTCGAGGATGGCCGCCTCGAGTGTAATACGGTGGTCGAGGGTGAAGTCGCCGCCGCGCAGACGCTCGAACGCGGTGGCGAGGTCGGAGCCGGACGAGGAGGTGAGGAAGCCCAGGTGCCCGAGGTTGATCCCGAGGACCGGGGTTTCCGTTCCCGTGACCGTGCGCGCGCCCCGCAGGAGGGTTCCGTCCCCCCCGAGCGTGACCAGCAGATCCAGCCCACCTTCTCCGAGTCGGAGAGGGCGCGTCCCTGGCGGGGCATGCGCGAGGATGTCGGGCTCGCAGGCAATCTCGATCTCGAACCTGCGCGCGAGTTCGTCGAGACCCGCCAGCGCCGGCGCGAGCCCCGGCTGCCCGGGAAGCGCGAAGACGCCGATGCGGCGGACGGGAGGCGGCACCATGGCGTTTCGCGTGGGGCTAGGCGCTCTCTCTCGTCGCCAGCACGCGGAGCGCGGGGGTGCGCTCGGCAAGCCGCAGGGCTTCCCGCGCGATCCCCTTCGCGTCCAGGCCCACCTCCGCCAGCAGCAGCCCCCTGTCCCCGTGCTCGATGAAGACATCCGGCAACCCCATCGTCCGCACGGTTGGGCGCGATCCCGCGCGTGCCTGGATCTCGCGCGCCATGAAGGCTCCGAATCCATTGACGACGGTACCCTCCTCGACCGTCAGGATGTGCGTGTGCGAGCGTAGCACGCGCTCGAGGACTTGCTCGTCGAAAGGCTTGATGAAGCGGCAGTTGACGACGGTCGCGTCGACGCCCGCGGCAGCCAGCTCGTCGACCGCGGAGAGCGCCTCCAGGACCATGGTTCCCACAGCGAGAATCGCCATGTCCGACCCCTCGCGCACGACCTCCCAGCTCCCGTACGGGACCGCATCGATCTCCACGGTCGGCGGAACCGCGGCGGGAACCGCATCGCGCGGGTAGCGGATGCTGTAGGGGCCCGCGTCGTGCGCGAGGCCGGTCCTGATCAGGCCGATGAGCTCCTCGCCGTCCTTGGGCGCGGTAACGGTCATGCCCGGAACGAGCAGCATGTAGGCGATGTCGAAGGCGCCGTGATGGGTCGGGCCGTCGGCCCCCGCCACACCCGCCCGGTCCATGCAGAACATCACCGGAAGATCCTGCAGGGCGACATCGTGCACGATGGAGTCGAAGCCCCGCTGCAGGAACGTGGAGTAGATGGCCACCACCGGACGCACGCCTTCCGTGGCCATGCCGGCGGCCGACGTCACACCGTGCGCCTCCGCGATGCCCACGTCGAAGTGGCGGCTCGGAAACGCCTTGTCGAAGATGTCGGTGCTGGTTCCGCTCGGCATTGCGGCCGTAATGGCCACGATGCGGTCGTCCTCCGCCGCGAGATCGGTCAGCCCCCTGCCGAAGACCTTCTGGTAACGGGGAAGCCCGACCGGCTTCTTCGGCGAAAGCCCGGTGATCTTGTCCCAGGGAGAGGATGCGTGCCACTTGACCGGATCGGCCTCGGCCGGCTCGTAACCCTTCCCCTTCTGGGTGACCAGGTGCACCAGCACCGGTCCCTTCATCCGGCGGACCCGTCGCAGGGTGTTGACCACTATGTGGATGTCGTGGCCGTCAAAGGGCCCGAAGTAGCGGAATCCCAGCTCCTCGAAGAGCATGCCGGGAACGAAGAGGTGCTTAACGCTCTCCTCGAATCGGCCGGTGGCGGACTGCATCACGTCGGCGATGCTCGTGGGGACGCGCTGCATCAGCTCCTTCACCTGATCGCGGACCCGATTGTAGAGGGGGTTGGTGATGACGCCGTTCAGATACTTGTTCATCGCCCCCACGTTGGGAGCGATGGACATGTCGTTGTCGTTGAGGACCACGATCAGGTTGCGCTCGCTCGCGCCCGCGTTGTTCAGGGCCTCGTAGGCGAGCCCGCACCCGATGGCTCCGTCGCCGATGACCGCGACGACGTCGAAGTCCTCGTCCTTGTGATCGCGTCCGATGGCCATGCCCACCGCGGCCGAGATGGAGGTCGCGGCGTGTCCGGCTCCGAAGACGTCGAAGTCCGACTCGACCCGACGCAGGAAGGGGGCCAGCCCGTCCTTGCGGCGAATGGTGTGCAGGCGGTCGTTCCGCCCCGTGAGGATCTTGTGGATGTAGGCCTGATGGCCCGTGTCCCACACGATGCGGTCGCGAGGGGTGTCGAATACGTAGTGCAGCGCCACCGTGAGCTCGGCGACGCCCAGGCTTCCCCCGAAGTGTCCTCCCACCTTCGCGACGACATCGATGAGGCGTTCGCGCACCTCGCGCACGAGGTCCGGCAGCTGGGACCGCGAGAGCCTGCGCACGTCCCCCGGTCGCTTGACGTAGTCGAGAATGGCCACCCGTATCGCTCCATCGGCGGTTTCGCAATCCCGCGACTGCCGGGATCGAGTTCGTAGTATAACCGGAATCGAGCCCGACTGTTGCGGATCATCGTCGGGGCGGAGGGCGAACCGGGCTCGTCGTCCCCGGGGTCCGGCGGCCACGCGCGCGGCCCGCAGCCCGCTCATCCGCGTGCGGGTGCCCGCCGCGAAGTCCCGCCGCAACCTCTACCGGCTACGGTGCACGACGTACTCCGCGAGCGCGGCCATGGGTCGGGAATCGAGCCCGGCATCGGCCAGTGTCCGTGTCGCGAGGGAGGCCTGCCGGAGCGCCCGGCTGCGGGCCCCGTCCAGCCCGTGGAGGCCAACGAAGGTCGACTTGCGCAGGACCCGATCGCTGGGGTGTTTTCCCAGCTGGTCCGCCGAGGATGTGGCGTCCAGCATGTCGTCCGCAATCTGGAATGCCAGCCCCAGGGCACGCCCGTAGCGATCGAGGGCCTCGATGCGGCGGCTGTCGGCCCCCGCGGCCACCCCGCCGATCCGGGGCGCCGCCGCCAGGAGCGCCCCGGTCTTGAGCGCGTGCAGCCGGTTCAGCCGGTCCTGCGACAGGGTCCGGCCCTCGGATTCGAGGTCGAGGGCCTGCCCTCCGACCATTCCTCCCGCACCAGCGGCCCGCACCAGCGTGCGCACGACCTCCCGCGCAACCTCGTCCGCGCATCCCAGTTCGAGGGAGGCGCGCCATGCCTGCAGCGCGGCTCCCGGAATCAACGTCGCCGCGGCCCGGGTTGTGCTCCGGACCCCGAACACGCGGTGCGGGGTGGGAGACCCCCTGCGCAGCTCGGCGTCGTCCATGCACGGAAGGTCGTCGTGCATGAGGGAGTAGGCGTGGATCATCTCGATGGATGCGGCCAGATCGTAGCAGCCGTCCTCGATTTCTCCGCCGCAGGCCGCGTACGCGGCGACGCACAGGATGGGTCGGACCCGCTTTCCGTCGGTAAGCAACCCATGCCGCAACACCGGGCCGAGGGAAGGACCGACCCGCGGAGTCAGGGTGGCGAGGGCTCGTTCCAGAGCCAGTCCGACCCGCCTCCCCTGCTCGTCCAGGAATGATGCCAGATCGAAGTCGCCGCTCGGCAGCGTGATCTCCCGGGCCGCGGGGGTCCCGCTCACCCGGCGTCCTCCCGCCGCCGGGCTTCGCCCTCGATCAGTTCCTCGACGCGAAGCTCGGCCGACGACAGCAGCCGCTCCGCCGCGCGAACGTGCCGGATTCCCTCCTCGAAGAGCGCAAGGCTCTGCTCCAGCTCGACGTCTTCGGCGTCGAGGGCGGCAACGATGCGGTCGAGACGCCGCAGTCGTTCCTCCACCGACAATGGCTGCGGATCGCCGGCGCCCCGGCTCGAGGGCACCGGGTTCCCCGCAGGACGGGCACGCTCATCCATCAGAGCCGCTCCGGATCGGTGACATCCTGTCGACCGGTCCGGCCTCCGACACGCCCGTCGGCGCGAGTCCCGGTCACACGGCAGCCGACGCGGCCGTCGACCACCCGCAGGTCGAAGGAGGACCCCTGCGGGAACCCGGCGATGTTCCGGAGCACCCGGCCCGAGCGGTCGAGCGGCACTCCGTATCCGCGGCTGAGGGTGGCCAGCGGCGATAGTGCGTTCAGGCGCCCGGAAGCGCTCTCCATCCGGACGCGCCGGGAGGCGAGCCGGCCGCGCATCGCCCCTGCGAGCCGTTCGCCGCGGCCGAGCACCCGGGCGGTCCTTGGCTCGATGACCCCGCCAATTCCCCGGCGGAGCCGGTCGGCGCAGGTTTCCAAGCGGTGGCGGTAGCGGCGCACGTAGCGCCGGAGCCCGGCGGACAGGCGCGGGCGCAGGTCGGCCAGCCGCCGCGCCAGCACCGCTCGGTCGGGGACCACCTCCTCCGCTCCGGCCGAGGGAGTGGGGGCGCGCAGGTCGGCCACCAGATCCGCGATCGTGACATCCACCTCGTGACCCACGGCGGAGACCACCGGTACCGGGCAGGCGGCGATGGCGCGCGCGACCTCCTCCCGATTGAAGGCCCACAGGTCTTCGAGCGAACCTCCTCCGCGCCCCACCAGGATGACGTCCGCCCGTCCGCTCCGGCCGATCTCGTCGATGGCCCGCGCCACGTCCTCCGCGGCGCCCTCCCCCTGCACGCGCGCGCTCCTCAGCAGCACCCGCGTCCAGGGCGCCCGCGCACCGATCACCGACAGGATGTCGTGGAGGGCGGCCCCAGTGGCGGAGGTCACCACCCCCACGCAGGCCGGGCACGCCGGAAGCGCGCGCTTGCGGGCGGGGTCCATCAGGCCCTCCGCCTCCAGCTTGCGCCGCATCTGCTCGAAGGCCCGGCGCCAGAGTCCCTCTCCGTCCTCCGCCGTCAGCCTGCGAACGCGCAGCTGGTACCGTCCGCGCGCTTCGTAGAGGGTCACCGAGCCGAACGCCCGCACCCGGCTGCCGTCCTCCGGGTCGGCAGGCAGCCGGCGGGCGTCGCTGGCGAACATGACCGCGCCGATGTGCGCGGTCTCGTCCTTGAGCGTGAAGTACCGGTGCCCCGCGGGGGTGCGACGCCAGTTGCCGATCTCGCCGGCCACCCAGAGGGCCGGCATGCCATGCTCGAGCAGCAACCGCGCTCGGCGGTTCACCCGGGCGACCGTCCACGGATCGGTGGCGCGGCGCTCCCCTGAAGCCCGCGCCGGCGTTTCCACCGGGGCGCCCGCCGGCGGGCCCGGTTTCCTCCCGCCCCCGGCGTGCCGGAAGAGATCGAGCGACCCGTCCCCCGCGGCCATGGAGCGGCTCAGCTCCGGCCTCCGTCCGCGTGCAACCGCACGGCGGCGTCGACCGTATTGGAAAGCAGCATCGCGATGGTCATCGGGCCGACTCCCCCCGGCACCGGCGAGATCGCGCCCGCGACCTCCCTGACCTCGTCGAAGACCACGTCGCCCGCGATGCGATAGCCCCGCTCCCGGGTCGCGTCCTCCACCCGGTTGGTGCCCACGTCGATCACAGTGGCCCCCGGGCGCACCATTTCGCCGGTGACGGTTCCGGGACGCCCGATGGCCACGATCAGGATCTCGCCGAGCCGGGTCACGGCTCCGAGGTCGCGGGTGCGGCTGTGGGCAACGGTGACCGTGGCGTTCCCCCCGGGCGCCTTGCGCAGGAGCAGGGACGCCATGGGCTTGCCCACGATGTTGGAGCGTCCCGCGATCACGGCGTGCCTGCCCGACGGATCCACGCCCGAGCGCAGCAGCATCTGGATCACCCCGGCGGGCGTGCACGGGGCCAGCACATCGGGGGTGCCCGTGGCGAGACGGCCCACGTTAACCGGGTGGAACCCGTCCACGTCCTTTCCGGGCAGAATCCGGTTGAGCACCACCTGGTTGCGAATCTGGTCCGGCAGGGGAAGCTGCACGAGGATTCCGTGAATCGCCGGGTCCGCGTTGAGCCCGTCGAGCAGTCCCAGCAGTTCGGTCTCGGGCGTCGAGCCCGGCAGGGTGATCTGCCGGGAGTGCATCCCGGCGGCGCGCGCGGCGCGGTTCTTCATCCGCACATAGCTGTGACTCGCCGGGTCGTCCCCCACCAGCACGGTCGCAAGCCCGGGCACCAGCCTGTCCCGTTCCCTCAGGAGGGCGACCCGCTCCCGAAGTTCCTCGCGGATCGCACCCGCAATCTCCGTCCCCGAGATGATGGCCGCGCTCATCGGGCGAATCCGACGGCGCGGGTTTCACGAATCACCACGATCTTGATCTGGCCGGGATAGCGCAGCTCCTCCTCGAAACGGCGCGCGATTTTCTCCGAGAGCGTGTTCATTTCGTCGTCGGAGACCCGTTCCGGTTCCACCATGACCCGCACCTCCCGTCCCGCCTGGATCGCAAAGCAGCGCTCCACTCCGGGATAGTCGAGGACCGTGTTTTCGATTTTCTCCAACCTTTTCACGTAGCTGTCGAACATCTCGCGGCGCGCCCCGGGCCGGGATCCCGAGATCGCATCGGCCGCCGTCACCAGGAACGTCTCGGCGTAGCGGTGCGGCTCCTCGTCGTGGTGCGCGCGGATCGCGTTCAGGACCTGGTCCGGCTCCCGATACCTCTCGCAGAGCGCGTATCCCAGCTCCACATGGGTCCCTTCCCGATCGTGGGTCATCCCCTTCCCCACATCGTGCAGAAGCCCGGCTCGCTTGGCGATCGGCACATCGAGCCCCATTTCCGCGGCCATGCCTCCCGCCAGCAGCGCCACCTCCCTCGAGTGCAGCAGCTGGTTCTGACCGTAGGAGGTGCGGAAGCGAAGGCGACCGAGCGCCTGGACGATCTTGGGATGCACGTCGTGGATCCCCAACTCGTAGAGCACCTCCTCCGCGGCCGCGAGCATCGTCCGCTTTACGGACTTCTCGCTCTTCTTGACCAGGTCCTCGATGCGGGCGGGATGTATGCGGCCATCCTCGACGAGCTTGCCGAGGGCGACCCGGGCCACCTCCCGGCGGATGGGGTTGAACCCGGAGAGGATGACGGCTTCGGGGGTGTCGTCGATGATGACGTCGATGCCCGTGGCCTGCTCAAAGGCTCGGATGTTTCGGCCCTCGCGCCCGATGATGCGGCCCTTCATCTCATCGGAGGGCAGCTGCACGACGGATACCGTCATCTCGGCGGTCTGCTCCGCCGCCATGCGCTGGATCGCCTGGGCGATGATCTTGCGCGCCTCGCGATCACCGGTGCGTTTCGCCTCGGCTTCGATGGCGCGGATGGTGCTGGCGGCCGTCGCGCGGGCCTCGTCCTCCATGTTCTTCATCAGGAGGCCGCGGGCTTCGGCGGCGGAGAGGCCGGCCAGCGACTCGAGCGTACTCCGCACCGACCGCTCGGCAGCCTCGACCTCCTCGACCCTCCGGTCCAGCTCGCCGTCGCGCCGCTGGAGCGTCCTCTCTCGCCGCTCCAGCGCCCCCTTGCCCTCCTCCAAGCGGGTTTCGCGCTCGGTAAGGCGGTCGAACTTGCGATCCAGCGAATCCGCCCGCTCGCCCGTGCGGCGCTCGAGGGTCTTGACCTCTTCGCGGCGCCGAGCCTCCTCGGACTGCCAGGACTCGCGCAGCCGGTAGACCTTCTCCCTACCCTGGAGGGCGGCGGCTTTGAGGGTGGTGTCGGCTTCCTCGTTGGCGCGGGCGATGATGCGCGACGCATCGTCGCGGGCGGCGGCGCGTTCCCTTTTCTGCCTGGAGCGCTCGATGCCCCGTCCCAGCAAATATCCGGCTGCGGAGCCGAGCGCCATCACGACCGCCGCAAGCAAAATGCTTTGCGGGTCCATTGTATGCGCTCCGGATCAGGCGCACGCGCGCCTGCCAGTTCCCTTCCCGTGGGCCCGTTCCGACCGAGGACGAAGCCGACCCTGACCGATTCCGTGCCCGCGCCGTACCGAAGGCGATGGGCGGAATGCTTCTAAAGCTCGTCACAATATGAGGATGGAGCGGACAGGCGCAAGCGATGAGTCGGGATCAGTATCCAGCGTCCTCCGCCAACTCGGCCTCGACTTCCTCTGCCAGCGATCCGGATCTGAGCGCCGTTCGCGCGCGCAGATCGGCCAGATCGGCCTGAGCCTCAAAGTACCGCGCGGTGATGGAGAGGGCCGCAAGAATCGTGGCCTTGTATGCGTCCATCAGCCCGGCCCGGCGGTGGACCTCGCCGATGCTCTCGTCCAGGAAACTGGCACATCGCTCGACTTCCTCGCGGTCGGCGGTGGACCGGATGGCGTACTTCTCGCCCCCGATCTCAACCGTCAGGGATACCGCGTTTTCGGTATCAGCCATCCTGATCCTCCAGGAATCGCATCCGGGCCATCATCCTCTCCACCACCTCGCGGCCCCGTTCGAGACGCCCCTCCAACTCCCGTCGCCCGTCCTCGGCCGCGCGCAGTCTTTCCAACACGCTTTCCGGGCCTGCCTCGCCCGCCGCGATGGGGGCAAGGAGCTCCATCAGCTCGCGGTTTCGCTCCCGGGCCGACCGCAGTTCGGCCCTCAGCGCCGCGCTCCGCCGGATCAGTCGCCGGACGGCCGACTCCAGGCGCGCGAAGGGCTCGCTAGCGTCCGGGGCCTGTCGCGCCGACTCTGGGTTCGACACCAAACTCCTCCTTGAGTCGATGGACGAGACGCCGCACCGCACGGTCGACGGCGCTATCCGTCAGGGTCCGGCGTCCCGACTGATAGCGCAGGCGGAATCCGACGGACCGGTGGGTACCCGGCACATCCCCGCCCCGGAACAGATCGAAGACGGACACTCCGACGAGGTCCCTGCCTCCGCCGTTCTCGAGGAACTCCAACACCCGTCGGGCCGGGAGCGAATCGGGAATCAGCAGGGCCAGGTCACGCTCCACCGCCGGAAATGCGGGAAGCGGGCGGAAGGCCGGATCGGGCCGCCCTCGGGCACCGTCCCCCAGTTCGAGTTCCAGCCCCCAGACCGGTCCGGCCCGGACGGGGGCGCTCACCCGGTCCGCGCGCACCTTGCCGGCGCCGCCCACCACCGAGCCGTCGGCCGCCCGCAGCAAAAACTCGCACCCCTCCTCGAAGAAGGTCGAGTCGAAGGTGCCGGGCTCCACCGAGCACTCTCCCGGGAGCACCACCGCGACCAGTTCCTCGGCCAGGCCGCGCAGCTCCCACTCGTCCCACGGCCGATCCTCGACGGACCAGTGGCGGGGCCGCCGCCGCCCGGTCAGCGCGACCGCCAGCCGATTCGTCTCGCGCGGCGACCCGCCGGACCCGCCGGCGCCGAATACCGCGCCCATGTCGAAAAGCCGGATGTCGCTAGCGCCCCGCGCGAAGTTGTGCTCGACCGCGTGCAGAAGCCCGAAGAGCACGGTCCGGCGCAAGTGGCTCTCTTCCGCGGAGACCGGATTGAGCACCTCCACCTCTCCCTCGTCCGCGGGCGCGAACGCGGTCGTGTGCGCCTCCAGGAAGCCACGACCCACCAAGGTCGTCCTGAGACGGTCGTGCAACCGCAGGAGGGGGTCGTCCGGGACTGTCCCCGGGCGGAAGGCACCCATGCTGTCCGGGAAGCGATCGTAGCCGTGGGCGCGCGCGATCTCCTCGATCAGGTCGACCTCGCGCAGGGTGTCGTAGCTCCGGTGCCCCGGGATCGTGACCTTGATGGCGCCGGCGGCCGGCCCGCAACGGTATCCCAGCGGCTCTAGCAGGTCCACGATGTCATCGGCTTCGAAGCGGACGCCCAGCAGCTGCTCGACGCGTTCGGGACGAAGCATCACGACGGGCGCGCGCCAGGGCCGGGGGCAGACGTCCAGGAGGGTGGGCGCCGGCTCGCCGCCCGCGGTCGCCACGATGATCGAAACCGCGCGCCGAATCGCACGCTCCAGCCCGGCGGGGTCCACTCCGCGTTCGAAGCGGTGGCTGGCGTCGGTCGACATGCCCAGCGCCCGTCGCGCCGCGCGCACCCCCTTCGGATTGAAGAGCGCGCATTCCAGGAGGACGTCCGTGGTCCCCTCGCCGATCTCGGACTCGCTCCCGCCCATGACTCCGGCGATGGCCAGCGCCTCCCCGGGATCGCAGATGAGAAGCATTCCCTCGTCCAACTTTCGCTGTTCGCCGTCCAGCGTCCGCACCGTCTCGCCCTGTCGGGCCCCCCGGACCACGATCTCGGGTCCCGCAACCCTCGCAAGATCGAAGGCGTGCAGCGGCTGACCCAGCTCCAGCAGCACGTAGTTGGTGGCGTCCACCACGTTGTTGATGGGATGGGCGCCCGCGGCCCGCAGGCGGGACGCCAGCCACTCCGGGGAAGGACCGACCCGCACCCCGCTCACGACCGCCGCCATGTAGCGCCAGCACTGCCGAGGGTCGTCGATGCGGACGCGCACCCCCGCCCCTTCGACCGCCGGCGATCCGGTGCGCACCGCGAGCTCGTGCTCGATCGTCCCGGGGAGATCGGCCAGGCGGATCCCGCCTTCACCGACCAGCTCGCGCGCCACGCCCACGTGGGAGAGCAGGTCCCCCCGGTTGGGAGAGACCTCGATATCCAGGCGGTGGTCGTCCAGGCCGACGGTGGGGGCGAAGGGGCTTCCCGGGTCGAACTGTCCCGCCAGCTCGAGAATGCCGCGGTGGTCGGTGCCGAGCCCCAGTTCACGAGCCGAGCAGAGCATGCCGCGGGACTCCTGGCCGCGGATGCGGACCCGCTTGATGCGCACGTTCCCGGGAAGGCGGGCGCCCACCGGCACGAAGGGGTAGCAGGCGCCCGCGCGGACGTTGGGCGCCCCGCACACCACCTGCACGGCGCCGTTGCCCCCGTCGACCTCGCAGACCGTCAGCCGGTCCGCGTTCGGGTGCCGGCGCACGCGCTCCACGCGGCCGATCACCACCCCGGCGATCCCCGCGGTCAGGTCGGTGACCCCCTCCACGGGCGCGCCGAGCATGGCCAGCCGCGACGCGATTTCCCCGGCACCCAGGTCGAGCCCCGGCGCCACGGCCTGCAACCACCGGCGCGAGACGTTCATGCGAACTGGGAGAGGAAGCGGATGTCGTTCTCGTAGAGCGTCCGGATGTCGGTAATCCCGTACTTGATCATGGCGATGCGCGCCGGCCCCATGCCGAACGCCCAGCCCGAATAGCGCTCGGGATCGATGCCCACGTTCTCGAGCACCGCCGGATCGACCATGCCGGCTCCCATGATCTCCAGCCAAGCGGTCTCCGCGACGTCGCCGTCCGCACCCACCACGCGCCTCTTCACGTCGACCTCGGCGCTCGGTTCCGTGAACGGGAAGTAGCTGGGGCGGAAGCGGACGCGCGTGCCGGGTCCCCAGAACCGGCGCGCAAACTCCGACAGGGTCGCTTTGAAGTCCACGAAGGTGATGCCCTCATCCACCGCCAGCCCTTCGATCTGGAAGAACGCGGGCGCGTGCGTCGCGTCCCAGGTGTCGCGCCGGTAGGCCGGGCCGGGGGCGAGGATGCGCACCGGTGGGCGATACTCCTCGAGGATCCGGATCTGGACCGGAGAGGTGTGACTGCGCAGGAGCCCTCCGCCTTTCAGGTAGAGGGTGTCCTGCTCGTCCGCGGCGGGGTGGTCCAGGGGCGTGTTGAGCGCGACGAAGTTGTACCACTCGGTCTCCGCCTCGGGCCCCCGCGCGCGCGTGAATCCCAGACGCGCGAAAATGTCGCAGATTTCGTCGACGACCCGGGTGACGGGGTGGCGCGCGCCCCTCCATCGGTCCCGCCCGGGAAGCGTGAGGTCCAAGGCCGGCGTGCCGGTGTCCGCGCGCTCATGCGCGAAGTGGCGTTCCCGCTCCTCCAGTGCGCCGCGCAGCACCTGCTTGACCCGGTTCGCCTCGGCGCCCACGGCCGGGCGCGCTTCCGGGCGGATGCCGCCGAGTTGGCGCAGGATCCGCGATACGCGCCCTTCCCTGCGACCCAGGAATGCTATCCGGACCCGCTCCAGGGCCGCGGGATCACTCGTGCCGGCGATGGCATCCTGTGCCTCCCGTTCGAGCGCCCGGAGCTCATCCAGGAGGGAGCCGGCCTCTGACACGAGGGGTCGGACTAGACGCGCGAACCGCGCTCAGGCACTGGCCAGTCCCTGCTTGGCGCGGTCCGCCAGGGCCGCGAAAGCCTCCGGGTTGCGCACGGCCAGATCCGCCAGCGACTTGCGGTCCAGCTCGATGCCCGCTCGCTGGAGGCCGTTGATGAACCGGGAGTAGGACAGGTCGTGTTGCCGTGAGGCCGCGTTGATGCGCGTGATCCAGAGTCGCCGGAAGTTCCGCTTCTTCTGCTTGCGGTCCCGGTAGGCGTACTCCCAGCCGCGCTCCACGGCGTCCTTCGCCGTGCGGTACAACTTCCTTCTGGCGCCGAAATAGCCTTTGGCCTGGCGAAGAATCTTCTTCTTGCGACGTTTGCGCGCGGGGGCGCCGGTTGTTCTGGGCATGGGGTTCTCTCCACGGCGGCCTTATGTGTTGGGAAGCAGGCGGCGGAGCCTCCGCTCGTCCGCGCTGGACACCACCGTGGCGGAGCGCAGGCGACGCTTCCGCTTCCGGGTCTTCTTGGTGAGGATGTGGCTCTTGTAGGCCCTCATCCTGCGGAGCTTGCCGCGGCCGGTCCGGCGGACCCGCTTGGCCGCTCCGCGATTGGTCTTCATCTTCGGCACGATCAACTCCTCGGAGCCAGCACCATTGTCATCGTGCGCCCTTCCCTCACGGGGCGCGTCTCTATCTTGGAGACCTCTTCCAGATCGTCCGTCACCCGCCTCAGCACCTCCAGTCCGATCTCGGGGTGGGAAAGCTGCCGCCCACGGAACATCATCGTCAGCTTCACCTTGTTGCCATCGCCGAGGAAGCGGCGGGCGTGGCGGACCTTGAAGTCGTAGTCGTGATCTTCGATTCCGGGCCTGAACTTCACTTCCTTGATCTGTATGTGATGTTGCTTCTTCTTTGCTTCCTTGGCCTTGCGGGCCGCGTTGTACTTGTACTTCCCGTAGTCCATGAGCCGGCATACGGGCGGACGCGCGGCCGGCGCCACCTCGACGAGATCCAAGCCGGCCCTGCCGGCCCTTTCGCGCGCCTCCTCTATGGAGACGATACCCACCTGGGCGCCCCGCTCGTCGATGAGTCGAACGGGACTGATCCTGATCTGGTCGTTGACTCGGATCCTCTGTTCCTTGATAGCCTGTTTCCTCCGTGGTTGAATGAAGCTGCCGTCCGGCAGGTGACGTGGGACAAAAAACCCGGGCCACCCCGGGACACGAAACGCCGGGCGACCGATCGACGCTGCTCGTCGGCCGACCCGTCTCGTAACCCTGCGGCGCCTGGCGCCGAAGGTGGAGGGAACGTGCGATCCTCGCTTCCGCGTTGTCAACGGCGAAAGATAGGGACCAGCGGCGCACGGTCAAGCGAAGCGCTTCAGGTAGAGCCGCATTCCCGCCCAGTCGTTGGTCGCGTTGAAGACATCGAAATAGCGTAGGGCTCTCTCCCGCCCGATCACCGCCGCCTGCCGTTCCCTCGTCTCCGTCTCGAATTCCTCGGCCAGCCGCGGGTCGTCCGCGTCCAGGCTGGCCCGCACCCTGTCCTCCAGCGCCGCCAGCGCTTCGCTCAGCTCTTCCCGTCGGGCGTCGAAGTCGTCGTAGATGCCGAAGTGGGCCACCGCGAAGCGGTCGGGATCGTAGATCCGCACCCGCTCCAGCGTGGCCTGCCAGGCCTCCGCGTCCACTCCGGGCGCCGGGGTGGGCGGGTGCACGGGAGCGCGGCGGTCGAGAATCACACCCAGCGCGTCGCCGCACAGCAGCACGCCGTCGCGGTCGTGCAGCCAGGCGACGTGATGGCCGATGTGGCCTGGCGTGGAGATGGGGCGCAGGAGCGGCAGCGGCGCGCGCTCCCCCGGCGCCCACGGGCGGATGTTGCGCGCCGGCACCGGGCGCACCTCCCCCCACAGGCGATCATGGGCCTCGCCGAACGTGCGCCGCGTGCTTCGCACCAGGCGCTCGGGATCGGCAACATGGGGCGCTGCGTCCGCGTGGACATGCACGGTAAGCGCCTCGTTCTCGCCCGCCAGATGCCCCGTCGCGCCGGCGTGATCGAGGTGGATGTGGGTGAGGAGGACGGCGCGCAGGTCGGAGATCGCGAGACCTCGCTCCGCCAAGCGGGCCCGGAGCGCATCCAGGCAGGTCGCCGGTCCCGGATCGATCAGAACCGGCTCGGGGACCTCCAGCAGAAAGGATGAGATCGCGCCCCGAAGACCTAGATGTTCGAGGTCGAGGAGCTCGATCAACCGCTTTCAGGGTAGGGACGCTCTTCGGATCCCACGAAGACCTGTCGCGGACGCGCGATGCGCTGCTCGCGGTCGTTGACCATCTCCTCCCACTGCGTGAGCCAGCCCACGGTGCGGGGAATGGCGAAGAGCAGCGGGAACATCTCCGTCGGGAACCCCATCGACTGATAGATGAGCCCCGAGTAGAAGTCGACGTTGGGATACAGATTGCGCCGGATGAAATACTCCTCTCCCAGCGCGATCCTCTCCAGCTCGAGGGCGATGTCGAGAAGCGGATTCTTGCCCAGCACCTCGAACACCTCGTGCGCGGTCCGCTTGATGATGCTGGCGCGCGGGTCGTAGGCCTTGTACACCCGGTGTCCGAAGCCCATCAGACGCCGCTCGCCGCGCTTCACGCTTTCCATGAATTCGGGGATGTGATCGGTGCTGCCGATCTCCTCGAGCATGCGCAGAACCGCCTCGTTGGCGCCTCCGTGAAGAGGCCCGAACAGTGCCGCCATCGCGCCGGCGTGGGCGGAATAGGGGTCGGACTGGGAGCTGCCGATGACGCGCATCGCGGTCGTGGAGCAGTTCTGCTCGTGGTCGGCATGCAGGATGAACAGCACCTCCAGGGCGCGCTCCAGCGCCGGATGGGGCTCGTACTCGCGAACGCCCACGCGGAAGAGCATCGACAGGAAGTTCTGCGTGTAGTTGAGGTTGTTGTCGGGATAGGCGAGCGGCAGCCCCTTGTGATGGCGGTAGGTGAAGGCCGCGATGGTGGGCATCTTGGCGATCAGGCGCACCATCTGCTTCCAGCGATTCTCCGGGTCGTGGATGTTCCTGGCTTCGGGGTAGAAGGTGGACAGCGCCGCCACCGTGCTGATCGCCATTCCCATCGCGTGCGCGTTGTAACGGAACGCGTCTATCAGCTTGGTCAGGTTCTCGTGGATGTAGGTGTGGATCCTGACTTCGTGGCGGAAGGCGTCCAGCTCGTCGGACGTCGGCAGCTCACCCTTGAGGATCAGGTAGGCCACCTCCAGGAAGGTGGACTTTTCCGCCAGTTGCTCGATGGGGTAGCCGCGGTACTGCAGGATCCCCTTGGAGCCGTCGATGTAGGTGATGGTGCTGCGGGTATTGGCCGTGTTCGAGAAGCCGGGATCGTAAGCCATCATGCCGAAGTCGGTGTCCCGGACCTTGATCCGGCGCAGATCCATGGCCCGGATCACGTCGCCTTCCAGGATGTCGACCTCGTACTTGGCGCCGGTACGATTGTCGGTAATCGAAAGAGTGCCGTTCTGCGCCCCGCCGTTCTCCATGTCCGCCCTCCGCACGGGCTCAGGCTGAGCCGGTTCATGTCGTTTGGGTTGCGCGGGCTTCCGGTCGCCGCGGAACCCGCTTCCGCTCCCACCGACGGATAGTCTAACCTGGAGCGCAAGCGGCGCGGTAGATGTGAGCCGCGCGCCGCCGTCTCCGCGCCCTCTGGTCGCCCGCCTCCACGCCCCTCGCGTCGGGCTCCCTCCGGAACGCCCCATCCAGTCATGGCAGCGCCCGGCCTGGAGTGTTTGGATTCATGGGGTGTCAACGGGAGGCGCGGCCCGGAAACCGCGCGAGACAATCATCCAAAGGGGGGGCAATGCGCGGTTCACACGGGTTTTCTCTCATCGAGCTACTTCTGGTGACCCTGATCATCGGCATTCTGGCCACCATCGCGATTCCACGGCTGACGGCGGCGCGCGACCGGGCCTTCGTGGCGACGATGCAGGCGGATCTCAGGAACCTGGCCACCCAGCAGGAGATCCACTACGCCGACAGTCTGACCTACTCGAGCAACTTCAACGACCTCGAGTTCTCTTCCTCGGACCGGGTGACCGTCTCCATCGCGGAAGCAACGGGTACCGGCTGGTCCGCAACCGCAACCCACCAGGCCTTCGGAGCCGCCGACGGGTGCTCCGTCTATTACGGCAACGCGACGGCGACCACGCTGGGGAATCCGGGCGGACCCGGCGAAATCGCCTGCACCCGATAGGCGAGCCGATCCGCTCCACCCCCGGGGGATTCCAGATCCGGGATGGGGATCCGGGGGCGCTGGAGGCGCGGCTACCGAACCGTGAAGCGAACCGTGTCGATCACCCAGGGTTGCAGCGGCACGTGCAAGCCGTCCGCCACGACCGCGATGATCGTGTAGTCGCCCGGCTCCAGGTCCGTCATCTCGTACTCCGTCTGGGCCAGACCGAAGTGGACGTAGCTTCCTTCGACCGCGGGGATGGGCTGGTCGGCGGGCGTGAGGTCGGCGTTGATTAGCAGATGATGATGACCGGTGCCCGGGTCCATCACTCCCGCCTCGACGACCTCGAGGTTGTCGACCTCGAAAACGACCCGAACGGAGCCGCCGTCGACCGTCGCGCCGTCGGCGGGTTCGGTGATGCGGACCCTCATGGCGTCGTCCATGGCGGCCGGTTCTTCGGCCATCCCGGTCTCGTCCATCGAATCACCCGCATCTCCCCCGCCACCACAGCCCAGCGCGGCGAGAAGTGCGGCCAACGACCACGGGCTCCATCTGCGAGTTCCTGGCATGAGTACCATCCGTGTTGACGGGGAATGGTTGGCGGTTTCCGGCCGGGCGGCGGTCGAATCGCCGCCCGTGCCAGTATTGAGCCGCGCCTTGCCGCCCGGCAAGACCCGGGAGGGCCGGGGAGCCGGCGGATGATCGTGCCGGACAACACCTCGCGGGACATCCGCAAACGGCTGGATGATCTTGCCGGGCGCGCCGAGGTCGCCCAATCTGATACTATACCGACTCGGCGATTCCAGGCGGTCTCCGCAATCATCGATGCGGCCCTGCGACCTGCTTTGCGCTCAGCCCGCATCACGCCATGCCGGCCGTCCCAGCAAGAGGAGATGACGCATGCGCAAGCTACTCCCGATCCTCGTCATGACGCTCGTGCTTTCCGCCCAGGTCGCGGCCGCGCAGAGCGGGCAGATGAACTTCTTCCTCACCAGCGCCGGTTCCGGCGACGGAGCCAACCTCGGCGGCCTGCAGGGAGCCGACCAGATCTGCCAGGACCGCGCCTACGCGGTGGGTGCCGGCGACCTGATCTGGCGTGCCTACCTGAGCGCGACCGGCGGCGGCGGCGAGGCGGCCGTGAACGCGCGCGACCGCATCGGCGACGGCCCCTGGTACAATTACGCCGGCACCATGGTCGCCCGCGATCTTGACGACCTCCACTCCGAGAGCAACCTGCTCGGCAAGGAGAATTCGCTCACCGAGCGCGGCGACCAGGTGAACGGCCGGGGCGACTCGCCCAACATGCACGACATCATCACCGGGTCGACCATGGACGGCATGGTCTCAGACGCGGATGGCGACACCACCTGCGAGGACTGGACCAGCAACAGCGGCGACGGCAGCGCGCTGGTCGGCCACCACGACCGCGTGGGCGGCGGGCAGAACCCCACTTCCTGGAACTCGGCGCACGCCTCGCGCGGCTGCGGCCAGGAGGATCTGCAGGGCACGGGCGGCAACGGGTTCTTCTACTGCTTCGGAATCGGTAGCTGAGGTCCTGAGGGGACGGCCTGCGAGGTCGCCCGATCGGCGGCTGACAGTATCATCCGCGCCATTCAAGGCTGGGGTTCGAACCTCACTCTCGCCACGCGCTGGACATCCATCGAGTTCCTCGTCGTGCCGTAGAGCGTTGACTCGCTCACCCAGGGAACCTCTCCCACCCCGACGCGGCTTGGCCACCGATACCGCGCCACCAGCTCGGTCCCCGCGTAGACGTCCGCCTCCCGCATCTCGTCGCCGTCCGCACCCGTTTTCTCGATCCACAGGCGGCCGGAGCGATCGAAGAAGATGTCGGCCAGCGGCGGCTTGCGGTCGGGAATCCCGAAGGGATGGCTCCGGAGGTTCGCCCTGCTGAGGTCACGGTCGATGGAGGACTGCGCGCGCTCCCGCTCGGGGGGACCGAGCGGCGGGCCCGGAAGTCGCGGCCCCTCGATCCGGGAAACGGTTCCGTCCGGGTGGTGGAGCGTGACCGAGTACTCCGAGGTGACCGCTTCGGCCCACACGCCGCCGGGGCCGTGGGCGTGAATCCAGCGCGGGCCGGACGGCTGGAAGATGTGAACGGCGATAGCCATCTCCCCGAACATGCGCTCCACCGTGGTCGACCCCGTCGCCTGCCGCTCCGGATCCGCCATCCGGACCGTGTCCACGGCGCCGCCCGCACCGTGGTGGAGGCGCGCAGTGAGGTACCCGCCCTCGACCATTATCGAGCCGATGTCCACAAGCCGATCCTCCGCGTCGAAGGTGACCGGTGCGACCAGGCCCAGACTTGCGTGCGCGATCCTCACGATGCGGTCGTGGTCCGCACCAGCGTCCGCCAGCCGGAACACACTGTAGCGGGTGCTCTCCCGCACCCAGAGCGCGCCGTCCGGCCCGAACGCGAGGCAACAGGGTTGCGTCAGTTCGCCGGGACCTTCCCCCTGGCCTCCGAACCGGAAAAGGAAGCGCCCCTCGGGCCCGAACACCCGCACTTCGTGCGACTGCATGTCGGCAACGATCAGCCGACCGCTCGGGCCCTCCACGATCGAGGGGATCCTCGTGAAGAGGTGGGGATCGTACTCGTCGATCTCTCCGATCTCGAGGTCGATCGCGCCCCGGAAGATCGGGATTTCATCGGACGACGGCTCATTGGCTCGCCCGGAGCAGCCGGACGCCGCGAGCAGCACAAGCAGCAATCCCGCGGGGAGGAGCGTGTCGGCGCCGGAACGGCTTCTCATTCTCCCCCCTTCCCTTCCGGCCGCCGGATCCAGCCGATCACCAGCCAGGTGGCCCCCATTACCGCGAGCGTGAGCGCCACCAACGCCAGGGTGCGCGCCAAGAGCCCCAGGTCGAAAACCGGCCAGCGGAACGTGTACTGGGTGAGAACGCCCCACCGTTCCGTCATCCAGTGCCACGCCGTGTGCGCCACCAGGGCGGAAAGCAGGATGTTGCCGATCTTCTCCCTGATCGCGAAGCGGTAGAGCAGCTCCAGCGCCGGCACGATGATCAACAGCGCGGCGAGCTGACCCAGCTCCACCCCGACGTTGAACGCCAGCAGCGAGGTCACCAGGTGCGACCCCGCGAACTGCATGGTTTCGCGCAGCGCGAAGGAGAACCCGAAGCCGTGGGCCAGGCCGAAGGCGAAGGTGATGATCCAGCGGGTCTTCACCTTGGTGCCCACGATGTTCTCGAGCGCCATGTAGACGATCGAGGCGGCGATGAGGGTCTCGACCAGGGGCGGAAACCAGAGGGTGTTGGGGGCGAAGTTGAAGGCGGAGGCCGCCAGCGTCACCGAGTGGGCAACCGTGAAGGCGGTGACGAGAATCACCAGCGAGCGGATCCTGCGCAGCGGCGCGACCAGGCAGAGCAGGAAGAGCAGGTGGTCGATGCCGTCCAGGATGTGCTGAAAGCCGAGCACGACGAAGCGCCACGCCGCCTGGTGCCAGCGGGGATCCAGGCGCACGACCCCGGGATGGCCCGTGTACTGGTAGAGCCGCTCCGAGCCCTCCGCGGGCAGGAAGCGAAGGATCGTGTTCACCCGGAGCGCCAGCCGCTCCAGCCCGGGATCCATCGAAAAATCGGAGTCCGCGGACGCAATGGGATACTCGAAGAGGATGTCGAGCAGAGCCTGCTGCCAGACGAGCTGGGTCTCGGGAGCGAGCGGCGGACCGGTGACGTGCTCCAGCGCCGCCTCATAGCTGGTGAAGGAGCGGTCCGAGGGAATGGAGACGAGCGCGGCCACCAGTTCGGGCGCGGGAAGCCGCTCCCCGTTCTCGAAGAGCTGCAGCGGCGTGCCGATCCAGAGCATCGCGCCCTGACGGATCTCGTCCTCGGCCTCCGGGATATCTAGGTAGCCCGGTCCGAAGGTCGGGAAGACGATGTCCTGCATGGTGTTGAGCGGCACCCGCACTAGGAGCCTAAGGCGGTCTTCCTCGGGCTTCACGAACATGCGCACGATGGCGTCGGCGGGGATGTCGTGAGGCACGGGAGCCCCTTCCAGCGGCGCGGAAGGACGCGTCAGGCTCACCACCCCCGCGACGACGAGGGCGAGACCGACGATGGCAAGGTGGGTTCCGCGCATGGTTGTCGGGAAGCTGGGGGGCGCCGGGATGCCGGCCGGGCGCCGTGATCCACTGCGACGCCGACCGGAGGCGGAGGAATCGTAACCGCCGCGGCCTTCCGCGAACAAGCCGACCTCCGTGTACTTGGGAATGTGCGCGCGCGGCATCAACGCCGTATACTGATGTTCTGTCGCAGATCCCTCTTGGCGCTGGTGATCCAGCCTTTTTCGACAAAGGAGATGAAAGGGATGAGAAGAACACGCGATCTTCTTGCCGGGGCGATTCTCGTGGCCCTCGTGGCCGCCTGCGCGGACGCCGGCACGCAGTCGGCCCAAGTGTCGATGGACATGGACGGAGGCGACGGCATGGCGCCGATGTTCGAGGTGGACCCCTTCTGGCCCAAGCCGCTCCCGAACCACTGGCTGCTCGGCGCCACCATCGGCGTGGCGGTCGACTCGCGCGACCACGTCTACATCGTGCACCGCAACACCCCGGACCAGTTCGCGGCGCGCACCGAGATCGGGCTCGCCCAGGACCCGCCCCTGAGCGAGTGCTGCCAGCCGGCGCCGCCGGTTCTGGAGTTCGATCCCGAGGGCAATCTGGTCAACGCCTGGGGCGGACCCCAGGAGGGTGCCGATTACGAGTGGCCGACGTCCAACCACGGCATCGTGGTCGACCACATGGACAACGTCTGGATCGGCGGCAACGGCGGCCAGGACAACCACGTGGTGAAGTTCACCCGCGAGGGCGAGTTCCTCATGCAGATCGGCCGCTCCGGCATGCGCGAGAACAGCATGGACACGGAGAACTTCGGCCGCGTCGCCAAGATCGCCTTCGACGCCGCGGCCAACGAGGCCTACATGGCCGACGGATACCTCAACAAGCGGGTTGTCGTCGTCGATATGGACACCGGCGAATTCAAGCGCTTCTGGGGTGCGTACGGCAACGAGCCGGACGACGAGTACGAGTTCATGCCCTACTCGCCGGAAATCCCGCCCGCCCAGCAGTTCCGCGGGCCGGTGCACTGCGCCGATCCGTCGCGCGACGGGCTGGTCTACGTGTGCGACCGCGCATCCGACCGCATCCAGGTCTTCCAGACCGACGGCACCTATGTTGACGAGGTGTTCATCGCGCCCGAGACCCTGTCGCAGGGCTCCACCTGGGACGTCGCCTTCTCGCCCGACTCCGAGCAGACCTACATGTACGTAGCGGACGGCCAGAACATGAAGGTCTACGTCATACTGCGCGAGACGATGGAGGTCCTCTACAGCTTCGGCGACGGCGGGCGCCAGCCGGGTCTCTTCTTCGCGGTGCACAGCATCGCCACCGACTCGCAGGGCAACATCTTCACCACCGAGACCTACGAAGGGAAGCGGGTTCAGAAGTTCGTCTACACGGGGATGGGAGAGGTGACCAGCATGAACATGGGTCCCGCCTGGCCCAGCGGCGGCTGATCGTTGAATCTCTCAGCAGTTCCGGGCCCCTTCGCTGCTCTCGCGGAGGGGCCTTTTTCGGGGCCGGACCGCTACATGACACGCTTCCCGGAATTCCCGGATGAAGCTCCCAACATTCCTCGCCTTCGGGGTGTCCTTGAAATGGCGCGCGGCGGATGCTGCGGGGTCGGGGCGCGACTGTCCGGGCCAAGGACCTCACAATTCCTGAAATCCAGGACCTGAAATCCATGTCGAAGATTGGCCGGGCAGTATACCTGGCGTTGGGTGCGGCGGTGGTGGCGTCTCCCGCGCTCGCGCAGGACCAGCAGCTTCAGAATCCGCCTGACGGTGGAGCCGCGGTCGTCGTGCTCGAGGCCGAGCCCCTCCTTCCCGACATGGGCATCAGCCTCGATGGCGTGTTGGACGAAGCCATGTGGAGCCGCGCCGTTCCCATCACCGACTTCACGCAGCAGGAGCCGGTCGAAGGCGGCGTCCCCTCCCGGAGGACCGAGGTGCGGGTTCTCTTCGACGAGGACAACATCTACATCAGCGCGATCCTCTACGACGATCCCGAAGGCATTCTCGCCTACCAGATGCAGCGGGACGCGCCGCTGATGACCGACGACCGCTTCATGTGGATCCTCGACACCTTCAACGACGGACGCACCGGGTATTTCTTCGAGATCAACCCCAACGGCCTCATGGGCGACGGCCTCATCACCGGCAGCGGTGGTGGACGGGGCGGTGGCGGCGGTGGCGGCGGCTGGGGCGGCGGCGGCATTACCAAGGCATGGGACGGCATCTGGGAGGCGCGGACCTACCGCCGGCCCGATGGCTGGTCCGCCGAGATTCGCATCCCCTTCCGAACCCTCAATTTCGACCAGGACGCCGACCACTGGGGCATCAACTTCCAGCGCACCATCCGGCGCAACAACGAGGAAATCCTTTGGCGCGGATGGCGGCGCACCGAGGGGCTCTTCAGGCCGATCTTCGCCGGGGACGTGGTGGGAATCCGCAAAGACGAGATCCAGCGCGGCTACGGGCTGGAACTGCGCGGTTCGGCCATCGGCAGTTGGCGCAATCAGCCGGGAACGGTCGAGCCCACGACCTTCCCCAGGGACATCAGCCTCGACATCGACTACAACATCACGCCCAGCCTGCGCGCCTCGGCCTCCATCAACACCGACTTCGCCGAGGTCGAGAGCGACGAGCGCCGGGTCAACCTGACCCGTTTTCCCCAGCGCTTCCGCGAGCGGCGCGCCTTCTTCCTCGAGGGCTCCGGGGTCTTCAGCTTCGCTCCCCGCAGCAACCCGCAGCCGTTCTTCTCCCGGCGCATCGGCCTGAACGCGGGGCAGGAGATTCCCATCGAATACGGAACCCGCATGGCCGGCCAGGCGGGCAGGTACGAACTCGGGTTCTACCAGATCGGCACCGGGAACCACGACTACACGGATTCCGAAGGGATCGTCCAGGACTTCACGCGCGAGCAGTTCTCCGTGGCCCGCGTCAAGCGGCGCATCTTCGAGCAGTCGACCATCGGAGCCATCTACACGCGGCGCGCAACATCGGCCGGAGTCCCTCTGCCAGGCGAAGCGGCGGCTTCGCCGGCCGACCGGCATACGGCAGGGGTGGACCTGGCTTTCAATACGCGCAACTTCCTGGGCAACAAGAACTTCTCGGTGGAGGCGTTCTACGTCTGGAACTCAAACCCGGACCCGACGGTAGCGCTGACCAACACGGATCTCTCCGCGCACGGCTTCCGCCTCACCTACCCGAACGACATCTGGTCGGCGCACATCTCCTACCGGCAGTTCGGCGACGACTACAGCCCGGCCGTGGGCTTCGTTCCCCGCAACGACTTCCGCCGGGTCGAGCCGCGCATTGGCTGGTCGCCGCGGCCGTCGTCCATCGACTGGATCCGCCAGTTGGACTTCTCGGTGCAGTTCCGGCATCTGGAGGAGCTGGGCACCGGAATCATCGAGGAGCGCGAGTGGGACCTCAACCTGATCGGCTTCGAATTCGAGAGCGGGGACGGCTTCGATATCACCGCCAAGCGCGTCTACGAATTCCTGGACTTAGGATACGAGATCGTGGACGGGGTCGACATCCTGCCGGGCGAGTACACCAACTGGGAGTATTCCATACGCGGCAACACCGCCGGCCGGCGGCGGGTGTCCATCTGGGGAGGAATCACCACCGGCGGCTTCTGGGACGGATCCCGGACCCGCTACGGAGGGCGCATCTCGTTCCGTCCCAACCCGGGCATCAACATCTCGACAAACATCGAATACAACGACGCGCACCTGCCGACGGCCAACTTCACCACCAGTCTCTACGAGCTCGAGACCGAGTGGAACCCGAGCCCCTGGATAAGCCTCACCAATCAGCTCCAGTACGACAGCCGGAGCGAAATCGTCGGCCTGTTCGCGCGCCTGCGTTGGATCGTCGAGCCAGGAAACGACATCTACCTGGTCTACACGCACAACTGGCGGGACTGCTCGATGTACGGAGCGGATTCCGGATGCAGTACGCTGGATTTCGACCCGCGCGCGGATCCGAGGTTCATGACCCTGTCAAGGGGCGGAGCCCTGAAGCTGAACTACACATATCGACTGTGATCGAGGGGCGCCCCCGGGCGCCCGCCCGCTTTTCCGCCGGAGGTTATGCATGCGGTATTCCCGTCCCGTCCGTAACTTGGCCGCCTTCGTCTGCCTGACCCTCGCGACCGCCTGCGCGCCACAGGCGGTGATGGAGCAGGCAGCGATGGAACGCGGCGAGGTCCCCCTCCCGGTGACCGGGCGCTCGGTGGTGAACACCGAAATGGGGATCGTTGCGACCAACAACCCGCTCGCGTCGTCGGTGGGCGTGCAGATCCTCGAGCAGGGCGGGAACGCCATCGACGCGGCCATAGCGGCCAACTCGGCGCTCGCGCTCATGGATCCCACCTCCAACGGCATCGGCGGAGACCTGTTCGCCATCATCTACCTGGCCGAGACCGAGGAGATCTACGGGCTGAACGCCAGCGGCTGGTCGCCCGCGGCCCTCGACGCCCAGTACCTGAAGGAGCTGGGGCACGAGAGCATGCCGCGCCGCGGCATCCACTCGATCACCGTGCCGGGGGTGATCGCCGGCTGGGACGCCATGCGCGAGCGCTTCGGCAACCTCGACTTCGGCACCATCCTGGCGCCCGCCATCTGGTACGCCGAAAACGGCTTCCCCATCCACGAGGTCACCGGGCGCATGTGGGCCGGGTCGGTCGACATGCACCAGCAGCACCCCAACAGCGCCCACACCTACCTAGTGGACGGCGAGCGGGCACCCAAGGTCGGCGAAGTGTTCAGGAACCCCGACTTCGCGAACACCCTGCGGCGCATCGTCGCGGACGGCCGCGACGGCTACTACAAGGGCCCCACGGCCGAGGCCATCATCGCCATCTCCGACGAGTTCGACGGCACCATGACGCCGGAGGACCTGGCGGAATACGAGCCCGAGTGGACGGAGACCATCTCCACCACCTACCGCGGCTGGACGGTGCACGAGATGCCCCCCAACGGCCAGGGCATCGCCGCGCTCATGATGCTCGACCTGATGGAGAACTTCCCCCTCGGCGAGTACGGCTTCCACAGCCCCGAGGCTCTGCACGTCATGATCGAGTCCAAGAAGCTGGCCTACGCCGACATGATCACCTACGTCGGCGATCCGCGCTTCAGCAAGGTTCCGGTCGAAGGGATGCTCGACAAGGAGCGGGCCAGGGAGCGCGCCCGGCTCATCGACATGGACCAGGCGATGTGCTCGGTCGAGCCGTCACGCTTCGTGGGGCTCGACAACGAGGACGGCGGAGACACGATCTACCTGACCACGATCGACAAGGACGGGAACATCGTTTCCTACATCCAGAGCAACTACTCGGGTTTCGGCTCCGGGCTGGTTCCGCCCGGCACCGGCTTCATGCTCCACAACCGGGGCGCGCTGTTCACGCTGGACGAGAGCCACCCCAACGTGCTCGAGGGGCACAAGCGGCCACTCAACACCATCATTCCGGGTCTGATGGTGAACGACGAGGGCGGGGAGCGGATCGGCTTCGGCATCATGGGCGGCTTCAACCAGCCGCAGGCGCACGCGCAGTTCATCGCCAACATCGTCGATTACGGGATGAACATTCAGCAGGCGCACGAGGCGGGCCGCTTCACCAAGGGCAGCTTCGACGGTTGCGACGTGAACATGGAAGTGATGGTGCCCGAGTGGGTGCGCGCCGAGCTGACCGCGTTGGGCCACGAGATCAGCGTGCGACCTCCGCGCACCGGCGGCTTCGGCTACGGCCAGGCGGTCATGGGCGACGGCACCGGCGTCCACTACGGCGCTTCGGAATCACGTCACGACGGGATGGCCATGCCTCAGCCCGCGCCGGTGTTCGCGAACCGGTAGTCGACCACCCGGCAAGGAAAGGCCGGCTTCCCCGTTCCACCGGGGGAGCCGGCCTTTTCGCTTTGCTGCCGCTTGTCGCGTCGGCTACCTGCTGCGGCTGCTGTTGTCGGTGCTCTCCAGGAAGCGGAGGGCTTCCTGGTACCCGGGGAAGGTATCCCGGCCCACCCATACCTCGCTGACAAGCGTCTCGTAGGCCTCGGTGGCGCGTTCGAAATCGCCGGTCTCGACGCTCGCGCGCGCCAGGCCTAGGAGCGAACGAGGCCGCTTCGGCATGCGCAGCAGCGAGGTCTCGAACATGCCGGCGGCGGCCTCGTGGTCCCCGAAGCCGGCCAGGATCTCGCCGTACAACTCGTGCACCGGCTTGATCGGGCTCGCCGAACCGCGCGGGGGCGCCATCGCCTCGACGGTCTCGACGGCCTGGTCCATGAGCTCGCGGGCGCCGGCCTCGTTGCCGCGGTCCGCTTCCAGCAGCGCCGCCACCTGATTGTGCATGATGCCGTTGTAGTTGCCGAAACGACCTCCAGGCGCATCGGCGTTCTCGCTTAGCGCGGCTTCCGCGGCTTCCAGCGCCGTCCGGTCGCCGGTGCGGGCCGCGCTCAGCGCGGTGGCGAGCAGCTCGTGGCCGGTCGATTCGTCGGTGATGGGAAGAATCGCCCACTCCTCGGTGTCGACGATGTAGCGGGCCTTGAGGAGCGGCTCGGCGCCGCGCGGCCGGGCCTGCCCGGTCTCCTCCGAAGGGCCTCCTTCGCCGAACTCCAGGAAGGTCCCGGAAGCCAGTTTCTCGATGCGCCGGATCCAGAGGCGTGCCTTCTCATAGTCGCCAAGCTGCAGATCGCCGTACTGGCCCCAGTCGAGCGAGTGGGTGGCGTCGCCCATGGGCTCGCCGGGCTCCCACAGCTCGCGGGCGGCGTCGTAGGCCGACTGGTTGTGCCCGGAGACGTAATCCCACATGCCGTGCTGGATGAAGATGTGGGTCGGCATGTGGCGCGCGTGCGACACCGCGGGCGCGATCTCGGCGAAGCGATGCGCCGCCTCGAGCGCCAGCGGCGCGTGGATCGGATCGTCGAAGGAGTGAATGATGTAGTGGACCGCCCCGGGGTGGTACGCGTTGTCCTTGAACAGCTTCAGCGCAATGGTGCCCGCCTTCACGTTCAGGCGCCCGCTCAGGTCGCGGGTCGCGGCCACGGCGCTCAACATGGACAGTGAGTAGAAGGCGGCCACCTCGGGGTCGTCCGGGTATTGCTCGTACAGCCGCTCCATGGCTTCCATGTAGCCAACCCGGCGATCGACGTGCTCGCCCTCGCCCCACAGAATCTCGACCGCGTGGAGGAAGCCCTTCTCGCGGTCGGTGGGCGCCTTTGCCAGCCGTTCGGCGCGCGTCGGCGCCAGCCGCTCCAGGGCTTTGCGCGGCTCGGTGGCGTCCATCTGCGACGTCAGCGGATGGTTGTAGGCCAGCGACTCTCCCCAGTACGCCATGGCGAAGTCGGGGTCCAGCTCCTGAGCGGCGTGGAACTGCTCTCGAGCCTGGATCCAGCCGAAGCTGTGCAGGATCGCCACGCCACGCAGGAAGTGGTCCTGCGCCTCGCCGCTCGCCGACGTGGGGAAGTCGATGACCCCCACGCTCTCGAACTGCGCGTGCGCCTGACCTGCCGCCATGGCGAGCATACAGACGGTCAACACTACGTTCCGTACCAGCTTCATCGGGTTCCTCCTCCTGTAATGGCTTTCCCGGGCCCATGACCGCCCTGCTACCCGGGGGCGTGATTCAGTATAATGCGTTGGACTGGTGTTCACACGCAAAAAAAAGGAGGCTGCATCGTGTCGGCATCTCTAACCGGGAGCGTCGCCATCGTTACCGGAGCATCGAGCGGGATCGGCCGGGCCACCGCCGTCACGCTGGCCGACGCGGGAGCCGCGGTGGTGGTGGCGGCGCGGCGCGGCGACCGCCTGGACGAGGTGGTGGCGCGGATCCGCCGGGACGGGGGTCGCGCGCTGGCCGTGGCCACGGACGTGGCCGACCGCGAGGCCGTGTTCGCGCTGGTGGAGCGCGCGGCGGCGGAGTTCGGACCGGCGGACATCCTGGTGAACAACGCCGGCATCATGCCCACCTCACCCGTCAGGGAAATCCACCTGGACGACTGGCTGCGCATGGTGGACGTGAACGTGAAGGGCGTGCTGCACTGCATCGCCGCCGCGCTTCCGGCCATGCTGGAGCGCCGCCGGGGTCACATCGTGAACGTGGGCTCGCTGGCGGGGCGGCGCCCCTTCCCGGGGGGCACCGTGTACGCGGCCACCAAGTTCGCCGTGCGCTGCATCTCGGCCGGGATGCAGCTGGAGCTCTCGGCCGCGCATGGCATCCGGATCACCGACATCCAGCCCGGAGTTGTCGCCACCGAGCTGGTGGAGCACATCCCCGATCCGGAGACCCGGGAGGGGTTCGTTCAGCGCTGGCGGGACAAGAAGCCCATGGACCCGGAGGACGTGGCAGCGGCCATTCTCTACGCGGTCACGGCTCCCGCGCACGTCAACATCAACGAGATCCTGATGCGCCCGCGCGACCAGCCGACCTGACGGCGCCGCGGCGGGAGGACGCCGAACAGGCTCGGTTCCAGAAAGAGGGTCGGGCTACAGGAAGAGGCCCCGGTTACAGGAAGAGGGCCCGGCTAAAGCAGGAAGATCGCGAACGAGAGCACGAACTGGTTGTCAACGTCCTCCACGATCTCGTAGCGAACCTCAATGCTCGTGTTGTCGGAGTCCAGGCCCGCGAGCGCGTTGAAACCCCGCGCCCGGGTCGCATCCTCGAACGGGTTCGCCTTGATGCTCTGCAGGTGCCAGCCGCCGCCGACGTAGCGAAAGAAGGGGATGGGGAGCAATGGGAGCGAAACAAGGGCGTTGACGTTCGCCTCCCAATAGCGGCACTGGTTGCAGTTCGGGAAGAAGTAGTCGCCCGACGCCGCCAGCCGCACCGGAAACGCCGGAATCCCGAACTCCGCCCTTGGCCCCACGCCAACGGTACCGCCCAGAACATCATCGGCGTAGGAGATCTGCCCGCCCAGGCGCAGCTGGGCGGACGCCGGGGCTGGCGTGGAACTCGCCGCCACGACCCCGGCGAAGGTCAGGGCCGCGGCGACGGCGGTCAACCGGGCGCGCCCGGCCATGCCGTGATCCGCGGACACCGCCATCATCCTCCACCCGCCATCATGCGGCCCGGCAGGATGACTTCGCGGGCCGCCCCGTAGTGGATGCCGTTGAACAGGAACGGGAACGTCCCGTGCGACTGGGCGCGGAAGGTGATCTTGGGACCGAACAGGAACAGGCGTCCCTCGCCGAGGCGTGCGTCGGCGATCGAGACCCCGTCCCGCAGATGGTGCTGGCCCCAGGCCCATCCGCTCCGCAGCGGCGCATCCGTGTCGAACCATCCGACCGGGGTAACTCCCGCCGCCGCGCCCCGCAGGCCGAACACGGGGCTCCTGCTGAAGAGCACGTTGGCCCGCTCGCCGACTCCGGTGGCCAGCGGATGGGCACCGTCCACGCGCAGGTCGAGCACCGAGCCGGGCACGTAGTACTCCTCGGAGGCCAGCGGCTGGCCATCGGCCCCCACCAGATAGTCGCGCACGGGCAGGTCCGCGTGGTAGGCCAGCGCGGTCGAACTGCCGATCGCCACCACCGTCCCCCCCGCCCGGATGAAGTCGAGCACGGAGGGCACCGTGGTCGCCGAGGTGAAGGCTCCGATGCGGCTCTGGAATTCGTCCGGCACCGTGGCCGCGAACTCGGGCAGCATGGTCCTGCCGGCATCGCGGCCCGGCAGCGGGACCGCGCCGTCCTCGAGCACTAGGACGTCGAACCTCTCGATCAGGTTGCCCTGGTCGAGGTCGGGCGGGAAGACCACATCGAAGTCGAACTCGAAGTCCTCGAGGATCATGCGCGTCCAGCCCGATGGCATCGATCCGCCGTACACGTCGCCGAGCGCAATCCGCGGCGCGGTGAGCTCGAAGGCGCGGCCCGACGGCGCGGATTCCAGGCCAACGAAGTCGATGCCCAGCTCGGCCGCCATGGCGGTGACCGACGCCTCGTCCGCTCCCGCTCCGGACAGGAAGAAGGTCCCCGCCGGGTGCCGCGAGCCGCCCGCCTGGAAGTCATCCCGCAGCCAGTGCGCGCTCCCGCCCGCCGCCAACACGCGGTTGACCGCGACGAAGGCGTCGTTGGCGTCGTGACTCACCAGGTAACCGGCGACATCGGCCGCTCCCGCGACGGTGCCGGCGGGAGGTTCGGCCAGCCACTCGATCAGCTCGAAGGGGCCGTCGAAGCCGTCAAGGATGCGGTCGAACTCGACGCCCATCTGATAGGCGAGGGTCCACCCCGCGTTGTCGTAGGGCGCGGTCGGGGGCGCGCCCGGGTAGGCGAAGTCGTTGGGGTGGTTCTGCGGCTCGAACATGTCGAGGACGTGCGGGCGGAACGCCTGGGCGGCCAGCACCACGTAGGACCCGGCTGGATAGCTCGTGCCTCCCGCCTCGAAGTCGGCGGTCGCCCGGTGCACCCGCACCCCGCCCTTCAGGAGCGCATTCACGAACTTGGTCGCGGTCGGGAAGTCCGGCTGGTCGGAGGGCAGAATGAAGCCGCGCGGATCGCGGTCCGCGGGATCCCGCAGAAGCCGCTCGTAGTCGGCGCGCGAGCCAAGGCCGGCGACCGTCCCGCCGGCCTCGTCGATCTCGAAGGGCAGCACCGTCCAGTGGTCGCGGCTGCCGCGCTCGATGGAGTTGGTCCCCATCCGCCAGATGTTGAAGAGCAGGTGGTCCTTGTTGCGCGAGGCGAAGTCGAGCACCGCGAGATTGGCGGTCATCGAATAATCGACCGACTGGCGGAAATGCCACAGGCCGGGCTCCACCGGCAGCGGCAGATCGCCGTGGGGCAGCTGCCGCCGGGGGATGAAGGGAATCGCAATGGGCGTCGGGTTGCCGATGGTCTCGGTCAGCAGCCCGATCTGGTTCTTGAAGTACGGGGTCGTGCGCAGGCCGCCGTTCCACCAGGTCGAGTAGCTCGCCCCGCTGCGCATGGTGGTGCCTCCCTTCCCTTCAAGGACGAAGCGTTGGTGCATCGCCGAGCCGACCCGGTCGAGGCCGGTGAGGATGAGCGGATCCAGGTAGTGGTTGGGGGGATCGCGGAAGGGCGGCGCGAACATGACCGTCCCAAGCGGGCCGGTCTGGTGGTGGTTGTAGACGATCTGCGGGAACCACTCGCGCGCGATGATGCGGTTGATGTTGGTGGTCTCGGCGAGGGCCGACATGTAGAAGTCGCGGTTGTTGTCGTGGCCCGCGTACTTCTGGTAGAGCACCGGGGCGCCGCCCGTGCTGCGCTCCTCGGGCGTCTCGATGCGCATGTACCAGTTGGCGAGCAGATCGTGGCCATCGGGGTTGGCGTGGGCGACGAGCACGATCACGTCGTCCAGGATGCGCATGGTCTCGTCGTCGGTGCGGCTCACCAGCTGGTAGACCAACTCCATCAGCTGTTGCGCGCCGAGCACCTCGTTGGCGTGCAGCCCGCCGTCGATCCAGACCACGGCCCTGCCCTCCCCCGCCATCGCCCGGGCCTCGGCCTCCGAGATTCCGTCCGCGTGCGCCATCCGCTCCGCGATCTCCTTGTGGCGGGGCAGATTGCGGTGGTTGGCGGGAGAGGTGATGGTCGCCATCAGCTGCTCGCGGCCCTCCTCGGTCCGACCGATGGACTCGAGGATCATGCGATCCGACTCCGAAGCCAGCAGCTCCCAGTACTCGCTCAGAGCCGCGTAGTTGGGGAGGACGTAGTCGGCCCCGATCTCGTGCCCGAACTGCTCCATGGGGGAGGTGACCCGGGTGGCGGTGGCCATCTCCCCGCACGCCCACAGGGCGGGCACAAGAAGCAGGAAGACGGACGCCAGACTCGCCTGGCCCCGGGAGAACGGGGGATTCCGCTCGATCATGCGCATGGGAACATCCTCTTGTATGGAAAGCGCGAAGGCTACGCCCGCCTGGCTCAGTTGTGATTCTTTGCCGCGGGACCTCGGATCGTCAACAAGCGGGCACCGAACCGGCGTGCGGGCGCCAAGCGACATCGCCCGGTGCCGGTGGCCGACTTCGACGCGGAAACAGATGCGATCAGGGCAGCTCCATCTTCCAGAACGCGATGCCGCCGGCCTGCTGTCCCACCTCCACGTCGCCCACGCGGGAGAAATCGGCGAGGTCGAACACGTCCACCTTGCCCGGCTCCGCGCCCACCCCCTCCGAACTCACGAAGGCATAGCGCGAGTCGGGCGACACCTCCACCCCGTGCGTGACCGTGGTCGTTGTGGGCCCGCGCGCGAGGCTTTCGCCGGTGCGCAAGTCGAAGAACTCCACCCCCGCTCCCTGCTTGAGCGTCGCCACCAGCAGGCGGCCGTCGGGCGTGATCGCCAGGTTGTAGGGACCGGTCCCGGTCCTCAGCACGCGGGTCAGCTCCCAGCTCCGCCGGTCCAGGTGCAGGATGCGGCTCCCCGCGTTGCAGGCCACGTAGAGGCTGAGGCCGTCCGGCGAGGGCTGTACCCAGGTGGGCGAGCATTGAGAGCCCGCCATCGCTCCGGCGCCCATCCCGCTCATGCCGCCCGCCATACGTTCGCCGACCCCTTCCGCATCGAGCGGGCCCTCGCGTCCGGGCGCGACCGAGAACCTGCGCGCCACCTCGAAGGTGCGGGTGTCGATCTCGACCACCTGCTCGTCCATCATGCAGTTGGAATAGAGAAACAGCCCGTCCGGCGCCATGCGCGCGCCGTGGGGCATGGTGCAGGTCTCGATCTGCTCCACTTCGACCAAGTCGGGGGTGTAGACCACCGAGACGGTGGAGGGCACGTGCTCGCCGTGCAGGTTGAAGTTGACGACGAAGGCGTAGAGGCCGTCCGGGGTGAGGTCGATGGTCGCGGGGAAGTAGCCCAGCAGGATGGGCTCCGCGACGACCGTGTCCGGGCCGGCCTCGAACT
This sequence comes from Gemmatimonadota bacterium, assembly GCA_012267435.1. Lineage (GTDB taxonomy): Bacteria > Gemmatimonadota > Gemmatimonadetes > Longimicrobiales > Gaopeijiaceae > BD2-11. The sequence goes on from JAAXGM010000016.1 coordinate 47,068, forward strand.
TCCACAGCTTCCCGTCCGGAAAGCCGTGTCCGGTGGTCATGTAGAGGTGGCGGCCGTCGGGCGAGATGCGGAGCCCGTGGGGCCCCTCGGTTTCGGTGGGGATTTCGCCCACCATGGTGGTCTGCTCCAGGGTGAGCGTGCCGTCGAAGCGGATGAGGTGGATCAGGTCGGCCGACTCCGCCCCGACATAGAGCCAGTACACCGCGCCCGGATCGGCCGCGCGCGCCATCGAGCCGCCGCCCGCGGCCGTGCCGGATCCGGAGACGCACCCGGCGGAGAGCAGCAGCAGCGTCGCGGCGCCTGCACGTGGTATCGACAACATCGCTCTTTCCTTGTTTCAGGGTGGCGCCACGCACGCATCCGGCGTGAACCGCCCCGCCTCCACGGCCGGTGACCGGCGCCAACCCCTCACGTTTCCGCCCGGCTCTCGTCCAGCTCCCCCAGATTGCGTCTCAGCAGTGCGTCCGGATCCGGGTCCCGTCCCATGAAGGCGCGGAACATCCGGTCCGGTTCGCGGCTGTCTCCCTGCGCCAGGATCGTGTCCATGAAGGCCGCGCCGGTCTCCCGCGAGAGGACCCCTTCCCTGCGGAACCGTCCGAAGGCGTCCGCCTCCAGCACCTCGGACCACATGTAGCTGTAGTAGGCCGAGGCATAGCCACCCGAAAACAGATGGCTGAAGGTGGTGAGGATGTGGCTCCTGGCGAAGCTCTCTTCCGGGGCGAACGGCCTCATGACCTTTTCCGCGTACGACATCAGCTCCTGCGTGCCATCGTACTCGCGATGAAGCCGCAGGTCGAGGGTCGCAAACCCCAGCTGCCTCATCTGCGCCTGGCCGCCCATGAAGCGGCGCGCCGCCAGCATGCGGCCGTACAGGTCGCCGGGCAGGGGTTCCCCGGTCTCGTGGTGCCCGGAGAAGATGGACAGCGCCTCGCGCTCCCAGGTCCAGTTTTCCATGATCTGCGAGGGCACTTCCACCCAGTCCCAGGGCACCTGCATCCCCGACCGGGAAGGCAGCGGCACCCGCGAGGTGCAGTGGTGCAGGAGATGCCCGAACTCGTGAAAGATGGTCTGGACGCTGCGGTGCGTGAGCAGGGCCGGCTTGCCCGGCACCGGCGGGGCGAAGTTGCCCGCCATCATGCCGGTGTGGGGAACGAAGTCCCCGTCCGGCCGCGGACCTCCGGTGGTCAGGGTCGCCATCCACGCCCCCTGGCGCTTTCCCGTGCGCGGGAACCAGTCGGTGTGGAAGTATCCGAGGCGGGTGCCGTCCTCCGCGATCAGGCGGTAGGAACGCACATCGGCGTGCCAGAGGTCCCTGGCCGACACCTCCTCGACCCGGACTCCGAAAACCCGCTCCACGATCTCGAACAGGCCTGCCAGGACCCGGTCGAGGGGAAACCAGGGACGCGTGACCTCGTCATCGAACTGAAAGCGCTCGCGCCGGAGCGCCTCCGCAACGTATGCCAGATCCCACGGCTTCAGGGGTTCGAGCCCCATGCGCGCGGCCTTCTCCCGAACCAGCGCCAGATCGCGCCGCCAGTACGGAAGGGTGCGCTCCCGCAGGTCGCTGACGAAGTCGAAGGCGCGGGTCCCGGTGCGCGCCATGGCGTCATCCAGGCGATAGTCGGAGAAGTCACCGTACCCGAGCAGGCCGGCGAACTCGCGTCTCAGCTCCAGGATGCGCGCGATGATCGGGCGGTTGTCCAGCTCCCCGTCCCGGCAGCGTCCCACATAGGCCTGGTGGAGCCGCCGGCGCAGCTCGCGGTCGTGGGCGTACTTGAGCACCGGCTCGAAGGACGGGAAATCCAGCGTCAGCAGCCAACCCTCCAGGTCCTTCGCCCGAGCCTTGTGGCGGGCCAGCTCGAGGGCGGTGTCGGGAATCCCACTGAGCCGGGAGCGGTCATCCTCGGGGATGTGCAGCCGAAAGGCTTCCGTGGCATCGAGGACGTTTTCCGAGAAGCGCCGTTCCAGCCGTGACAACTCGACCCGGATCTCCTCGACGCGGACGCGGGGTTCGTCACCCAGATCGGCCCCGGCGGACCGGAACTGGTGCATCATCCTGTCGAGGTTGCGGCGGCGCAGCGGGCCGAGCCCCTCCGCCTCCGGAGTGCCGGAGAATTCCCGCACCGCCGCCCACAGGCCCCGGTGCAGCGGGAGCCGCGACCAGAACGCGGCGATCTCGGGCAGGACCGCGTTGTAGGCGCGTCTCAGCTCCGGCGTTTCCGCGACCGCGAGCAGAACCGTGATCGGCGCAAGTTCTTCCTCCACCCGCTGAACGATATCGTCGAGGGGTTGGATGATCTTGTTGTAGCTCGCGGGCGACCCGCCGCTCCCGGCGAGGTCGTCAATCTCCGCCCGCGCGCGCTCCAGCACGGCGCGCACGGACGACGCCAGACCCGATGCGGTGATGCCCCGGAAAGTGGGCGGAGAGCCGGCGGCTGACGGCGTGGCGGCGTCCGGCATCTCTACCGGTCGTCCACGGGCCGCCGGACACCCATCGACGACGGCGCGGACACCCGGTGCGCACCCGCGTCACAGGCTTCGGCCTCGTCGCGCGGAAGGTCGGCCGCCTCGATGACGCGCCCCTTCCCTCGCCAGCGCGCCAAGGTGTCCTCCTCCGCCTCGAGCCCGAGACCCCACATGGCGTCCCGGATGGCGGTGACCCGGTGGCCGCGGGCCTGGAGGCCGTCGATCGCCTGGGTCACGCACACGTCGCGCGCAACTCCCGCCACGAAGAACTCCACCGGCTCGAGCGCGCGCGCGAGCAACTCCACGAAGAGGTCGGCCCCCCGATTGCCCTCGAACACGTCCAAGCGGTCCTTGCGGATGAGCACCGGCCGGGGGCGGCGGCGCCAGCGCGCCAGCAGCGCGCGCACCTCCGTGGATGTGGCGTGCGTCCGCAGCACCAGGCAGTCCGGGGAAGCCAGCGAGGGAATGATCTCCGCGCCGAGGCGCTCCGCGGGATCCGTCGATCTGCCCATGCAGTGGGGCGGGTAGGTGCCCTTGCCCGGATCCGGGTTCCTCGCATCGATCTCGGCGTCGTCGTAGCCGTGCCAGTCTCCCGTATACACCACCAGGCCCGCGTGCGCATGCATCCATTCGACGGCCTCGATCAGCCGGGGCTCGGCCGTCACCGCTCCGGGATCGCCATCGTCGAACAGGTCGCGCACGTAGAGTCGCCCGTCCGGCTCCATGAAGTCCCGCTGCACATCCACCACCCATCCGATGCGGGTCATTCGGGTCTTTCCCTCCGATGAAGTTTCTCCGTCGGCCCCGAGCTCGCCGTCCCGCTCCGCGCCCATGAGTCAGGCCACTCGCTCAAGCGACGGGTTCGGCCGATATCGCCGTCCCGCCTTGGCGACAAGATCGTCGCCCACCTTCACGACGTCCGCGGTGAAGTTGACCTGGCCCCGGATCAGGGACGAGCCCACCCCGAAGGCGTCCACCGGAACTCCGTCCGTGCGAAAACGGCGAATCCTGGCACCGTCGAATCCTCCCGAGACGACGATGCGCACATGGCCGAAGCCGTTGCGGTCGAGGGCCTCCCGCACCTTGTGCACGAGCCACCGGTTCACGCCCCGAAGCTCCGCCTCGCTCCTGCCGCCCGCCTCCACCTCCCCCGCGAGCGACCGGTCCACCATGTTCTCCGCCGTGTCCAGGCGGACGGCGTACAGCTTCTCGCCCAGCGCACGGGCCACCTTCAGCGCCGTCCCCACGCAGTCGTTGTCGAAGTCCACCAGCGAAACGACTCGCACGGTCTCGGGCACCCGGCGGGCGAGCGCCGCAGTGGCGGCGACCGTGTCCCCCGAGTACGCCGCGATCAGCGAGTGCGGCAGCGTCCCCTGCCCCCTGCCGCCCCACCACGCCCCCTGCGCGTCGGTGGAGACGCCGGCCGCCCCGGCCACATGTGCCGCCCAGCCGTCCGCCATCTGCACCGCCCAGTGGTCGTGGCGCGCGGCGAAGTACAGCACCGGCGCCGGCCAGGCCGCCTCGACCGCCCGGCGGGTTCCCGTGGCGACCCGGGTGCCCCGGGCGAGCGCGCCCAGGTAGAGGGTCTCCAGGTGGCAGAAGGCGGGGTAGGGCCCGCGGATGTGCATGACCGACTCGCCGGGAGCCGCCCGGTCGCCGTCCCACAGCGACCACACCTCCAAGTCTTCCCACCTGTATCCCTCCGCCAGGCACAGCTTGAGGATCGCCGTCGCCTCGTCGGTACCCGCCAACAGAACATCCTGTTTCTGGAAAACCTGCATGGTCACCGAGGGCGCGCGCGCCTCGGCCTGGAGCACCCGGCAGGCCCAGTTGAAGTACTGGTCGGTGTAGTGGCCTGCCCGCATCGCGGCCGCGGGCAGGCCGAAGACCTCGGAAGCCAGCCGTTCCGCCCTGCGGCGCGGCGGGGGGGGGGCTGGGGAATCGGTGGGGACGGGCCCTTTGCGGCTCATTTCTGAATTTCGGTCCGGCGCACGTCAAATGGAAGGTGTGCGGGCGGCCCGCGGGGGGTTTGCACCCGTCCGCGCAAAATGCGATCATCGGTATGATGACGATCCTGATCGTGACCCTGATCGCCACGCTCGCCGTCTCGGGGCTCTGTTCGATTCTGGAGGCGGTACTCCTCTCCATCGACACGAGCTTCGTCGAGATGAGGCGCGCGGAGGGACGACGCTCCGGTCGCCTTCTGCACGAGCTGAAGAGCCAAATCGATCAGCCGATCGCGGCCATCCTCACGCTGAACACCGTGGCGCACACCGCGGGTGCCGCGTTCGCCGGGTCGCTGGCCTACGAACTCTTCGGCAGCGCCTGGGTGGCCGGCTTCTCGGCCGTCTTCACCTTCGCCATCCTGGTCTTCTCCGAGATCATTCCCAAGACCGCCGGAGCCCGCTTCTGCAAGCAGCTCGCCCCGCCGTCCGCCTACGTCCTCAAGACGCTGACGTTCACCATGACACCTTTGCTCGTGCCTCTTTCCTGGGTGCAGAGGCTGGTACAGGGATCGGGGAACGGCCCGGACATCAGCCGCGAGGAAATCGAAGTGATGGCGCGCATGGCGTGGACCACCGGAACCCTGGCGGAGGACGAGTGGCAGGTGGTGTCCAACGTCATGCGCCTGGGCGAGGTCCCGGTGGGAGAGGTCATGACGCCGCGCACCGACATCGTGGCGATCGATGCGGGCGCCACGGTGGAAGAAGCCAAGGAGGTCATGCTTGACCACGGCCACCTGCGGCTCCCCGTGCACACCGGAACGCTCGACAGGATCGTGGGCGTGCTGGTGGCGCGCGACCTGTGGCGGGCGGACCAGAAGGGGGTGGCCGAGATCCGCGATCTGCCCCGCGCGCCGATCTTCGCCCCCGTCTCCCGGCCCGTTCAGGAACTCATTCCGGAACTCCGGGACAAGGGCGCCAAGATGGCGATCGTGCTGGATGAATTCGGCGGCACCGCGGGGCTGGCGACCTTCGAGGACCTCATCGAGGAGATCGTGGGCGAGATCCGTGACGAGCACGAGGCGCACGAGCCCGCCGAATTCCAGCGCCTCGCCGACGGCAGCGTCCGTGTCTGGGGAGGCGTCTCGGTGCGGGAGGCGAACCAGCGGCTGGAGATGGAGCTTCCCTCCGACCCGTTCGACACCGTCGGGGGATACGTGTTCGGGAGCCTGCGCCGGATTCCGCGGCCGGGCGACGAGGTGCCGGTGGATGGCGGGCGGTTGCGGATCGCGCGCATGCGCGGCCGTCGCGTGGAGTTTGTCGTATTTTTTCCAGAGAATGTCGCATCCCGGCAGGACACGCCGTGATGACGGGATCGCCGCCCGCAGAAGGTTGACAGGCTCGCAAGCCGCTGATAACGTCCCTCGTGCTGAAAATGGTTTACCCGCTCAGGATCGCCCCGTGAGGGTCGTCGTCCCCGGGCGGAGGTGTCTCCGGCCAGGACCCGGACGAAGTGTCTCCGGGAACTTGGCCGCTTTTCTTTTCGGGGGTTCGCGGCACACGCGAATCTCCCCCTCCTCTGCGTTCCCGCAGACCTTCCATCGGCCTGATTCGATTCCCGGGGCGCGCTGCGGCCCTCGTCCCGGACTCTTTTCCTACCTCAGCGGAGCGTGACCATGGACCGGAACGAGTACCTGTACGCAGCGGAAGAAACTCGGGAGGAGATGGAGGCGTACATCGACGAGATGGGCAGTCGCAACGGGCTGTCCCTCGCGACCGACGACGACGTCATGAAGTACGTGAAGGAGCATGACGTCAGCTCGGTCCGCCTCTGGTTCTCCGACATCCTGGGGTTCCTGAAATCCTTCTCGATCACCCCGAAGGAGCTGGCGGGCGCCTTCGAGGAGGGAATGGGTTTCGACGGCTCCTCCATCCAGGGCTACAAGCGGATCCAGGAAAGCGACATGGTCGCGTTCCCGGTGCCGGACACGGCTCAGGTGCTGCCCTTCCGCTCCGGCGGGGGACGGTCGCTGCGCATGTTCGCCCAGATCCGCAACCCCGACGGGTCGGCGTACGACGGCGATCCCCGCAACATCCTGGTTCGCACCCTGGATCGACTCGAGGATCACGGATGCACGAACATGTACGTCGGCCCGGAGGCGGAGTACTTCTACTTCAAGCACGAGCGAGGGACCGAGCTCCTCGACGACGCCGGATACTTCGACATCAACCCGGTCGACATCGGGGACGACATCCGGGAAGTCACGGTGTGCGCGCTCGAAGCGATGGGCATCCAGATCGAGTACCACCACCATGAGGTCGGGCCGTCACAGCACGAAATCGACATCCGCTTCAAGGATGCGCTGCGGATGGCGGACAGCCTCCAGACCTACAAGTACCTGGTCAAGGAGATCGCGCGCCGCTGCGGGGCGTTCGCGACGTTCATGCCCAAGCCGCTCGCGGGACAGAACGGGAGCGGCATGCACACCCACCTGTCGCTCTTCAAGGGTAGCCAGAACGCCTTCTACGACGGCGCCGACGAGCACCATCTGAGCGCCATGGCCAAGCATTTCATCGCGGGGGTGCTCAAGCACTCGCGCGAGATGGCGCTGGTCACCAACCCGACCCACAACTCCTACCGGCGCCTGGTGCCCGGCTACGAAGCGCCCGTCTACATCGCCTGGGCCGAGCGCAACCGGTCGGCGGCCATCCGTATCCCGATGTACAAGCCCGGCAAGGAGGTGGCCACCCGCATCGAGCTGCGCTTCCCCGATCCCACCTGCAACCCGTACCTGACCTTCGCGGTCATGCTCGCCGCCGGCCTCGACGGCGTCGAGAACGCCCTTCCCTGCCCGGATCCGGTGACCGTGGACATCTACCACCTCACCGCGAAGTGGCGTGAGCAGATGGGCATCGACGCCTTGCCCCACAACCTGTTCGAAGCCGCGCGCGTCGGCCAGTTCAGCGACTTCCTCAAGAACGCCCTGGGCGAGGACGTGCACCGCAAGCTGATCGAGACCAAGCTGGAGGAGGCGGACGTCTTCCGCCTGCACGTCTCGCAGCTCGACCTGCGGAAGCACTTGGTGCTGTAGTCGAGACCCCGGAAGGGAAGAACCCCGCCCGGGGGCGGGGGAAACGACCCCCGGCGGCCCGGGAGGCTCCGGACGGATCCCTCAGCCGCCCGGGGTCGTTTCCGTGGTGGCGGAGGCGTCCTCCGACTGGACCGGAAGGCCCGGCGCCGGCTCCGCGGCGCCGGGCTCTTCCCCCGACGCGGCCTCGCGGGCGCGGGTGCGCTCCTCCCGCCAGAAGGAGATGCCGAGCAGGACCGCGCCGCAGGTGATCGCGGAATCGGCCACGTTGAAGATCGGCCAGTCCATGAAGCCCAGGTCGATGGGACCGATGAAGTCCACCACCCCGCGGTCCCAGCGCACCCGGTCCACCAGGTTGCCGAGCGCCCCGGAAAGGATGAGCGAGATCGACACCACCTTCACCCGGTCCCCGCTCTCGCTCTGGACGAAGAGCACGGCGAGCAGCCCCATGGCCAGGATCGTCACCGGAATGAAGAACCAGCGCGGATCGTTGCCGACGGAGATGCCGAAGGCCGCCCCCCGGTTGAAGGCGAGGGTCAGCGGCACGAGACCGTCGAGGATCTCCATCCGGCGTCCGCCGCCAAGGGCGTTCAGCGCCCAGCGCTTGGTGATGACGTCGAGCAGGAGAACCGCCGGAAGGATGGCGGCGAGAATGCGGAGTTTGCTGTTCACGTTCCTTCGCTGACTGGGTCGGGATGGAGGCGGCGGGAGTCGAACCCGCGTCCGCGAGTGGGTCCGGCGAAGCTTCTACGTGCGTAGATCGCTGTTGCGCTTCATCGGGTGGGCGGCCAGCGACCCGCCGAACCCCCGACTAGCCGTCGAACGTCTCGCCCGCGGCGCGACGGCATCGCCGCGGACCAGCCCAACTTGTCGACGCCTCGAAGGCCTGCCTTGGGCGGGCGGACCAGGAGACGGGCTGTGAGAAAACTCAGGCAGCCAGTGCCAGTTGATTGTTGGCGGTTGTGTTGATTCCGGGTTTTTTCCGAGGCTTCCCGGACCTCGGCACGCTACCTCGCGTTCACCAAACACGTCGAAGCCGTTACGCCCCCGTACGGTCTGGTGCAGACGGCTCAGGGTCCGTTGCACGTTCTCCTTTGCTGTGGTGGTCGCCGATCGCTTGCGTCCGCCGCGCTCAGGCGGCGCTCGCCAGCTCCCGTTCAAGATAGCACTTCAGCGCTTCCCGTGTTTCCTCGAGGGTGGTAAGCCTGAAAAGCCGGGTCCGGAGCTGTCGCCCGTTGGGGAGCCCCTTCGTGTACCAGCCCATGTGCTTGCGGAACTCGATGACCGCCTTCCGGTGATCCCTCTCGAAGTCCACCGCGTTCTGCGCGTGCTCCAAGCAGATGGCCAGACGCTCGGCCGGGTCCGGAAGCGGGGGAAGGCGCCGGCCGTCGAGGGCGGCGCGAGCTCCCGCGAACACCCACGGGCTGCCGTGGGAGGCACGCGCGATCATCACCCCGGCGCACCCGGTCTCCTCCTGCATGCGGCGAGCGTCCTCGCCGGTCTTGATGTCGCCGTTGCCCACTACGGGGATGTCCAGCGCATCCACGAGGGCCGCGATTTCGTGCCAGCGCGCGTGCCCGGAATACATGTCCGCCCTGGTGCGCGGATGCAGCGTGACCACGGCGGCGCCCGCGTCCTGGCAGCGCAGGCCGATGGTGACCGGGTCGCGCGTCCTCTCGTCGAAGCCGCTGCGGATCTTGGTCGTGACCGGCAGCGGCGTCGCGCGCGCCACCGCGCGCACGATGCGCTCGACCAGCCCCAGATCCCGCAGGCAGCCCGAGCCGCCGTTGCGCCTCACCACCTTCTTGACCGGGCACCCGAAGTTGATGTCGATGAAGTCGGGCTGGTACACGTCCGAGACCAGCGCCGCGGCCTGGGCCATGCTCTCGGGGCGGGCGCCGAAGATCTGCACGCCGATGGGCCGCTCCTCCTCCTCGAAGCGCAGGTAGGCGCGCGTCCGCTCACTCCCATGGCAGATGCCCTCGGCGCTCACGAACTCCGTCACCACCACGTCCGCGCCGAAGCGCCGGCACAGGCGCCGGAAGGGCGACTCGCTCACCCCCGCCTGGGGGGCGAGGAACAGAGGAACGTAGCCGCTGGAGGCTTTGGGAAGGTAGGGAAATCTCATGGATGCAAGATATCACACTTCGGCGCGGCTCGTGCGCAAAAGCGGCCTCGGGGACCCGCCGACACGACCCGTGGGCAGCTTGCGGAACGGGAAACCGACACGGATAATGACGCATTCGATGATGGATCCGTCGTGAAACGATGGGTGCCGGCATCCTGTCGGAGAATGCGACGATTTCGTATATGGAAGCGACAAAAACGGACATACCCGATAGAAAGGTTCCGAGGAGCGGGGCGGAATCCGCCCGGCGCCGGCCGCGAGGCGCGCCGAGGGCGATCGCCCGACCGCGACGCAACCATATCACCACCGGAGAAACCATGCACTTTCGTCCACTCAGCACGACCACCCGCTCCCTTCGAACCCGGATCGGTCGCATCGGGGCACTCGTCGGCCTGTTCGCGGCCGGCCTCCTTCTCGCTCCCGCGCCCGCGGCCGCCTTCGCGCAGGAGTCCGTACCGGATCTGAACTACGTCCTCAACACCTTCTCGTTCCTGATCTGGGGCGCGCTGGTGATGTGGATGTGCGCCGGCTTCACCATGCTGGAATCCGGTTCCGTGCGTTCCAAGAACGCATCCATGATCTGTCTCAAGAACATCGGCATCTACGCGATCGCCGGGCTCACCTACTACTTCATCGGCTATGGCCTGATGTACGTCGACGTGAGCGGCCTGATCGGGTCCATCAGCCTCTTCTACGGCCCGTCGGCGGACGAGATCGCGCTGCTCGGAGGGGACGAAAGCGCGCTGGCCGCCGTGGTCGAAAACGGCCACGCGGTCACCTCGGACTGGTTCTTCCAGATGGT
>JAAXGM010000016.1:57608-69789 GCA_012267435.1 Gemmatimonadota bacterium
CCGGTCATCGGTTCATGGCACTGGGGCGGCGGCTGGCTCGCCGAGCGGGGATTCGTGGACTTCGCGGGATCCACCATGGTGCACTCCACCGGTGGATGGGCCGCGCTGGCCGGCGCCCTGGTGGTGGGCCCGCGCTGGGGCAAGTTCCGCAAGGACGGCACGGTCAAGCCGACGCCGCCCTCCAACATCCCGGCGGTCACCCTGGGCGTGTTCATCCTCTGGCTGGGCTGGTTCGGGTTCAACGGCGGATCGCAGCTCGCCCTCGAAGGCGCGGTCAACGCCCTGGCCATGAGCAACATCCTGGTGAACACCAACCTGGCGGCCGCCGCGGGCGTGGTCACCGCGCTCGCCGTCTCCCGGCCCATCCTCGGCCGGATCGATCTCTTCGCGGGGCTGAACGGCGCCCTCGCGGGGCTGGTCGCGATCACCGCGGGGCCCGACATCGTCGACGCCCGCTGGGCCGTGTTCATCGGCGCGGTCGGCGCGGTCGTGTGCACCATGGGTCTCAGATTCCTGGAACAGCGCCGGATCGACGACGTGGTCGGCGCGGTCCCCGCCCACCTCTTCGCGGGCGTCTGGGGCACGCTGGCCACCTCGATCGCCGCCGGCGCCGATTTCGTCACCCAGCTGATCGGCGTCGCGAGCGTGGGCGTATTCGTCTTCGCCGTCTCCTTCGTGGTGTGGACGGTCCTTGAGAAAACCATGGGCGTCCGGGTGTCCCGCACGGTGGAGGAGCTGGGGCAGGATGCCGCCGAACTGGGGCTGGAAGCATATCCCGAGTTCGTGCTCATGGTGGATCCGGACGAGGGTCAGGACTACCGCGATCCCTAGCAACCCACGCACTGCCAACAGGAGCACCAAAGGACCTTGACCGCGTCCTCGCACGCATCCTTCGACCGCGCCTACCCCGACATGTCCCGACCCGCCGTGGCCGGGTCGGGGGGGTTCGCGCGCTACGAGGTCGACGCACGCTTCCACGACGAGATGTTCCGCGAGGACGGAAGCCTCCGCGGCGTCTCGCGGCGGCTGGCCACGGCGCTTTCGCAAGCGGCGCCGGAGGAACTGACGCAGCTTCAGGAAGGCGTCGCGCGCCGCTTCATCCATGAGGGGATCACCTTCACGGTGATCGGCGCGGACCAGGCCTCGGAGCAGATCATCCCCATCGACTGCGTTCCCCGTCTGCTGACGGCCGACGAATGGGACCACATCGACCGGGGCCTCAGGCAGCGCCTGACCGCGCTCAACCTCTTCCTCGGCGACATCTACCACGACGGCAAGTCGCTGCGCGACGGGATCGTGCCCCCCGACTTGGTGCTGGGGTGCCCCCAGTACCGGGTCGAGATGCGGGGCCTGCGGGTTCCCAACGACATCTACGTCTCCGTCTGCGGCACCGATGTGGTGCGAACCCATGACGGCTTCGCGGTGCTCGAGGACAATCTGCGGGTCCCCTCCGGGGTCTCGTACATGCTGGCCTGCCGGGTCGCCATGAAACAGGCGTTTCCCCGGCTGTACCGGGCGCACAACGTGCGCGAGATCGCCCGCTATCCGGAGCAGCTCCACGCCACCCTCGCATCGCTGGGATCCTGGGCGGGCTCGCCCCGGGTGGCGGTGCTCACCCCGGGCCGCTTCAACTCCGCCTACTACGAACACGCCTTCCTGGCCGGAGAGATGGGCGCCGACCTGGTGGAGGGGCGGGACCTGGTGGTGCACGACGCCATCGTGTACGCCCGCACCGTCACCGGACTCAGGCGCATCGACGTCATCTACCGGCGGGTGGACGACGACTTCCTGGACCCGGTCACCTTCCGCTCCGACTCGTTTCTGGGGGTCCCCGGCCTCTTCCACGCGTACCGGGCGGGCAACGTGGTGATCGCCAACGCCCCCGGCACCGGCGTCGCCGACGACAAGGCGGTCTACGCCTACGTGCCGGACCTCATCCGCTATTTCCTCGACGAGGAGCCCATCCTGGCCAACGTCGAAACCCACCTGTGCCGCACGCGCGAAGGGCTCGCATACACCTTGGACAACCTCGACAGGCTCGTGGTCAAGGAGGTTGGCGGATCGGGCGGATACGGCATGCTCGTCGGTTCGCATTCCTCGGCCGACGAGCGCGAGAGGTACGCGGCGCGCCTGCGCAGCCACCCGGACAACTTCATTTCCCAGCCGGTGCTCGACCTGTCGCGGGCGACGTGCTTCGTGGAAGGCAATCTGGAACCGCGACACGTGGATGTCCGCCCGTTCGTGCTGCGAGGCCGCTCCGACACCTGGATCGCTCCCGGCGGCCTCTGCCGGGTGGCGCTCCGCAGGGGCGGGCTGGTGGTGAACTCCAGCCAAGGCGGGGGCTGCAAGGATCTCTGGGTGCTGCGTGACGGCCAGGCGCCCGACTGATGCTCGCCCGGGCCGCGGCGGACTTCTACTGGATGGGGCGCTATTTGGAGCGCGCCGAGCACACCGCCCGGCTGCTCCAGTATCAGCTGACGCGTCTCGTCGACACCCCCGCCGGCGAGCTGGCGCTGGGCTGGAGGGTAATCTACCGCGCCCTCGGGCAGTCGGCGCCCGTCACCCCCACCGTCACCGACGAAGCCGAATCGTTCCTGCTCGCCGATGCCTATACGCTCGCTGCGAGCCTGGTCGAGGAAACCACCAACCCCGACTCGCTGATCCGCTGCTGGACCATGGCGCGGGACAACGCCAAGCAGCTCAGGCCCTGGCTCCCGGTCCGGGTCTGGACCTGTCTCAACCAAGGCTTCTTCTGGCTTCGCGACCGCGACTTCCACGCCGCCTGGGCGACCGGACCGGCGGCGCTGGCGGGCGAGGCGATCAACCGATTGCGGCTGCTGGCGGGCGTGGTGGACGCCCGCATGCCCCGCGACGACGCCTGGCGCTTCCTGGAGCTCGGACGATTCGTCGAACGCCTTCAGCACCAGACGGCTCTGCTGGACGCCTGGGACCGGATCGGCCAAACCACCGGCGACGCGCCCTCGCTGTCCTGGGCGGGGCTCCTGCGGGTCTGCGCGGCCCATGAGTTCTACTGCCGCACCCACTCCATGGTGATCCGTCGGGGGCCGGCGCTCGCGTTTCTGGCCCGCAACCCGGAGCTGCCCCGGTCGCTTTGCTTCGCGGTGCATCGCATCGAGAAGCTCCTTGCGGGCATCGACCCGAGGGGTTCGCGCTATCCCCTGGCGGCTCCCCACCGCATGGTGCTGCGCCTTTCCGCAAACGTGGAGACGGACGCGGGGAACGAGGCGGATCCGGGAGATGGTCGAGGTTCTTTCGATGAGCTGCCGAGGGACGGTCGCGCGTTGCACGGCACTATCGTGGCGACGTACTTCGACTACCCCGTGGAAGCCGGGCTGCCGTCGTGAGCGCGCGCTACCGCATCCGGCACGAGCTGGAGTTCCGCTATGACGCTCCGGTGCGCGGATCGGTTATGACCCTCTTCCTGTCTCCGGTGCGGGATCGTCGCCAGCAGCTTCGCGGCTTCTCCATTGAAACCGATCCCGGGGGAGCGATCTTCGAGTTCCGGGGACCCTTCGGAAACCGCGGCCATTTCTTCGACCGGCCAAGCGGCCACCGCGCACTCCGGATCGTAGCCCGCTCCAGCGTGGAGGTCTCGCCCCCCGAAAAGATTCCCGGCGCCCCGGGACCCGGTTCTTGGGAGACACTCGCGTCCGCCATCCAAGCGCCGCGGCTGTGGCTCATGCTGCAGCCGAGCCGCTTCGCGCAGCCGTCATCCGCCGCTCTGGGACGGTTCGTTTCCGCGCGCGGCATCGAGAAGAGAGACGATGTCCTGGAGAGCATTCGCGCCCTACTTTCGCACATCAACGAGGCATTCGAGTTCGCACCCGGCATCACCGCGGCCGACTCACCCATCGAGCATATCCTGGAGACCGGCCGGGGCGTGTGTCAGGACTACGCTCACGTCATGATCTCCGTCCTGCGCCGCTGGGGAGTCCCCACCCGCTACGTCTCGGGCTACCTCGGACCCGACGGCAGCCTGACTTCAACCAACGAAAGCCATGCGTGGGTGGAATGCTGGTTGCCCGGGTCGGGATGGTGTGGTTTCGATCCCGCCAACAACTGCGACTGCGATGAGCGCCATGTGCGCGCCGCGGTCGGCAGGGACTACGCCGACGTTCCCCCGGTGCGGGGCGTGTTTCGCGGATCCGCCAACTCTACCCTCGCCGCGTGCGTGGAGGTGGTCCGGGACGAGCGGGGCGGGATCGACCCTTGAGGATAATTCACCCAGCGACTCGACGTCATCGAGGGGGAGGAATGTTCGCAACCCGTAGTGCACGCGTTCTGTTGTCCACGCTCACCGTTGTCCTGATCCTCTCGTTTGCGGGCCCGGTTCGGGGCCAGTCCGCCTCCATCGGCGCCGACGTCGTCAGCCGCTACGTCTGGCGCGGCACCGACTTCGGGGAATCGATGTCCGTGCAGCCCGCGCTGACGTTCGGGTTCGGCGGGTTGGAGGTGGGCGCATGGGGCTCCTATTCCATCTCCGCCTCCGGAGCCGGCGCCAACGAGAATGACCTCTGGGCCACGTACACCGTCGCGGCCTCGAACGGCGCCTCGTTCTCGTTCGGGTTCACGGACTACTACTTCCCCGGCCCTGGGGCCGACGGTTTCTTCGTCACCGACGCCCACATACTCGAGCTGTCGGCCGCCTTCACCGGACCGGAGAGCTTCCCGATATCGCTCTACGCCGGAAGGATGTCGCGCAACGACCCCGACAATTCCCTGTATCTTGAGGCCAGCGTTCCCGTGTCGGCTTTCGAGGAGGTCGACCTGAGCCTGACCGCCGGGATGGTGGCCGGCGAGAGCGAGTTCTACGGGACGGAAGGGACCGCGTTCGTGAACCTGGGCGTATCGGCCAGCAAGGATCTGGTCATCACCGACGACTTTGCGGTGCCGGTGAGCGTCTCGTATATCGTCAATGCAACCCGCCTCGACGAGGACCACATGGATCACGACCACGGACCGGATCCCGACCGCGCGTTTCTGGTCTTCGGATTCAGTTTGTCGCCGTAGGCGGACGGGACCGCGTCCCTCCAACAAAGCGCAAGGAGCCGGAAACACCGGGACTCAGGTGGCCAGCGGACAAGGAGTGGCGGGCATCGTGCTCGCGGCCGGTTCTTCGACCCGGATGGGTCGGAACAAGCTTCTGCTGGAGTTGGCGGGCGAGACTCTGGTCCGGCGCGCGGTGCGGGTCTCGAGGGAGGCCGGTCTGGATCCGGTTGTGGTGGTTACGGGACACGCGCGCGAGCGGATCGAGCGGGAAATCGCGGATTTGGACTGCACGCCCGTGTTCAACGCCGACCACCGCGCGGGTATCCAGACCTCGGCGGCTTCGGGTGTCGCCGGGGTTGCGGGCGCGTGCGACGCCGCCGTGGTGATGCTCGCGGACATGCCGTTCGTGACCGCGCGCATGCTGCGCGCGCTGGTGGAACGCCACACCGGGGAGGCGCCGCCGCTGGTGGTGTCCCGGTACGGCGGCGAGGTGAATGCGCCGCCGATGCTCTACGACCGGGTGCTCTTCGCCGAAGTGACTCGCATGCGCGCGGGGTGCGGACGGGAGGTGGTGCGCCGCCACCTCGACCGGGCCGTGCGGGTCGACTGGCCGGCCGCCCGGTTGCGCGACCTCGACCGCCCGGAGGACTACGCGGCCGTGATCGAGGAACTCGCCCGCGCCGATGCGGACGCGACGGAGGCGGCGGGCAACGCCCCGGGTGAGCGGAATTGACCGGCGACCTGCTGCGCCTTGCGGCGCGGATGGAGCGCGAGCGGCGGCCGTTCGCGCTGGCCACCGTGGTGCGAAGCGAGCGCCCCACCTCCGGCAAATCGGGCAATGCGGCGCTGATCGACCCGGACGGAACCATGCACGGATGGATCGGCGGGAGCTGCACCCGCTCGGAGGTGATCCGGCATGCGCTGGAGGCGCTCCGCCTGGGGGAACCCCGGCTGCTGGCCTTCGGGGCCGACGAGGAGCGTCCTCGCGACCTGGTCAAGGTATCCATGTCGTGCGCGAGCGGAGGAAAAGTGGAAGTGCACATAAACCCCGTGTTGCCGGCACCCGTCCTGCTGGTGGCGGGTGACTCGCCCGTGGCGCTCGCCCTGCTCAGGCTGGGGAGCGCGATGGGGTACCGGACGGTGGCGACCGCGTCCGCCAACGAGGAGGTGGTTGGCCTTGCCGACGAGTGCGCGGAGGATCTGGCCGGCTGCGTGGGGCCGCCTACCTCTCGCCCTCCCGGGACGCGGTTGTTCGCGGTGGTGGCCACCATGGGCCGCGAGGATGAGCGGACGCTGGCGTCGCTCGCGGCCGCCGAACCCGACTACCTGGGCGTCGTGGCGTCCGCGCGGCGGATGCGGAGCGTGCGCGCCGTGCTGTCGGGTCTCGGGCTCGGCGATGCAGCGATCGGCCGCATCCGCGGGCCGGCCGGGCTCGACCTGGGCGCCGTGCGGCCCGAGGAGATCGCCGTGAGCATCCTGGCCGAGATCGTCGGAGAGATCCGGCGGGGAGGCGGGGGTGGGGCGGGCGGCGCGGAGGCGGGGGGCGGTGAGCGGTCGGGAGAGGGCCGCGCGGCGGGCGCCTCGGGTCGCGCAACAAAAAACGTTGCGCGCGCGGATCCGGCGGGCCGTGGCGGCGCGACCACCGACTCCGACGAGGCACCCGCGGCGGCCTGGGCTACCGACCCCGTGTGCGGGATGACGGTGCCGGTGGCGGGGTCCCCCTCGGCGGTCCACGACGGAACGACCCTCCACTTCTGCTGCGAGGGCTGCCGCGGCCTCTTCGAGTCGACCCCGGAGGTCTTCGCCTCCAACGCCGCGACGGGTCCCCCGTGAGACCCGAGATCCGCGCGCTGCGGGAGGCGATGCGCCAGGCGGACTACATCGCCGAGGCGTCCATCGTCACCGCCGTCCACCTGGCGCGCGCGATGGAAAAGCCGCTCCTGGTCGAGGGCGACGCGGGGGTCGGCAAGACCGAGATCGCCAAGGTGATGGCCACCCTCATGCAGACCGAGCTCATCCGGCTCCAGTGCTACGAGGGGCTCGACGTCAACACCGCGCTCTACGANNGATGACCGCGCCCGGAGCGGGCCGGCCCGCGGCAAGGGCGCGGGAGCGCGCGAGGAAGTCGGGAGGGGGCGCGCTCCGAACCCCGACGCCCGCGCCGACCACCTCGAAGGCGTCATCTTCGGGCGCCGCTACCTGCTCGAGCGGCCGCTGCTGCGCGCCATCACCCGCGACACGCCCCCCGTCCTGCTCATCGACGAGATCGACCGGGCCGACGAGGGGTTCGAGGCCTTCCTGCTCGAGGTGCTCTCCGACTTCCAGGTGACCATCCCCGAACTGGGCACCATCCGCGCGACCCACCGGCCGCTCGTGGCGCTCACCTCCAATCGCACCCGTGAGATCGGCGATGCCCTCCGGCGGCGCTGCCTCTACCTCTATATCGAGCACCCGACCTTCGCCAAGGAGGTCGAAATCATCCGCGCCAAGGTGCCGGGGATATCGGACGCGCTCGCCGCCCAGATCACGCACGTGGTGCAGGGCCTGCGCGCGCGGCGTCTCATGAAGCCCCCCGGCGTTGCCGAAACGCTCGACTGGGCCCGCGCCCTGGTCACTCTGCACCAGGACCACCTCGACGCCGAGATCGTCTCCGAGACCTTGGGCTGCCTGGTGAAGGACCGGCA
Organism: Gemmatimonadota bacterium; assembly: GCA_012267435.1. Classification (GTDB taxonomy): domain Bacteria; phylum Gemmatimonadota; class Gemmatimonadetes; order Longimicrobiales; family Gaopeijiaceae; genus BD2-11. Next base: position 65,303 of record JAAXGM010000016.1, read on the forward strand.
CGACATCAGCCTTCTCCACGCGGAGGACATCGAAACCCTCCTTGCGGGCGCCGGAGCCGGCTGATGCGCGAGCGTCGGTGGTTCGCGGCATTCGATTCCGTCATCTCGCCGGCCCCCCGGAACGGAGTGCCGTTGATGCCCCGCATCGCGCGTGTCCCCGCCGGGAGCGTCGGGCTGCCGCCCGCGATTGCAACGGCGCCGCGGAGAGACCCGTGCTGATGGCCGCGACCGCTCCCGCCGACGAGAAGGAGCTGGTCGCCCACTTGGTCCGCTTCTCCGGCGAACTTCGCCACGTCGGCGTGCCCGTCGGCCTCCGCGACGAGATCGACGGCGCCGCCGCCCTCCGCCTCATCGACATCGGCGACCCGGAGGAGGTGCGGCTGGCGCTCCGCAGCGCGCTCAGGATCCCGCGCCGCTGGTGGGCGGAGTTCGACCGCCTCTTCGACGAGAGCTGGCGCCGCGCCACCCTTCCCCGTCCCGCCCGCGACCGGAACGACCCGCGCGCCCCGCGCCGCTGGCGAGGCGACGAGAACACCGAGGCGCCGCTCGCGCGCATCCGCCGCGAACTGGACGAACGGACCGGCGGCGGCCAGGCGGAGGCGCCCGACGCCGACGGCGACCTCCCCGGCTACAGCCCGCGCGCGCTCCTGCGCAGGAAGGTGTTCGACGAGTGCACCCCGGACGACCTCCGCGACATGGAACGCCTGCTGGAGCGGCTCGCGCGCCGCATCGCCACCCGGCCGAGCCGCCGGCTGGTGCCGTCCGGGCGCGGGCCGGTGGTGGACGTGCGCCGGAGCTTCCGCCGCTCCCTGGCCCACGGCGGCGAACTGGTCGAGCTGGCGCGCCGCGCCCGGGCCGTCGAGCTCCCCAGCCTGGTCGTCCTGTGCGACACCAGCGGGTCCATGGACGCCTGCTCGCGCTTCCTGCTCGCCTTCGTCATCGCGCTGCGCAAGGTCACGCGCCGCACCGAGATCTTCGCCTTCAACACCTCGCTCACGCGCTTGACCCCGTGGCTCCGAACCGGCGACGTGGCCGGCACCTTGGACCGGCTCGCCCGCAACGTGGAGGATTGGTCCGGCGGAACCCGCATCGGCGAATGCCTGCTCGCGTTCGTCGACCACCACCTACGGCACACCGTGCGAAGCGATACCACGGTGTTGATCCTTAGCGACGGGCTCGACCGGGGCGACACCGAGTCGCTGGAGACGGCCCTGCCGGCCATCCGCCGGCGCGCCCGCCGGATCATCTGGCTGAACCCGCTCATGGGCGACCCGCGCTATCGTCCGGAGGCCAAGGGCATGCGGGCGGCGCTGCCGCATGTGGACCGGCTCGTGTCCGCCCACAATATCGAGGCGCTGGAGGCGATCCTGCCGATGCTCGAGCGCTAGACGATGCGCGACGCGCCCGGAATCGCCAGACTAACCGAATAACCGGAGAACAACCAGCATGAAAATCCAGGACGGTTTCACCATCGACGCGGCCGCGGCCGACGTATGGGCGCTGCTCTCCGACCCCGAGCGGGTCGCGACCCTGCTCCCCGGTGCGAAGATGGGGGACAGGATCGACGACAACACCTACTCGGGCGGGATGTTCGTGAAGGTCGGACCCCTCGCGGTGGCATACGACGGGACCGTATCCTTCCAACTGGACGAGAGCGACCGATCCGTGGAGGTGCGCGCCCGGGGCCGGGGCAAGCGGGGCATGGGCACGGCCGAGATGACCATGACCAGTCAGGTGATCGCGCACGGCGACGCGCGCGCCGAGGTGACGATCGATTCCGATGTCGTTGTGACCGGGATCCTGGCACAGATGGGACGCGGCATGATCCAAGTCGTGTCGAAGAAGATGCTACAGGAGTTCGTGGGAAACCTCACCAAGGCACTTGCCTGACCGGCAGAGGAGGGCTGAGACATGATTCCCCCGCAGTTCGACTACCACGCCCCCGGCACGCTGGACGAGGCGCTGGGACTGCTCGGCTCCCTCGACGACCCGAAGGTGATGTCGGGCGGGCAGAGCCTGCTGCCGATGCTGAAACTGCGCCTGGCGTCGCCGGCGAACATCGTGGATATCGGCCGCATCCCGGGCCTCGACACGCTCGCGGAAGAGGACGGTTTCCTGCGCATCGGCGCCCTGGTCACCGAGACCCAACTGGAGCAGTCGGCGGTGGTGGCGGAGCGCTATCCCATCCTGCTCGACACCGCGAAAGTGATCGCCGACCCGCTGGTGCGGAACCGCGCCACCATCTGCGGCAACATCGCGCACGGCGACCCCGCCAACGACCATCCCGCGACCATGCTGGCGCTCGGCGCGCAGGTGGTGGCCACGGGACCGGACGGGGCGCGCGCCATCGACGTCGGCGAGTTCTTCTTCGGGCTCTTCATGACGGCGCTCGGAGAGGATGAGATCCTGACCGAAATCCGCATTCCGGCGCCCGCGGCCAAGAGTGGCGGCGCCTACGTCAAGCTCGAGCGCAAGGTGGGCGACTACGCCGTCGCCGGCTCGGCCGTGCAGCTCACGCTGGCGGGGAACGGCGCCGTGGCGAGCGCGGGCATCGGGCTCACAAACCTAGGCATCGCCCCCATCCGCGCGACCGCCGCGGAGGAAGCGCTCACGGGCCGGGCCCCCGACGACGACGCCATCGCCGCGGCCGCACAGGCCGCCGCCGACGCCACCGAGCCCATCGCCGACCGGCGCGGCTCCGTCGAATACAAGAAGAACATGGCCCGCGTGCTCACCGCCCGCGCCATCCGCAGGGCGCTCGCGCGCGCAGGAGGATAAAGCGATGGCCACACACAACATCACCGTCACCGTGAACGGCGAGGCCCACGCGGCGGCCGTCGCCTCGCGGCTCCTGCTCGTGCACCTGATCCGCGACGACCTCGCGCTCACCGGCACCCACATCGGCTGCGACACCACGCACTGCGGCGCCTGCACCGTGCTGATGGACGGCGTGCCCGTGAAGTCGTGCACCGTTCTGGCCGTCCAGGCCGACGGGGCCGAGATCGGCACCGTCGAAGGACTCGCGGGCGCGGACGGCATGACCCCGCTGCAGGAGGGCTTCCAGGAGGAGCACGGCCTCCAGTGCGGCTTCTGCACCCCCGGCATGCTCATGACCGGGACCGCGCTGCTCGAAAGCAATCCGAACCCCAGCGAAGCCGAGATCCGCGAGGCCATCTCCGGGAATCTCTGCCGCTGCACCGGATACGTGAACATCGTCAAGGCGGTCGAGTACGCCGCCGCGAAGACGGGGGAGGGCGACTGATGGCACCGAGAACTTCCGCCAAGATCTGCGGCATGGGCCACTCCATGAAGCGCAAGGAGGACCCGCGCTTCCTGCAGGGCAAGGGCAACTACATCGACGACTTCACGCTGCCGGGGATGCTCTGGCTGGACATCGTCCGGAGCCCCATCGCCTACGGCAAGATCAAGAACATCGACGCCTCGAAGGCGCTCGAGATTCCCGGCGTGCTGGCCGTGCTCACGGGCAAGGACCTGGAGGCGTACGGTCTGCACTGGATGCCGACGCTCATGTCGGACACCCAGATGGTGCTGCCCACGGACACCGTGATGTACCAGGCGCAGGAGGTGGCCGGGGTGATCGCGACCTCGCGCTACGCGGCCGCCGACGGCGTGGCCGCGGTCGAGGTCGAATACGAGCCCGTGAAGCCGGTCATCGACCCGTTCCAGGCGCTCGAGGACGACGCGCCCGTGCTCCGCACCGACAAGGAGGGCAAGACCGACAACCACATCTGGCACTGGGAGGCGGGCGACAAGGAGGCCACCGACAAGATCTTCGATGAGGCCGATGTGGTTGTGCGCGAGAAGATGCACGTGCCGCGCATCCACGTGGCGTCCATCGAGACCTGCGGCTGCCTCGCCGACTTCAACCCGGTCGAGGGGCACCTGACCGTCTACATGACCACCCAGGCGCCGCACGCCATCCGCACCGTGCTCGCGCTGGTGGCGGGCCACGTGGGGCTCTCCGAGGAGAAGATCCGCGTGGTGAGCCCCGACATCGGGGGCGGCTTCGGCGGCAAGGTGCCGGTCTACCCCGGCTACGTGATCGCCATCGCGGCGTCGGTGGTGCTGGGCAAGCCGGTCAAGTGGATCGAGGACCGGATGGAGAACCTCCAGGCCGACTCGTTCGCGCGCGACTATCACATGGACGCCGAGATCGCGGCCGACGCCGATGGCAACATCCGGGCGCTCCGCATCAAGACGCTGGCCGACCACGGGTACTCCGACGCCCAGGCCGCGCCGTCGAAGTGGCCGGCGGGGCTGTTCTCGATCTGCACCGGCTCGTACGACATGGAGCAGGCGTTCGCCGAGGTGGACGCGGTCTACACCAACAAGCCGCCGGGCGGCGTCGCGTACCGCTGCTCCTTCCGCGTGACCGAAGCCGTGCACTGCATGGAGCGGGTCGTCGACACGCTCGCGCACAAGGTCGGCAAGGATCCGGCGCAGTTGCGCGAGGAGAACTTCATCCC
>JAAXGM010000016.1:69902-70943 GCA_012267435.1 Gemmatimonadota bacterium
TGCGCGCCGAGCAGGCCGAGAAGCGCGCCCGCGGCGAGCTCATGGGAATCGGCGTGTGCAGCTTCACCGAGGTGCTGGGCGCCGGCCCGTCGAAGGACTTCGACATTCTGGGCATCAAGATGTTCGATTCGGCGGAAGTGCGCGTGCACCCGACCGGCAAGGCGATCGCCCGCTTCGGCACCAAGTCGCAGGGCCAGGGCCACGAGACCACCTACGCGCAGATCATCGCCGAGGAGCTGGGCCTCCCGGCCGCGCACGTGCAGGTGGAGGAGGGCGACACCGACACCGCCCCCTACGGGCTCGGCACGTATGCCAGCCGCTCGACCCCGACCGCGGGCGCCGCGGGCGCGATGGCCGCCCGCCAGATCCGCGACAAGGCCGCGAAGATCGCCGCGCACCTGCTCGAGGTGAGCGAAGAGGACCTCGACTGGGAGCCCGGCGCCTTCTCGGTGAAGGGCGCGCCCGACAAGTCGGTGTCCATCCAGGACTGCGCCTTCGCCGCCTACACCAACCTGCCCCCGGGAATGGAGCCCGGGCTGGAGGCGACCAACTACTACGACCCGCCCAACCTCACCTTCCCCTTCGGCACCTACATCTGCGTCGTGGACATCGACCGAGGCACCGGCGAGGTGACCGTGCGCCGCTTCGTGGCGGTGGACGACTGCGGCAACATCATCAACCCGATGATCGTGCAGGGCCAGATCCACGGCGGCCTCACCCAGGGCATCGGACCCGCGCTCTACGAGGAGATCCCCTACGACGAGGACGGCAACAACCTGGCCGGCTCGTTCATGGACTACCTGGTGCCGACCGCGGTGGAGACCCCCGCGTGGGAGACGGGGCATACCGTGACGCCGTCGCCGCATCATCCGCTGGGGGCGAAGGGAGTTGGGGAGTCGGCTACGGTGGGGGCGCCGCCCGCGATCGCGAATGCCGTGGTGGATGCGCTGGCGCATCTGGGGGTGACGCATGTGGAGATCCCGATTCGGCCGGATCGGGTTTGGGAGGTGCTGAGGGAGAAGGGGGTGGCGGAGTAGGGGG
>JAAXGM010000117.1:0-3652 GCA_012267435.1 Gemmatimonadota bacterium
GGGCTGGACCCTGCGGCGGCGGTTCTCAACGGGAACGGCGCCGTACAACCTGGATGTCACCGGGGACGGGTCGCTGTTGGTGGCCACCCTGAAGGGCGAGCAGGCCGTCGCCGTGATCTCGCTCGAATCGGGCGAGGAACTCGCCCGCCTTTCGACCACCCGGCCCATCACCCATGGCGTGGTGACGAGCCCGGACGGACGCTACGCCTTCGTCTCCAACGAGGCCATCGGCGCCACGCCGGGAACCCTCGATGTCTTCGACCTGTCGGCGCTCGAGCGGGTGGCGAGCGCCGAGCTGCGCTACCAGCCCGGCGGGATCGACTTCTGGCGGGCCACGCCGGTCCCGTAAAGCGGGGGAGTTGGCCGATGAAGCGTCTCGTACCTATGAGCATCGCGGCGGCCATCCTCATCTTCCTCGGATACGTGATGTATTCGTCGATGGCTCCGGCCACCGTCAGCTGCGAGGTCTGTCTGGTGTTCGACGGGGAGGAGGTGTGCCGCATGGGCGCCGGCCCCACCCGCGAAGCCGCAGCCTCGGCCGCTCAGGAGAGCGTCTGCGGTGGCAACGCCATGGGCATGATCCTCGCCGAGCGGTGCCGGGCGCGCCCGCCGGCGCGGATGACATGCTCGCCGTGACCGGCCCCACGAGCGCACTCGGAGGGCGGGTGCCCTTCCGACACGGGTGAGGCGGCTCAGGATCCTTGCCGTTCTCGCGCTCCTAGACGCTTACGTTTTTCTGTATCGAACCCAATATCGTCTTGCGCGAGGATGTCCGCCACGACATCGACGCCCTCAGGATCGACATCCAGCGCCTCCGGCGCCGCGCTGCGCGGCGAGCGCTCCCGCTACCGGATGACGTTTCCCCCCGTCCGGTCATCCGGCACGAAGCGGTCCCGATACGGCATCTCCACGGCCGGCAGGGTCTCTGCGTTCATCACCGCGTCCTCGGGCACGAGGTCGTTCAGGTGGAGGATGTACGCGATCACGGCGTAGGTCTCGTCCGCCGTCATGGTGCCGGGGGTGAGCTGGGGCATCGCCTTCACGATGTAGTCGTAGAGCGTCGTGGCGTAGGGCCAGTAGCCGCCGACGGTGCGGCCGGCCGGCCACTCCACCCAGGGCTCGCGGGTCACCAGGACATCGTTGGGCCCCTCGGTGCCGGTGGGACCGTGGCAGGCGATGCATTGCATGAGATAGACCTGTTCGCCCTCCGCGACGGTGCCGCTCCCAGGAGGCAGTCCCTCCCCGTCGGGCCTCACGTCGATGTCCCAGATGGCGATGCGCTCGGTCGACGCCGGGCTGCCGAAGCCGAAGAGCTCGGGCGGCTCGGCCCCGCCCGCAACATCCGCGTCGGACGAAGACCCGGCGGGCGCGCAGCCGACGGACAGGACCATGATTGCCAGCGCGAGCCGCCTCATACCAGGTCTCCCAGGCCGAAGGTGACGGCCCCGTCCGCCGCGACCTTCCATACCCTCTGCTGGTTGTTGTGGTACGCCGTGCGCTCGCCGCGCGCCTCCCAGAGCTGCTGCACCGTGGGCTGCACGTAGCCGGTCTCGTCGACCGCGCGGCTGATCAGCAGGCTTTCGCGCCCGTCCCAGTTCCAGAGATGGCGGAAGCGGACCGTCGACTTGGGCAGGATGGGCTCCTGAAGCTCGGCTTCGGCCCAGCTCTGGCCGCCGTCGGTGCTGATGTCGACGCGTGTAATACGCCCGCGCCCCGTCCACGCGAGCCCTTGGATCTCCCACCATCCCGTGTCGGGCAGCGTGTAGGGATACGCGGGGAACGTGATGGTGGACTTGGCGTCCATGAAGAAGCTGAACTGGCGGGAAAGGCCACCCTTGAGCGGATCGGTGTAGCGGGAGGTCTCGTCGCGGGTCATGGTCGGGCGATCGGTGACCTCGATGCGCCGAAGCCACTTGACGCTGGCGTTGCCCTCCCAGCCCGGCAGGAGCAGGCGCAGCGGGTAGCCCTGTTCGGGGCGGATGGCCTCGCCGTTCTGCCCGTAGGCGAGAAGGGCGTCGTCCATGATCTTTTCCATGGGGACGCTGCGCGACATGACCGCGGCGTCGGCGCCCTCCGCCAGGATCCAGGTCGCGGCCGGATCGGCGCCCACCTCGTTCAGGATGGTCTTGACCGGGACACCCACCCACTCGCTGGTGCTGAGCAGTCCGTCGAGAGCTTGGGGGCTGATCTCGACCGGCATGCGCTCGCGATTGTACGCCCCGCCCCCGTTTCCGGAGCACTCGAGGAAGTAGATGCGCGAAACCGACGGGTAGCGCTTCAGGTCCGCCATCGAAAAGACCATCGGGCGCTCGACCATCCCGTGCACCAGCAGTTCGTGACCGCCCGCGCGGATGTCGGGGATGCCGGCGTGATGGCGCTCGAAATGCAGGTCGGCCGGCGTGATGGTGCCCTGCAGCTCCTGCAGCGGGGTGCGTGAGGAACTGGAGAGCGTCTGCGAGCGGGTGAGGCGCCGCGGCCGCTCCTCTGGCGCCCGCACACCCACCTCGGAAGTGAAGCGGCCCGGTATCTTGGTGGGGTCGTCGGGCGGCGTCGGAGCCTCCTGCGCGACCAGCTTGACGGCGTCGGCCTTCGTCTTGATCAGACCTGCGGCCACGGCCCCGGAAGTGGCGGCGATCCAGGTGCGGCGAGAGATGGAGGAGCGGCTGTCGGGTGCCATCTCGGGTTCCCTCCGAAGGGTGGATTGCGAAGCGACATGACCTGGTAAGCCAGCCTACGGCGCAAATGGCCTGCGAGCAAGCGCGGACTGGCCGCTGCTCGGCGCCACTTCGTCCCCGGGAGTCGGTGCCGGTCCCACTTGCGCCTCCGCTCGCAAGCGTCAGCTTCCCAACCATCGTCTGCACAACGTCCTGCCGCACGGAGCCCAAGCCGATGACGCGTCCTTTCCTCTCCCGGGTTCGCCACTGCCTCGCCCTCGCACTGGCATGGTCACCCGCCCTCACCGCCGCCGCCAACCCCGCCGCGACCCACGCCCAGGGCACTCGCTTCCTGCGGCAGCCGGACGTGAGCGCGACGCACCTCGTCTTCGTGCATGCCAACGACCTGTGGCTCACGGGCCGCGACGGGGGCGACGCCGTACGGCTCACCAGCTCCGAGGGCGCGGAGACCGACCCGGCCTTCAGCGCGGACGGGCGTTGGATCGCGTTTTCGGGACAGTACGGGGGCAACACCGACGTCTACCTGATGCCCGCCGCGGGCGGCCAGCCGCGGAGGCTCACCTGGCATCCAGCGGCCGACGTGGTGCAGGGGTGGACGCCGGACGGCGAGATCCTCTTCCAGTCGAGCCGGGACGCGGTGCCCACCCAGCTGTGGAAGTTCTACACGGCGCCGCCCGCGGGCGGGCTGCCGGCGCCGCTCGCGCTCCCGCAGGCGTACTTGGGCGGGATGTCGGGCGACGGGGAGTACATCGCCTACCAGGAGATCGGCTACTGGGACCCGGAATGGCGCAACTACCGGGGCGGGCAGGCGCAGCCGATCGGCATCGTTTCGACCGCCGACTGGGAGCGCACCACGCCCTCGTGGGAAGGCGAGCGGCACATGGACCCCGTGTGGATGGACGGCGTGGTGTACTACATGTCCGAACGGGACTGGGCCAGCAACGTGTGGTCGTTCGATCCGCGCACGGGGACGGAGC
>JAAXGM010000117.1:3793-5632 GCA_012267435.1 Gemmatimonadota bacterium
GCCGCCAGGACAGATGCGCGACGCCCGCCTCTCCCCGACCGGCAAGCGGGCGCTCTTCGAGTGGCGCGGCGAGATCTTCAGCGTGCCCGCGGAAGAGGGCTCGTGGCGCAACCTGACCCGCACCCCGGGAGTGGCCGACCGACATCCGGCGTGGTCTCCCGACGGGTCGCGCATCGCCTGGTTCAACGACGCGGGCGACGAGTACGCGCTCGTGATCGCCGAGCAGGACGGGGCGAACCCGCGCCGCATCCAGATCGCCGAGCCCTCGTTCTATTTCCGGCCGGAGTGGTCTCCCGACGGAGGCAAGCTGGCCTTCACCGACACCCACTACCGCGTGCTGGTGCTGGACGTGGAGTCGGGCGAGGTGGCGCACGTCGACACCGACCGCTTCGCTCACCCGCAGCGCACCATGAACCCGGTGTGGTCGCCCGATTCGCGCTGGATCGCCTACGCGCGCCGGCTCGACAACCAGCTGCGCGCGATATTCGTGCACGACACCGGGTCCGGCGAGACGCACCAGCTCACCGACGGCATGTCCGACGCGATCACCCCGGTGTGGGATGAATCCGGCAAGTACCTCTACTTCCTGGCCTCCACCGACTATGGCCTGAACACCGGTTGGCTCGACATGACCTCCTACGACCGGCCGGTCACGCGCGCCCTGTACCTGGCGCTGCTTGACGAGGACGAGCCCTCGCCCTTCCTGCCTCGGAGTGATGAGGAGGCGGCAGGGGATGATGGGGCGGGCGAAGAGGGCGGTTCGGGGAACGGCGGCCGGGGATCGGGCGAAGGCCGAAGTGGCTCCGGCGACGGTGCGTCCCGTTCCGACCAGGACGCGCCCCCCGTCGTCTCAATCGATGTCGAGGACATCGCCCGACGCATCATCGACGCGCCCGGACTTCCCCTGGAAGACTACGCGGGGCTCACGCCCGGGCCCGAGGGCACCGTGTTCGTGATGGAAGGCGGAGGCTTCGGAGGCGGGGAACTGCTCAAGTACTCCGTCGAGGACCGGGAGGCGGAGGATTTCGTCGAGCGGGCGACCGCGGTCACCGTGTCCCACGACCGCGAGCACCTCCTCTTCCGGTCCGGCCCCAACTGGCGGGTGGTGGGGACCGCCCGCGCTCCCGGCGGAAACGACGGACGTCTCGACCTCGACGGGATGCGCGTGCGCGTCGAGCCCACCGCCGAATACGCGCAGATGCTCCGCGACGGGTGGCGCTTCATGCGGGATTTCCTCTACGTCGACAACCAGCACGGGGCGCCGTGGGATGATGTCTGGGACTGGTATTCCGCTTGGCTTCCGGACGTGCGCCACCGTTCGGACTTCAACCAGCTGCTGGACATGCTCTCCGGCGAGATCGCGGTGGGGCATTCGTATGTGCGCGGGGGCGACTACCCCGAACTGGACAACCCGCGCACCGGCCTGCTGGGCGCGGATCTGGAGGAGGACGGCGGCTTCTACCGCATCACCCGCATCCACGACGGCGGGGACTGGACGCCGGGGACAGCGGGGCCGCTTTCCATCCCCGGCATGGACGTGTCGGAGGGCGACTACCTGCTGGCGGTGGACGGGGCGGAGCTGCGGGCGCCCACCAACCCCTTCGAGCTGCTGGAGGGCACCGCCGGGCGCACCATCACCCTGACGGTGGGACCCTCCGCTTCCATGGATGAGACCCGCGACATCATCGTGGAGCCCATCGCCAACGAGGGCATCCTGCGCCGCTGGGCGTGGGTGGCTGCGAACCAGGCCCGCGTCGACGAGATGAGCGGGGGCCGGCTGGCGTACGTGTGGCTCCCCAACACCGGACAGGGCGGATACCAGTATTTCAACCGCATGTA
>JAAXGM010000117.1:5696-10283 GCA_012267435.1 Gemmatimonadota bacterium
GTGGACATGCTCGACCGCGAGCTCACCGGCTACTTCAACTCCCGCGCGGGCGACCGCAAGCCGTGGACCCAGCCGATGGCCGGGCTGTTCGGACCCAAGGTCATGGTGATCAACGAGCGCGCCGGGTCGGGCGGCGACCTGCTGCCCTACCTGTTCCGCTTCAAAGGGGTGGGCCCGCTGGTTGGCACGAAAACGTGGGGCGGTCTTGTGGGAACCTGGGACACTCCACCCCTCATCGATGGAGGCGGTTTCGTGGCTCCCCGTGGCGGCTTCTTCGACGTGAACGGCGAGTGGGCCGTGGAGGCGGAAGGCGTGGCGCCCGACATCGAGGTGCGCAACGACCCCGCGCCCGTGATCGCCGGCGGCGACCCGCAGCTTGAGGCCGCCGTCAATGAAGCCCTCCGCCTGCTCGAGACCGAAAAGGTCACCTTCGAGGACGAGCCGCCCCCGCCGGTGCGCTATCGGCGGCCGGGGGGTGGACAGTGAGCAAGAGAGGAGGCAAGCGGTCCGACTCGGCGCGTCCCGGGCCGCCCGCCGACGCGTCTGCGGAACCGGCACCCGCCATCAGCCGCGCCGAAACGGACGCGACCGAGTCCGCGCGCCGCCGCCAAGTCCGCTCGTGGGTGCTGTTCGATTTCGCCAACTCGATCTACCCGGCGGTCATGACGACGGCCGTCTTCCCGGTCTTCTACGTCTCCACGGTGGTCGGCGGCGAAGGCGGCGAGGGGGAGCTGTGGTGGGGTTCGGCGGTCTCGCTTTCGGCGCTGGTGGTGGCGTTCTCGGCCCCGCTGCTCGGGGGGATCGCGGACCGCTGCGGGCTTCGCAAGCGCTTCCTCGCCGTCTATGTGGCGGTCTGTCTCGCCAGCGTGTGCCTGCTCGCCACCGTCGGTCCGGGGATGGTGCTCGCGGGCTTCGTCCTGTTCGTGATCGCCAACATCGGCTTCGAAGGCGGGCTCGTCTTCTACAACGCCTACCTCCCGGACATCACCCCGCCCGAGGAGCGCGGCTCCGTGTCGGGCTACGGCTTCGGCTGGGGATACCTGGGGTCGGCGCTGGGCCTGATTCTGGCCCTGGTCTTCCTGCAGGTGCTCTTCCCGGGTCGCATCGAGCCCGTCTGGCTCCTGGTTGCGGGCTTCTTCCTGCTCTTCTCCATCCCCGCCTTCCGCAATCTCCCATCAGACAAGGGCGGTGACACTGGCGTGGGCGAAGCGGCTGCGTGGGGAATGCGGCGCTTCCGAGCGACGCTGCGCGAAGTCTGGGCGCTTCGCGATCTGCGTCGCTTCCTCACCTCGTATTTCTTCTACATCGACGGCATCAACACGATCATCGTCATGGCCGCCGTCATCGCCACCGAGACCTTTGGTTTCGATCAGATGGAAGCCATCATCCTGTTCCTCGTAGTTCAGTTTTCGGCCATGGCGGGAGCCCTGACGCTCGCCAAGCCCACGGACCGGCTCGGTCCCAGGAAGATTCTTACCGGCGTCTTGGCCATGTGGGTGGCGGCAGGGATCGCCGCCTATTTCGTGCGGAGCACCACGGTCTTCTACGGTCTGGCCGTCGTGGCCGGACTCGGCTTGGGCTCGGCGCAGTCGGCGAGCCGCGCCTATCTGTCGCTCCTGATTCCGCGGGGCAGGGAGGCGGAGATATTCGGCTTCTACGCCTTCTGCGGGAGGACTTCGTCGGTGCTTGGCCCGCTTCTCTTCGGCGGTGTCACCTTCCTCGCGGCCGGCAACCAGCGCCCCGGATTCCTCGTGCTCACCGCGCTGATGTTGACCGGGCTGCTGCTGCTCCAGCGGGTGCCGGATCCTCGGGCGAAGCGAGCTTCCCGAGCCTAAGCGCAGCGGCCCCGAGCGGGTGTCGGCCGGGAAACAGCCGAGCGTCTCCCTCGTTCTCCACGGCGTTGCCCGACCAACCCATGATGGCGATCGTGTCCAGGACTTCGCCGGATCGCGAGAGGCGGCGCAACGCGAGCCCAGGGTTGGCTCCTTGCGATGACAAGGCTCGTCCGTCTGTGATGCGACGCATGCCAATGAGAGTACCGTCCGCGAGCATGCGGCCCGGGGTTAGGCGCGACCCTTCCTCGGGCACGGGCTTACGGGCTTGGAGAACTGGATGACTTCCTCGACAAGCTACGCCGCTGGTTCAAGCCTGCTTACCACGGCCCGCGGAACGTCCAGTTCGTCCTCGCGGCGCAGCAGCACGACCTTCCCTCTCGCGTCCAGCAGCTCCTCGTCGGCCGCCAGCCTCACTTCGAACAATGGCGTGAACCGCTCCATGTCCCAAATCCGCCAGGTCACGCTGTCCTGGTCGGCGAAGTGGTAGTCGCGCACCCAAAGCCTCTCGTCGAAGTCGACGAATAGCTGATTGATCGGCGGCGCCAATTCGTTCACCGGCCAGTTGTCGTAACTGAGACGTAAGTTACGGGGGTCGGCGTAATGCTCTCGCAGTTGGGCCGGCAAGTCGGCCGAGGCCCTGTTCACCAGCCTCGCCACTCTCAACGGCCAATCAGCGTGGTACTCGCGTACCGCACGCACCTGGTCTCTGGACGGCCGAACGGCAGGGGGCATGGGAATGCGGCCGACTTCGCCTCCATCCCATCCGAACACCCGGATCGCCTCCCGGTCGGTCTCGGCGATGGCGACGCGATCAGAGGAGGCCGCCATCAGGGTGGAATGCCCGAAGAACACGTCGCCACTGCGCTTCGCCTCGTAGTAGTACTCGGAGCCCTTGCCCTGGGCGACGACCTCGACCTGGCCCGCGCTGTCCACCGCAAGGTACTCGATCGCGTCCCATGTGCGTCCCTGGTAGCTGCCGAAATGCTTGCTCTCCCGGTCACCGAATACGATGCGACCATCCGGATGAACGGCCACCGGCGGTGCGCCCATGACGCCGCCCTTGAACGGGACGGTGTTGTAGCGCATGTCGCCCGCGAACTCGCCGCCGTTGTCGAGGAATACCACGCGAACCCGGTAGTTGTCCTGGAGCGCGATGCCCCGCGGGGTACGCAAGGCACGTGCGATACGGCGGAACTCGTGTGGCCCGCCGCCCTCTCGGCCGAACACCCTGGTTTCCCCCGACGCCATGTCGACAAAGTAGACCTTGGTACGCTCGACCAGAACGACTCCGGAGTCGGGAAGGAAGAACCCGCCGACGATGACGGAGAATGCGTGGGTGAGCTGTGGAAGCTCCGATGAGTCGAACATCGAAGGTCCGGGGAGCAGGGGGTGGTTCGCCACCGGTCCCGAGTGTCTGACAGCGGCCGCGACAGCGGTCCCCAATCCGTCCGCGCCTAGGTGCAAGCCCTCCTCCGACGCGAAGGTGGGAGTGCCGGCGATCCGCAGGATGTCCGCCAGCGCCCTGTCCCGGTCGAGGCGCCGCTGGGTACCCTCTTCACCCATGCAACCGGAGAAGGACGAGGAGTCGTCGATCCCCAAACTCTCTGCGAATCGACGCCAGTTGCGAACGCTGAGCCATTTCTCATCGGCTAGCAGCGATTCATGGGCTGCGGGGAACAGGCCGTACCTCTCCGCGCAAATCGCGGCCTGGGCCGCCTCCGTGGCCGCCAGCCCACTCCGGCTCGAGGGGACGTGCCGGACGACTACAGAGACATCCTCCCTGCTCACCGCCTCCACCACGGCGGATGCGACCGTTCGGCACACCGCACAGTCGTACGAGACGAACTCGACGATGACGGACGGGGACTCTCCGATACGGCTTGGAGCATCCACCAACTCGGTCCAGTTCCGGGAGACTCGGCGCCCCTCGTCCCATCCGCGGTACGTCGAGGTGATCCACCGCCCCACCACACCGGACGGATTCAGCAGCAGGACCGCCAGAGTCACGATGATCGCGATATTGGCGATACGACTCCAGCGGTCCTGCTTACTGTGGCTGCTCATTCCTCAAGTCCCGTACATTAGCACTAGCTATAGCTATGGTTCGACCGCAACTACTACTCATAGGCAGGTCATCGAAATGCCGTACCAACAGATATCGTACGAGCATTCGCCGTCCCAGCAGTGCGTACAGTCGGGCGTCTCATAGCAAATCGTCGATGGCGCTGCGCGCACCGTCTCTGCCTGGAACGAGAGGAGGCCGATCAGGAGAAGTCCGAGGAGTTGGAGCGTGCGGTTCATGGGGTCTCCCTTGCTGTGTTGGTGTGGAGTTGTCCACTCCACGTTCTAGGGTGCCCGGCGGCGTACTGCCGCGCACACAAAAACCTACCCAATCCAAGCGAGGGGTAACAAGTACCCAAAACGCGCATTTCAGGACGATTTCGCGCAGAATGACGCCGCGAGAGACTCCGCGAAGTGCTCAAACGGTCGTTCGGCTCCGGCGACACCCACGGCACCGAGCGTGTCGCCCGTCAAGCGTACGGCCAGCCGTCTCAGCGTCCTCTCGTTCGTCCCGACTCTCGTGGCGACGAGTCGCCAGCTCAGGCCGGGGCGCTTCGCCGCGAGCGCGCGGAGCAGAACGAGCCAATCCAACAGGTCCTTGATCCGCTGGATCCCGTGCGAATTGACACCGCGACGCCAGTGCCGACGGATCGTGGACGGATCGGAATTCGGGAGATGGGCCAGACGCTTC
>JAAXGM010000118.1 GCA_012267435.1 Gemmatimonadota bacterium
GCCGCTACACGGCCGTGCAACTCACGCAGGCGTTCCTGGTCCGCATCGAGCGATACGAAGACCTCTACAACGCGTTCATCTCGATGAACCCGGATGCGCTGTCGACCGCCGCCGCCTTGGACCGCGAGTACGCATCCACGGGCCCGCGCGGCCCGCTGCACGGAGTGCCGGTGGTGATCAAGGACAACATCGACTACGCGGGCCAGGTCACCACCGCCGGCTATGACGGCTTCAGCGCGGCCACCGGGGGCGTGGACATGATTCCCGACGACGATGCCGCGGTCGTGACCCGCCTGCGCGAAGCGGGCGCCGTCATTCTCGGAAAAACCAACCTGCCCGACTTCGCCGGGCACGGTACCCGCACGGAGAGCTCGGTGGCCGGGATCACCCTGAACGCCTACGACGTCACCCGCGTCCCCGGCGGGTCGAGCGGCGGCACGGCCACGGCCGTCAACGCCAGCTTCGCCGTGCTGGGGCTGGGCACCGAAACGGGCGGATCGATCCAGAACCCGTCGGCCGCGCAGGCGCTGGTGGGGGTGAAGCCCACCTATGGGCTGGTGCCGCTGGAGGGGGTGGTGCCGCTGAACGGAAGCTACGCCGACGTGGTCGGTCCGATGGCGAAGACCGTGCGCGACGCCGCCCTCGCCATGGACGTGCTCGCGGGGCCCACCCCGGAGGATCTGGCCACCTACGCGGCGTCGGGCCGCATGCCGGAGGACGGCTACGCCGCCGCGCTCGACCCGGCCGCCCTGGCGGGCGGGCGCTTCGGGTTGGTGGGCGAGGGCTGGCGCGACACCTGGCTTCCGCTCGCCGAGGAAACCGAGGCGATGTACCGCGAGGCGATCGCCATCATCGAAGAACGAGGGGCCGCGACCGTGGAGGATCCGTTCGCGGGCACCGGCTTCGTCGAACTCTACGCGGAGCGCCCGCGCGTCCCCTCCGCTTCCGCCTACGACATGCTCAACTACTTCCGCGGACTGGGCCCCGGGGCGGCGTTCCACAGCGTCGAGGAGTGGGAGGCCCTGTCGGGCAAGTCATTCCGCGGGCGCGAGGACGCCGACCGCCCCCCTCCCGCGCGCCCCGGCGCCACCGAGGAGGGCGACGCCTTCCAGGGCTGGCGCGCGGACATCCGCGCCCTCTTCCGTGGCGTGCTCGAGGACAACGACCTGGACGGACTTTTCTTCCCTCAGGCGGGCGCTCCCATCGGCGACCTGGTGGAGGACCCGGAGCGCCCGGACTATAATCCCAACAATCACCCGGAGCTTCCCAGCAATATCATCAACGATATTGGACTTCCGGTGGTTACGGTCCCCTTCGGCTATTATCCGGACGGAACGCCCTTCGTGCTCGCCTTCATCGGAAATCTGTGGACGGAGGCCGAGCTGCTGGCATACGCGTACGATCTGGAGCGGGCCACGAAGGCGAGAGTCCCACCCCAACTGAGGTAGGGGTCGGGTCGGACGCCCCGTCAGGAGGCTCAGATGCCTCGTCAGGACCCGCCGATTGCCCTAATGGCGGCGGCCGGGGACCGGTGCACGGGGATCAACTGGTCGAATCCGCTGATGGCCACGACCTCCCGATTCAATTCGGTGAGCGAGCAGAGGGCGAATTTCCCGCGCCCGAGTTTCCTAGCCAGAATCACGCATGCCCGGAGGCCGGCGCTGCTCATGAACGCGACCTTCTCCATGTCCACAACCAGGGCATCGTCGTCCGCTCCAAGGCCACTCTCCACAAGACTCCGGAAGTCATCGGCACTGGCGTTGTCGATTCGGCCCAGCACCGAAGCGACCGCGATGCCTGCCTCGCGCCGCCATCTCACGTCGATTCCCATCCGTTCGCTCCGTGCGGGAAAACCGCTGGAGACGCCGATGCCGTCCAGCGCCCTCAGGCTCCCCGCGTCGGCACCTCGCGGAACGGCAGCGACGGCGAGCCGAAGGTGATCTCCTGGACGGCCTTCACGCTGCGGCCGCCGTAGCGGAACGGGATCACCAGGCGGAACGGAGCGCCGTTGACGGGGGGAAGCGGCTCGTCGTTGAGCATCCACACGAGCATCGTCTGGCGATGACGCATGGTGGGG
>JAAXGM010000119.1 GCA_012267435.1 Gemmatimonadota bacterium
GAACTGCATGCCCTCGACCGTGTCGAGCGTGGTCTTGAGGCCGCGCGCCTCCTCGACCGTGATGACGCCGTCCTTGCCGACCTTCTCCATCGCGTCGGAGATCAGTGCGCCGATCTCGTTGTCGTTGTTGGCGGAGATGGACCCGACCTGCGAAATCTCGCGCTTGCCCTGGGTCTCGACGGAGAGCCCCTCGAGCTCGCGCACCACCGACTCGACGGCCCGCTCGATGCCTCGGCGGATGCCCATCGGGTTGGTTCCTGCGGTGACGTTCTTGAGCCCCTCGCCGAAGATGGACTGGGCGAGCACGGTGGCGGTGGTNNCACCACGTTGCGGCCCTTGGGGCCCAAGGTGACCTTCACGGCCCTGGCCAGCTTGTCGACGCCGGACTTGAGGCGCGTGCGGGCATCCACGTCGAATCTGAGATCCTTGGCTGCCATGCTTTCTTTCTCCTCTGTTTAGAGCCGCGGTCGGCACTCGGCCGCCCACCGGCTCGTCGTTTTTCCGTTTTCCGTGCGGATTCCTGCGGGGGAGGCGGTTAGTCGGTGATGATGGCGAGGATGTCCGACTCGCGGAGGATGAGCAGCTCCTCGTCGTCCACCGTGACCTCGGTGCCGCTATACTTGCCGTACAGGACGGTGTCGCCGGCGGACACCTCGGGCGCGACCCGCGCGCCGTCGTCCGAGAGCTTGCCCGGGCCGACGGAGAGCACGGTGCCCTGCTGGGGTTTCTCCTTCTGGGCCGTGTCGGGGATGTAGAGACCGCCGCGGGTCTGCTCCGTCTCCTCGGCCGCCTGGACGACGACCCGGTCGGCGAGCGGCTTGATTCTGTTCGCTGCACTCGTTGCCATGCGTGGGTTCTCCTGTGGATGGTGGTCCGAATACAGGTTCTGTTGCCGGATCTCCGGCGCGAGCGTCTGTTAGCACTCGACGCCGAGGAGTGCTAACGGCCAGAAAAGTATCCCGGGGACAACGGATGTCAACCCCTGCGGAGAGCCTTGGGGCGCCGGCGCTCCGCCGGGCGGCGGGACGGCTCACATGGTGAGGCCGGCCAGCAGGTCCGTCATCTGGCGGAGCCCGATCACCTCGGTCCCGGTCGCGATCTCGTAGCGGCCCTGATCGGCGCAGACGACGAACGCTCGTTCCGGATCGAGATCGCCCACGGCGCCGCGAAAACCCCTGCCGAGGCCCGTCGCCATGCTGCGCTTGACCTCGACGGCCCAAGGGCGGCGGGAACCGGGCAGTTCCAGGACGAGGTCCATCTCGGTGCCGGCCGCCGTCCTGTAGAAGCTCGCGCGGATCAGAGGAGGCGCCGCCGCGAGCAGGTTCTCGATGACGAACCCCTCCCAACTGGTGCCGGCGACCGGATGCCCGGCGAGAGTCTCGAAGTTGCCGATCCCCAGCAGCGCGTGCACGACGCCGCTGTCACGGATATAGACCTTGGGCGACTTGACGAGCCGCTTGCGCACGTTGGCCGCAAAGGGCGGCAGTCGCCGAATCAGGAAGAGGCCGGACAAGGTGTCGACATAGCGCGTCACGGTTGGGGCGCTGATGGAGAGGCTCTTCGCCAGGGAGGCGGAGGACAGTAGCCCGCCCTGCGCGTGGGCCAGCATGGTCCACAGCCGCAGGAGGGTTTCCGCCGGAATGCGAGCCTGGACGAACTCGGCCAGATCCCGTTCCAAGTACGTCCGGATGAAGTTCTGGCGGAAGACCAGGCTGTCCCTGTCACTCCTCGCGAGGAAGGCATCGGGAAAACCCCCTCGAAGCCAGAGCGAGTCCCTGGTCTCGTCGGCCGCGGACACCTCCAGCACATCCAGCGGATGCAGGGACACGAACTCGATCCTGCCGGCGAGGGTTTCGCCCGCCTGCCGGAGCAGCTCCATGGAGGCGGACCCGAGAATGAGGAATCGCCCGGTGCGGCGACCGTGGCGCCGACCTTCGTCGATGAGGCCCCGGAGGTCGGAAAACAGTTCCGGCGTCCGGTGGATCTCATCTAGGATCACCAGCCGATCCTCATACTTGCGCAGAAAGATGCGGGGATGACGGAGCTTTTGCCGGTCTTCGCGCGATTGCAGATCCAGGTAGAGGGCGTGATGCGCGCGCGCCACCTCGAGCGCCAGCGTGGTCTTGCCCACCTGTCGGGGACCGAGCAGCGCGACGGCCGCCTGGCGGGAGAGCGCGGTTCGCACGTCCGCCAGCGCTCTTCGAGGAATCATTCCGACGCTCCGCAGCGACTCATTCCCATGCTCCGCGAGAGAGCATCCCAAGCTCCGGGCAACGTTCCCCGCGCTCCCAGCAGCGGTAATCCCCACGCGCCCCGAGAGGTGTTGTCCGTGCTACCTGCCCTCGGATCATACGCCTGTAAAATAAAAATATGGTTTTGATTTGCAAGGTTACGAGAGGCGCTCACGCTTATTCGGGACGCTGAAGCAGTTCCTCCACGGTGTGCACGGCTCCGCCCAGGATGACCGTGTGCACGGAGCGGGTCGCGGCGATGTCCCGCAGGGGATCCTCGTCGAGGATGATCAGGTCGGCGAACGCGCCGGGGGCGACCACGCCGAGGCGGCCCTCGTACCCGAGGGCTTCGCCCGACTCCGAGGTGGTGGCGCGCAGGACGTCGACGGGACGCATGCGGCCGTAGCGGACCAGGATCTCCATCTCCGCGTGCAGGCTGAGGCCGCGCGGGATGATGGGCGAGTCGGTGCCCATGACGACCCGGCCCCCGCCCTCGAGCACGCGGCGCGGGAGGGAGGACATGCGCTCGACCATGCGGCGCGCCAGGGCCAGGTCGGGAGGGATGCGCGCGCTGGCGGGTGCGTACGGGAGGAAACCCTCCACGCGCGGGTCGTCGAAGAGGTCGGGCGTCTCGGCGGCGAGCAGGCCGTACCCGCCGTAGATGCCGACTGTGGGCGTGAGGGTCATGCCCGAGACGGCCAAGAGATCGACCGCATCCGCGTAGATTCCGTTGGTCTCGGAGACCTTGGTCGAGTAGCCGCGTCGGCTGGTACCGCGCACATGTTCGACCCCGTCGCCTCCGTACGCGACCGCCGGATAGAGTTCGTGCGAGCTGACCGGGATGCCGAGGGCGTGCGCTTCGGCGATGGCCCGGCGCTGCATCGGGTCGGAGAGGCGCACGTAGGTCTTGATCATGTCGTGGCCGAGGGCGGCGGCGCGCCCCATCTGCAGCTCGACCTGCGCGCTCGCGCCCAGCGCGGGCGCGTTCGGGTAGTAGATGCGGCTGCCGTCGATGGTGCCGCCGGTCCCGAAGATGCGGGGCGCGACGCGCCGGCCGGACTCGGCGGCCTCCTTGGCTTCGGTGAGCTCGTAGCCGTCGCAGGCGGGGCAGCGGGTCGCGGTCACCCCCCAGGAGAGCCAGAGCCGACCCTTGGACTCCCCGTCGACCAAGCCGCCGTGGGTGTGCATCTCGATCAGGCCGGGCATGACCACCTGCCCGGCGGCGTCCACGACCCGGTCGGCGGCGCGCGCGGGGTCGCGGTCGGCCACCTCGGTGATTACGCC
>JAAXGM010000120.1:0-8104 GCA_012267435.1 Gemmatimonadota bacterium
GTCCTTGGAGAAGCGGCCCTGAACGTAGGGATAGACCCAGTCCTTGCCCTGCGCGGCTCCGATGCCCGTGAGCGCGATGGCGCTGTTCACCTGGCTCAGGCCGCCGTTCAGGACAAAGGAAGCGCCGCTCTCGCCGCGGATATCGGCGCGGGCGTCGAAGGCATAGCGCTCGTAGAAGAAATCGCGAGAGGCGATCTTGGGGTTCGCATCGGGCGCCATGGAGGCCGCGACTTCGATCGGGTCCTGGTACTCGAAGTCGTTTCCCCGCATGTACTGCCCCGACAGTTTGAACCCGAAACGCTCGGATGGCGCGACCGCCGTCCGGAACTGACCGGAGAAGATCGACCGCTCGCCCGCGGCCAATGACACGGAGGTTCCGGGCCGGTCGATGGGAGACGCGGTGATGATGTGCATCACGCCCGCCGCGGCGTTGGGCCCGTACAGGGCCGAGCCGGGCCCGAGCGACACTTCGATGCGGTCGATGTCCATGTCGGTCGTGGTGATCAGGTCGAACATGTTGAAGCGCTGGGAGGGGATGCGCGCGTAGCGGTTGTCGACGATCGTCAGCAGCGTCCCGGAAAAGACGTTGTTGAAGCCGCGGGAAACCACGCTCTTGCCGGTCAGCCCCACCTGAAAGATGTCCAGCCCGGGCTGCACTTGGACATGGTCCGCGGGCGTCGTCGCGATGGTGCGCTCGATTTGGGACGACGACACCGAGGAGACGGAAGCGGGCGCGTCGAGCGCCTTCTCCTGGCGCCGTGACGCGGTGACCACGACCGGGTTGAGGATCAGGGCCCGCGAGCGGATCGGGATCTCGATGTCCGTCGTCGAACCGGCGTCCACCGCGATCCCGTCCAGGCGGGTGGTTTCGTAGCCGATCAGGGTCACGATCACCGAATGGGCGCCGGCGGGAACCGACGCGGAGAAGTCACCCTCGGCCCCGGTTGCGCCCAGCATCTGCCCCACGATCTCGATCGTCGCGCCCGAGACCGGCGTCCCGGTCTCCGCGTCCGTCACTCGGCCCGCGAGGGTCCCCTGCTGCGCCGAGAGAGGGGCGCTCAGGAGAGCTCCCAAGGCGACGAACATCCAAGGGAGACACCGCTGAAACCTCGTGCTGATCGCTTTCATCGAACTCTCCTCCCATGCGGATGCCGAATGGCGCCGGAAGAACGGATTTGTCGTTGCCGTGACCGATATTGTCGCCATGTGGAGATGGCATGGGCCGCGGAAACCGCGCCTTCCGAGGACCGGCAAAAGTAACCAGTAGCCCATCCGGGCTGCTAGGGGCGCGCCCACTCCTCCAGCCGCGTCCTGGCCCGGTCGAAGCGGCCCAGCAGATTCGGGATGTCGGCGTCTCCGTAGCCGATGACAAGGCGGTCTCGCGCAACGCGCAGCACCTCCGCCAGTTCGCGGGCCGCGCGTGTTCTGGCGCCGGGCTCCGTGCTCCCGACTTCACCGATCCAGATCGGCGCGGTGTGGGCGAACGGATAGCTGGCCATGGAAGGCCATTCCGTGCTCCCGCCGACCGCGCGCACGGCAACCCATCCGCCTTCGGGGAGGTCGAGCGCGCCCTCGTACCGCCGTGAGCCGGGCTCGTCGAGCCCGTCGGACCGCCACGCCACCTCTCCGTTGACGAGCACGTCCACGCGCTCGACGCCACCCGCGGAAATCAGGTCGAGCGTCCAGGAGGCGGATCCGGGCTCCACCACCCCGCCCGGCCCCGCCTCTTTCAGCCGGAAGTCCAGGAAGGGACCGTTCGTGACGAAGGTGCGGCCCTTCCTGAGGGCGGCCATGTACGCCGGCCAGTTGAGCTGGCCGCCGGTCATCGCGTACACCCTCGTGGTCCCCACCGCCATGGTGCGGAAGAAGTTGTTCATCACGTCGGTGCCGGCGCTGGGCGCCACCGGAATGCCCAGGTTGAGGAAGCGATGCCACACTTGGGTGGTGGTCGTCTCGTCGCTCCACAGACAGACCACCTCCAGCGCGTCCAGGTCGCCGAGAACCGCGTCCGCCACCAGCTCGATGGGCACGCCGGGGGCAAGGTTCCCGAAAGGCACTTCCGACCACGGCTCGGCGCGCTCGGCGGCGCGCGCGTTCACCGGATGCACGTAGTACCCGAAGCCGCCCCGCGAGCGGGCGTGGCCCAGCGCCTCCGCGTTCTCGCGGTCGTCGGCGCCGTAGACCTGGTAGCCGGGGCCCCACACCCACGGCCAAAAGAAGTCGCCGATGCCGATGAGGCCCACGTGGCCGAGAAAGTGCGAGCGCACCTCCTGGCCGAAGCGGATGAGCGGCCCCTCCCCCGCCCGCTCCCAGCCCCAGAGGTCCTGGTCCTCGAAGCGGTTGTGGAGGTTCGCCAGCAGGGGGGTGGCGACATCGAGCGCCTCCCCCCGCATCATCGGCACCAGGTCGGCCGGGGCAAGGTCGTAGGGACCCCCGTAATTCAGATGGAAGTGATGCTCCCCCGACACCCACCCCGCGGCCCGCGCGTCCCAGACGGGGGTGAGCGTCACCTCCACCTCGGTGGTCTGGCCGGCCACGACCTCGACCGCGCGCGCGACCTCGGGGGTCGCGAGCCCCTGCACGGCCGCCACGGCGGCGCTCCCGGCCGGCACCGTGTACTCCGCGATCCCCGTCGAGTAGGCGTAAACCCGCCCACTCTGGCCGTCGAACCAGGGCCGGGAGTTGGCCGGGACCGCCGGGTGGCCGGTGGCGTCCACCACGTCCAGGCGGGCGGGCGCGGGCGGACCTCCCTCCTCCAGGGTGGTGCGCACCCGCAGCTTGCCCGTCTCGACCCCCCAGTCCCAGGTGCGCACCACGACCTCCTCGGCCGGCCCGCCCGCGGCGGGCACCCGGTAGAGCCGCATCGGCCGGTTGCCGTCCCCGCGCGAGAAGTACACCCACTCCCCGCCGGGCGTGCTCCACGCGGGGGTGAGCGGCGTGCCGCCCCCCGTGTCCGGAGGCCCGACCAGCAGGATCGACCCCGCCGGGTTGTCCACGTTCACCAGCCGCAGCTCCCACCCCGCCTGCGTGGGCCAGTTCACCGCCACCGTAGACCCGTCGGGGCTGAGCGCCGGGCGCGCCATGGAGGCGATGCTGCCCTCGAGCAGCGTGCGCGGCCCGGGCCCCGCCGGCGACCCGTCGACGTCCAGCTCCCGCACCAGCACCCGGTCACCACCTCCGCCGCCCTTGGCAAGGTAGACCAGGGCGCCCGCGGCTACCTGCGGCTTCAGCTCGATCCCCCGGACGTCGGTGATCCGGGTCTTCTCCCCGCTCGCGAGCTCGAGCGCCCACAAGTCGATGGTCCCCGCCGAAGCGGACGCGAAGTAGAGCCGGGCGCCATCGGCCGAGAAGGCCGGGTCGAGCTCGATCGCGGGCGTGTTCTCGCTCAGCAGCTCCGCGCCCGTCCCGGCGTCCACCACCACGATCCACGTGTCGCGCGTGTCGTCGCGCACGAACGCGATGCGGGCCCCGTCCGGCGACCAGGCCGGGCGCGCGTCCATCTCCCCGCCCAAGGTCAGCCGGCGCGCGCCGCCGTCCACCAGGTCCATCACCCAGATCCAGCCGTGCGACGCGAAGGCAAGCTGGGTCCCATCCGGGGAAGCCGCGGGATCGATGGGGCCGTTGGTGAGGGTGGGCATCTCGTAGCCTTCCAGATAGATCTGGTGCCCGTAGCCCTCCACCCTGGGGTAGCGGTTGGTCCACTGGGCGGAAACCAGCGCCGGCGCCAACGCCCAAGCCAGAAGGATCCCGGCCAATCGGCCAGGTCCCGGAGAGACACCACGAGCCAGAGTTGCGCCTCGATTCATGCTTTCAGCCTCCTTTCCCGTCCTCAAATCCGCTCCCGGTCGTGTGTGCGCCGCAGCGGAATCTCCGGGATGCGCGCCGCCAGCAACCCGGCCACGAGCGTGAGGAACGCGGCCATCCAATAGATGCGGTGGGAAGCGCCGGTGAAGGCCAGCCGCACCCGCTCCGCCGATTCCCGGGCCACCCTTCGGCCTTCGGCGCGCAGCGCGCCCGCCCGATCCGCGGTGCCGGCCTCCACGGCTCTCTCCTCGAAAGCCTCGAGGATCGCCTCCGACAGCCCGACGCCCCCGGTGGATACGTAGGCCTGCGCCGCCACCCTGCCTCCGGTCCGGTCCCGCAGTTCATTGTCCAGCACGCCGAACGTAGCCGCCAGCGTAAAGGTCAGCACCGCGCCCATGGCCGCCGCCCCCACGGTCGCTCCGGTCTGGCGGAAGAACTGGGAGGCGCTGGTCGCCTGGCCGACTAAGCGTACGTCGGTGGCGTTCTGGATGGCCAGGGTGAAGAGGGGCATGCCGGGCCCGGCACCCAGACCGCAGAGGATCATGCACAGGTAGATCCGACCGTACGCCGTGTCGGCATCCATGCGCGCCAACAGCGCGGCGCCAAGGAAGAACACCGCCGTCCCGGCGACGATCTGGCGCCGGTAGCCGATGCGACCGGCGACCTGTCCCGCAAGCGTGGCCGAGATCACGATGCCGAGCGAGAACGGGATCAGCACCAGGCCCGCTTCGGTAGCGGAGACTCCCCGCGTCGAGACGAGGAAGAGCGGGACGAAGATGTTGACGGAGATGAAGGCGGCGCCGAAGAAGAACGTCGCCAGGGTCGCCCGGCGAAAGACCGGTTCGGAGAAGAGCCGAGGCTCGAGAATCGGACCCGCCACGGCGCGCGACCGGCGTACGAACGCCACCAGCAGAATCGCCGACACCGCCAGCAGCCCCGGCGTCGCCCACAACTGCCATCCCCCGGCCGCGGACGATCCCTCCGCCGCCGCGGACGCGGAAGCCAGCCAGGGAAGCCAGGGGCTGGCCTGCTTGTCGATCTGAAGCCCGAGGACCAGCGGCGCCAGACCGCCAACCAGAAGTCCCGCCCCCGCGAAGTCCGGCCGCGTTGCCTCTGGGGGCGCCCCCAGAAGCGGCATCCGGCGCAGGATATGCCAAAGAGCGACCCCTCCGATGGGCAGGTTGACCAGAAAGACCCAGCGCCAGCCGGAGATCCCGGGCATCCAGCCGCCCGCGTGGTCCGTGAGCAGCCCTCCCAACAAGGGTCCCGTTACCGAGGACACGCCGAAGACCGCGCCCACGTACCCCTGGTACTTGCCGCGCTCGGCGGGAGTGAAGAGATCCGCGATGACGATGAAGGTCATGGCGAAAATGCCGCCCGCCCCGATCCCCTGAATTCCCCGGGAGATCACCAGCTGGCTCATGCCGTCGCCGAGCAAGGGTAGCGGCCCGGCGATTCCCGCCAGGCCGCAGGCGACCGAGCCGCCCAGGAAGAGGCCCACCGCGGCGAGGGTCACCCGCTTGCGCGGGTAGGTGTCGGCCAGTTTGCCGTAGACCAGCGCGAGCGAGGTCGAGGCCAGCAGGTACATGGTCGCCACCCAAGTGTAGCGCTCCACCCCGGCCAAGTCCTCCACGATCTTCGGGAGCGCGGTGGCGACGATGGTCTGGTCGAGGGCGGCGAGCAGCAACGTGAGCAGGATGGCCAGGTACACGGTCATCCTGTCGGCGCGGGAGATCCTGCCTTCCTCCGGCCCGGCCCCGGATGCCCCCGGTGGGGTCGCCTTCATGAAGCCTGATTCGGGAGGGACATCGCGCGGGCCGGTGCTCGCTTGCCTGACAAGCGGAAGTTAGGGTACGGGGGCCGGACCAAAGTTAGACCATCACGTGCGAGCGGCCAGTTCCCGGCGGGGCGTCGCCGTGGAGCCGATCTCGCATGGAGGAGCAAGTCATGCCTGCCGATCGAAGAGAGTTCCTGAAGATGTCCGCGGCGGCGGGAGCCGCGCTGGGACTGGGTGGCGTACCCGCTGCCCGGCCGACGCATCCCGGTCCGGTTCGCGGGCCCGCGCCGCCACGGGAAGCGCCTCGCGCGCTGCGCATCCTCATCCTCGGAGGCACCGGCTTCATCGGCCCCTTCCAAGTGCGCTACGCCCTGTCCCGCGGTCACTCCGTGACGCTTTTCAACCGCGGGCGTTCCAACCCGGGGATGTTCCCCGACGTGGAGACCCTGATCGGGGACCGCAACGGCCAGCTGGACGCGCTCGGGGGCCACAGTTGGGACGTGGTGATCGACAACTCGCGCTCCAATCCCGACTGGGTGCGCCTCTCCGCCGAATTCCTGCGTGACTCGGTGGACCGGTATTTCTACGTGTCGTCGCGCTCGGCGTACTCGGACCTCAGCCGGGTGCCGATGACCTCCGACGCCCCGACCTTCACCTACGAGACCGCGGGCATCGATCCGGACTCGGAGAACCTTCCCTACGGTCTCGCCAAGGCGCTCTCGGAGCGGGAGGCGCAGAGGGTGTTCGGCGACCGCGCCAACATCGTGCGCCCCGGGCTCATCATCGGCCCGCGGGACGAGACCGACCGATTCACCTACTGGCCGGTGCGCATCGACCGAGGCGGCGAAGTGCTGGCCCCGGGCGACGGCTCCGACACCGTCCAGATCATCGACGTGCGCGACCTCACCGAGTGGATGATCCGCATGGCCGAGACCGGCCACACGGGTGAGTTCAACGGCATCGGGCCCGCCACGCCTCGGCCGATGACGGAGCTGCTGTACGGCATTCGGGCGGTGACCACGGCGGAAACCACCTTCACCTGGGTGGACACCGACTTCCTCATCGAGAGGGGAATGCGCCCGTACCGCGAGATGCCGGTGTGGCGACCGCCGGTCCCCGGATTCGAGGGCTTCGCGCGTTTCGACCTGACACCGGAGGTGGAGGCCGGGCTCACCTTCCGCCCTCTCGCCGATACGGCCCGCGATACGCTCGAGTACCATTTCTCCCGGCCGCCCGAGCGCCAGGCCAATCTGCGCGCCGGCGTCACCCCGGAGCAGGAAGCCGAGGTGCTGGCGGCCTGGCGCCGCAGCGGGCGCGCCAGCCGGTAGAAGGGAGCCGGACTCGCGCCCTTCCGCGCGGTTTCGCCGAGCCGCCAGGACCTCCCGCCCTATGCGTCCTCGTCGGCCTGCTCGTCCGAACCGGAATCCCTCTCCAGCTGCCGGAGCAGCAGCAGGAGCGTGCCGATCATCAGGAAGGCCGCGCCCGCCATGGCGGGAATGGAGATGAACCCGAAAACGGCCACGTAGCGCCCGGAGCAGGGCACCCCGCCCTCGCAGGGCACCAGGTCCAGCGTCGGCTGGAACTGGAGCGCGACGTGGTAGGCGGCGATGGCCAGACCGACTGCGGGCAGCGGAAGGGCGAAGCGCCAGATCCTCGCATGCGGATGGACCAGCCCCACCCCGAGCACCAGCACCAGCGGGTACATGGCGAACCTCTGGTACCAGCAGAAGGGACACGGCACGAAGCCGACGATTTCCGAGAAGTAGAGGCTGCCGGCGGTCGCGATGAAGGCGATGGTCCAGGCCCAGCCGAGGACGTGGCGCTCGTAGCCCGCGATGGAGGCGCGCAGCCACGCGCGGCCGCTCGGCATGATGAGCCCCGCCAAGAGCGCCAGGGAGGCCGCCGCCCCGGCGAGGGAACCTCCGCCAAGCATCTGCACGATCACGGGATACAGTTTCATCCGATGGCCTGAATGCGCGGGGAAACATGTCGGGTCCGAGCCCGCGGGTTCAGCGCTGACGAGCCTCGACCTCAGCGCTCATCGCCCCTAGCGTGTCCCGGAAGCGAAAGCTATTCTTATGATTCTTTGAAGTTGAGGCAAAAGCCGGGGCGAACAAATGGCTTCCAGAGCCTCCGCATCGTTGATCTTCCGCCATACAGCAGCGTGAGGCCAGCATGAATCCTCTTCCCGCCGCGCTCACCACGCTCGGGCTGCTCCTCGTCTTGGCGGACCGACCCGCCGAGCCCCTTCCCGCCGGACCCACCGAGGCGTCGTTCATTGCGGCGTCCGGGAGCGCGGAGGCCGTCGTTCCCGACCGGGCCGAGTCGCTCACCGGCGTCGTCCGCACGTACTGCCAGGTCTGCCACAACGACGCCCTCATGACCGGCAACATCTCGCTGCAGGCGTTCGAGGTGGAGTCGGCTCCGGAAATGGCGGAAATCGCGGAACGGATGATCCGCAAGCTGCGCGCCGGGATGATGCCGCCGCGGGGGTTCCCGCGGCCCGCCGGAGATACCCTCCAA
>JAAXGM010000120.1:8149-8847 GCA_012267435.1 Gemmatimonadota bacterium
GTCGGGGAGTTCCTCCCACTCGATACCCGCAGCGCCAACTTCGACAACATCGCGGACGTGCAGGCTCCCTCCGCCACCCTGATGGAGGGCTACCTCAGGGCCGCCAACTACATCAGCCGGGTGGCGGTGGGCGACCCCGACGCGGAACCCAACTCGATTCGCTACCGGCTGCCGCGCACCACCTCCCAGATGGATCGCGTGGAGGGTGCGCCCTTCGGCACCCGGGGCGGCGTCTCGGTGATTCACAACTTCCCGGCGGACGGCAAGTACGTCTTCCACATCCAGCCCTATCCGGCCGTGGAGGGCGAAGTCTTCGGGCGCACCTTCGGCAACGAGCAGATGGAGGTGTCGATCGACGGCCAACGGGTGGCGCTCGTGACCATCGACCGCTGGATGTCGGAGTCCGAGCCGACTGGGCTGAACGTCCTCACCGACTCCATCTACGTGCGAGCCGGTCCGCGCCGCGTGGCCGCCGCTTTCCTGAAGCGGTTCGAGGGCGAACTGGACGACCTCATCCGCCCCATCGACCACACCCTGGCCGACGGACAGATCGGCATCGGTTACGGCGTGACCACCATGCCCCACCTGCAGCGGCTCTCGGTCCTGGGCCCCTACGAGGTGACCGGCGTGTCCGACACGCCCACGCGGCAACTCATCTTCTCCTGCCGCCCGACCTCGCCCGAGGAAGCCCGCCCCTG
>JAAXGM010000121.1 GCA_012267435.1 Gemmatimonadota bacterium
AGCGCCGAGGCGCTGGAGCAGCGGCGGCTGGCGTCGCTGCGGGCGAAGGTGGAGCATCCCTTCCTGGCGGTGAAGCGGCGCTTCGGCTACGCGAAAGTGCGCTACCGGGGCCTGGCCAAGAACCGGGAGCGGCTGACGCTCCTGCTGGGGCTTGCGAACCTGCTCGCGGCGGAGCCACAGTTCGCCTGACGGGGGCGGCGTGCGCCCGTTCGCTCTCCAGAGCCGGAACGGGCGACCACCGAGGGGCCTGAGCCAGCCTGCTGACCCACTATCGGACAATGCGGCGTGCTGAGCGCGCCACCCGGCGATCGACGCGCCCGGCATTGCCTACTTGCTCAGACCTTCCTTAGAGAATCCGGGAGGCGGTCTGGCCTTCATATATTCGAACGGAACTCGGCATCCCGAGCGCACCCAACATCGCGTACTTCGTCCACAGCTGCCAGATGACCCGCCACTGAGCTCCCGATGGGTCGGCCTCCTCAACTGGCAACCCCGTGTCCCTTGCGACACCCGCTGAGATGATCGCCTGGTGGCTCTGCGGATTGCCGATGAGAGGATCCTCAAGACCCGAGACCAGCCGCTGCACATCTTCGGGAGGGCGATCGGGTTGACACTCCAGGGCTTCTCGCAACTGGTCGCTTGCCCGTGCGAGCGCACTCCGAGCCTGTTGCACCATCAGGGCCGAAACATCGCTCAAAAGCGAGGCGTGCAGGGGGTAGGTTTCGGGGTTCTCTTGAATCCTCCGCTCCGCTTCATCGACCGCAGCGATGATGGCCTTGCCGGGGGCGAGCGATCCGTCGGGGAGCAGAAACTGCGGATCGACGGGACCGAGGTCACTTGTTGGGCCCATGAGGATGTGGTGAGCCCCGACAGCGAGAAGCGTTCCGGCGCTCTTTGCCTGGTCTGGAACAACGACGGTCAGTTCTTTGCACCGCGACTGCGCTTGGCGGACGAGTCGGATCGCCGTTTCGCCGTCGCCACCGGGCGTCGCGAGCAGGATGTGGAGATCCTGAGAAGGGTCGGCATCAAACAGCGTCTCCTCGAAGAGCGTGATGCTGGCGGGGAACAACGCATCGATGAGGACCACAAGTCGGCAGTCGTACTCCTGTTGATACGCGCGAATGAGCCGTTGGCGCTCGTACCGCGGCGCGTGCTCCGCCTCGTACAGAGGGCTCCGATCCTGCTCCAAACCGGCCTCCGTCATCACTGTCTTGCTCAGCTACGGGAGAGACTGTCGGCGCAGGCCGAGCAACGCGGGTTTGCCCTCCCGCGCCTTCCGTCCTTCCTCGCGGGCAATCTTCGCCCGCTCAATGCGTTCCTGCCAGTTTGGATCCCGGCCCTCCAAGCGCTTGAGGGCTGACTTTTTGTCCTTCTCCATGTCATGGCCTCCTCTGCCCACACATAGCATTGTAGCCACGGCGTGTGCGCGGTCATACAGGCGGGCAGGCCCGGATCCGGCCCGCCCGTCCCCGCGTCTGCTCCGCGGTCCTCATTATGCCGCCCGCTCACGACGCGCATCGTCCGCAGTCGCCCGCTCGGGCTTCGGGGGCAATCCGGCGAGCGCGCGTCCCGCCGAGGTCAGCGTGATGGCCCGCGACAGCCCCGCCTCGCGCACGATCAGGCCGTCGCGCTCGCAGGCCCGCAGCCGGTACGCGACCATCGAGGTCGAGCTGAACCCGGCGGCCTCCATCAGGTCGCGGACGCTTGGCGGGTAGTCGCGCTCTGCCCGGAAGCGGGCAATCGCCTCGACCAGCGCTCGCCGCCCGGGCGCTGGTCGGCGCCCGCGAAGGCCCGCCCAGCCGTCAGCCCGGTAGCGCGCCAGCCAGCGGCGCGCGCTGGTGGGGCTCACGCCCACGCTCGCGGCTGCGGCGCTGGCACTCATCCCGCCGAGCATCGCGCGCACGGCGCGGCGGCGTGTCTCGTAGCTATGCTGCATCCTCCCGGTGCAGCTCCGGTCATCTCGCATCGTGGTTGCTCCCTTTCGTTCAGCGGTGTTGGCGTCGCCGCGCCCCTCGGTCCTTCAGTCCCAGTCACCCCGCAGCATGCGCGCCTGCACGCGCACGACCTCGGGCGGTACCCCGAAGTGCTCGGCCACCTCCCAGGCGTAGACGAAGCCCGCATCCAGCGCTTCCACTTCGTCGATGAGCAGCGCGTGCGCGAACTCGTCCGCCTCGCGCTCCCAGGGACGCGGCAGGTCGGAGTGGTAACGCTGCTCGAGGTGATTGCCGGGATGCATCAGCCGGTGCCCGATGGCGTGCGCCGTCACCCAGCGCCGCCACTCCGGGCCAAGCCGCCGCGCCACCGCGATGTGACCGTCGATCTGCACCTCCTTCTGGACCCGGAAGTCGCGGAGCCAGACCTCCAGGCCGAGCTCGTTGGCCACCGCCTCGGTGTCCACCCGCCCGCACAGCCCGTATTTCCGCCGCAGCGCCACCGCCCGCAGCCGCGCCCGGCTCACGGCTCCGCTTGTCCCTGGCGGCGGCGGCGCGAGCGCACGAAGCGGATGAACTCGCGGATCTCCTCGATGTCCTCGTCGGGGAGGCCCTGTACGGCGTCGTGGAAGGAGACCTCGGTTTCCAGCAGCAGCTCCGAGTTGAGGCGCTCGCGCGCCTCGAGCTGGAGCGGGCTCGTGTCGGTGTGGAAGGCGATCTCGACGAGGTGGGCGTGGGTGGGCTTCATGCGACCTGCCTCCCAGGCCCAGACGGTGTGCGCGGAGACGCCGACCTTGGCGGCGAGCTGGCCCTGGGTGAGCCCCACGCTCCGGCGCGCCTCGCGGATGCTGTCGCCGAGGCCGCTGCGCGGGTCGCTTCCGGTGGTGGTCATGGTGGTTGCTCCTTTCGGGGTCCCCGCCTTGACCCGCTACTATATGCTAGCATATAGTGCAGGCTGGTACACGGATACCCCGCGAGGATCGCCGCATGCAGCGCGCACGGCACCGCACAGACTCCCCGGAGCGCCGTGCCGCGCCCCGCCTGCCGCGCCACGGCGGCCGGCCCATGGTCGCCGGGCGCGCCCTGCCCTGCGGCAGCGGACGGCTGCCCCCGGACTTCCCGCGGCGCCTCGACCGCCTCAAGCGGGCGAGCGGCCTCACCTGGGACCAGGTCGCCGAGGTGCTGGGCATGGAGACCAAGCAGGTGCTGCGCTGGCGCAAGGGGGCCGAGCCGCGCGGCGGCCCCTACCACGAGCTGGTCGTCTTCGCCGGCCGCGTTCCCGGCGGGCTCGCCATCCTCTTCGGCGATGACTTCCCCGGGGCAGGGGAGTGAACGCATGCGCCGGCAACGGGCGAGCTACGACTACCCCGATGACTTCGCCGCGGCGCTGGTCCGCTTCAAGGAGGCCTCGGGCCTGAGCTGGGGTGCGCTGGCGCGCGAGCTCGGCACGTCCCGCCTCAACCTCTGGCGCTGGCGCAACGGCGTGCGCCCCAACACTGACCACCTGCTCGCGCTGCAGGACCTGGCGCGCCGGCTCGGGCTCGAGCACCTGCTCCCCACGGCCACCCTGCTCGTGCGGGCGTAGCGCTCCGGGCGCGCCCTTCCGCACAGTATGTAATCCCCTCGCAGGCCCCGTTCACGCGTGAAATACCCCTGCGGGGGACTGTCTTCGATACCGCGCTCCGCCACGCTTGACCTGTCAATTGCGGACACGAGTGGCAGCATGCGAAACGGTAGCGATCACGAAGGCGACGCTGCGCGAGGCAAGGGCTCGGGAGTGGACGCGCTGGACTCGACGACCAGCGAGTTCATCTTCTCGACCGACTGGCGGAGCGGGCCGCGCACGCGGGCGTGGGACGAGCTCTGGCGGCGGCTGCTCGCAGGACTCGCCGGGGTTCCTGCGGCCAGCGACCCTGAGATTCCCGAAGCCGACACGCCGGCTGTCCGAACGCCTGAGCAAGGGCGCAGGCAGTGATGAGCTCCCCGTACCGACCCGCGCCGCGTTGCTCAGCACCACGGGCGCGCCCGTATCATGATCCAGCGCCACCGGAGGCCAGCGATGAAGGCAATCCTCTACTCCCGCGTTTCGACCGACGCACAGGAGCGCGACGGCACCTCGCTCGACACGCAGGAGCGCGCCTGCGCCGAATACGCGATCGAGCACGGCTGGGAGGTCGTGCGCCGCGTCCGCGACACGGACAGCGGCGCGCTCCTCGAACGCGAGGGGCTCAGCGAGCTGCGCGACGCCGTCAGGCGGGGG
>JAAXGM010000122.1 GCA_012267435.1 Gemmatimonadota bacterium
GCGTCGGCGTCCTGGGCGAGCGCGTTGCCCGGCGGCGGGGCCAGGGGAGCGAGCAGCGCGATCCAGACGATCGGCGAGCGTGCGGAAAAGAGTCGGGTGCCGGACATGACGACCTCTCGCGGCAAAAGCGGAACGGCGGGTGTGAAGCGTCCTGCTAGTGTACGCGGGCGGCGGGGTCGGGGCCATGGAAGATGGCATGGGGCAGGGCGCGCTTGGGATTCCGCGAGCATTCCTGGCCGAACCGGCCCTGTTACCGGCGACACCTTTGTTCGCCAGAAAATGTCAAAAATGGCAAACAAAGAGGGGCGTGATGTGGGTGGAATGCGTGGCCTGGCCTCCGCCGCCGGGTTCCTGTTCCACGTCCCCCTCACGCCCCCGCCGGATCCGGTGCCCGCTCCCGGTGAAACTCCGTCACCGCCTGGTACGCGGCGATCACCGCGAGCAGCCGCTCCTCCCCGAAGGGCGGCGCCCCGAGCGTAACCCCGCGCGGCACCCGAGCGCCGGTGGTCTCGTCGGTGTCGAACCCGATGGGCGCGCACGCAAGCGGCAGCCCGACCCCGTCGAACGCGCCGCCCGCGCTCGTGACCACGACGTCGCACTGGTTGAAGAGCCGCGTCACCATGCGGTGGCGCAGGAGGTTGCGCGCCTGCTGGACCTTCACATAGGTGTCGGCGCTCTGGAGCATGCCGTTCAGGAAGCGCGGCAGGCGATCGGCGAAATTGCGCACGTCCTCCCGCAGGTGCTCGATGAAGAAGGCGGTGGGATCGCCGTGGGAGCCGCCCAGGGGCGGTGACGTCAGGGTCTCCCAGTCGGCCGGAAGGGTCACGTCCTCCACGACCCGCACGCCGGGCGTACGCTCGAGCTCGGCGAGGAAGTCGCGCCTCAGGTCGTTCACGCGTTCGTTGTCGCCGTCGAGATACCCGGGCCACACGCCCACCCGAGTCGTCCAGCGCACGCGCGGCCGGTCGCCCCCGAACGGTGTCGCCGCGAGGGCGTAGTTGGGCGGCCGCGGAAGGCCGAGCGTCCGCGGATCGTTCGGATCCGGCTGAGCGCACACCTGGAGCAGAATGGCCGCGTCCATGGCGTCGCGCGCCATCACGCCGACGTGGTCGCGCGTGTAGCTGAGCGGGATGACGCCGTGCAGGGAGATGCGCCCGAAGGTGGGCTTGACCGCGGTCAGCCCCTGCGCGTTGGAGGGCCCGATCACCGAGCCCCCGGTCTGCGTCCCCAGCCCCGCGACCGCGAGTCGGGCCGCCACCGCCGTCCCCGTGCCGGACGAGGATCCCGACGGGCTGTAGCGCACGTCGTCCGGGGTCCAGGCGTTTCGGGTCGTCGGCGTGGTGGTTCCGTACACGCGCGCCCTGCCCCCCGCCAGGTTGCCCATCTGCGCCTTGCCCACGACCAGGCCGCCCGCGGCGCGCATCAGGGAGACGCAGGTGGCATCGTAGTCCGGCTGGAAGCCCTCGAAAACCAGCGATCCGCCCTCGGTCAGCAGATCCGCCGTGTAGCAGTTGTCCTTGGGCGCGAGGCACATGCCCCGGAGGGGGGCGCGCCGCTCGTCGTCGGGTGTGCGGGCCAGTTGCGCGAGGAGCGTCTCGCGCGACGGCCGGTCGGCGTAGGCCCGGTAGGTTCCGTCGAAGGCCTCGATGCGGTCGGCGTACGCCTCGACCAGGTCCCGCGGATCGAGCGCGCCCGTTCGGATCAGCGTCATCGACTCCGACATCGTGAGCCGCGTGAGGTCGCCGACCTCCTGAAGCCGGATATCCGTCCCGAAGGCCTCCGGCGTCACCGCCGGGCCGCCTGGGCTCGCGACCGCCGGCGCGCGCGCGAACAGGGCGCCGGCCGCCGCCGCCGAGGAAACCCACGCCATGCGCTCCAGAAACCAGCGCCGCGAAACCCGCTCGTCCTGGGGAGAAGGAGAATTGCTCACGATCCGTCCTCCTCGGTCCACGCCGCCAGGGGCGCCGGAAAGGCGCTGGGCAGGTTGAACTGCGGGTCGATGTGGAAGTTCGCGGCCTCGACGTCCTGCCGGAGGATAGAGCGGCCGTTCTCGAGCAGCCGCTCCCGGTCCATGGGCGCGTCCTCGTCCGATTCCGGAAGCACCGAGATGTCGATCCCGAGGAGCCGGTAGCGCGTCAGGATGTAGGCGTTGAGTTCCTCATCCGTGGGTTCGGGCGTCTGGGATCGCGGGCGCATGGCTCTCCTCCCTACCATCCAATCACGTAGTCGCTCTTCGCCGGGCTCACCCCGCCGTACATCACGCCGGTCTCCGGGTCGATCATGACCATCTTCACCGCCCCGGCCCCGGACGCCGCCTGCCGGTAGGGCTGCTGCAGCGGGCTCACCTCCACGCGGTGCCCGAGCGCCGCCAGCGCCTCGCCCGCTTCCTGGTGGAGCACCTCGGGCATCGTCAGCATGCCCCTCGTCCGTCCCGGATACATCGACGCCCGGAACGCCGTGCTGGTGACCGTCGGCGCCTCCACCGCCTGCTGCACGTTCATGCCGAAGTGCACAACCGCCAGGAACGCCTGCAGCATCGCCTGCGGCTGGTTGTCGCCCCCGGGGGTGTTCCACGCCAGGTACGGCCGGCCATCCTTCAGAGCCAGCGCCGGATTGATGGTGTGCCGCGTGCGCTTGCCCGGCTCCAGCACGTTCACGTCGTCGGGATCGAGCCCGTAGTAGGGCATGCGGTTGTTGAGGAAATAGCCGCCGCCGGGGACCGCCATCCCGCTGCCGAAGCTCGAGTTCACGCTATGCGTCACCGAGACCAGGTTCCCGAACCGGTCCGCGATGGAGAACGACGAGGTCTCGCCGTCCTCGCGATGGAGAACCTCCGGCCGGGAGACCTCCCGCGCCCCGCTCTCGTACTCCGCGGCCTGTCCCTCGGCCACCGCCGCCATCCCGCGGGGATCCCCGGCCGGCGCCACGCTCATCGCCCGGTCCATGCGAATGAGCCCGCGCCGCTCGGCCGCGTATTCCTTCGACAGCAGTTCCCGCGTGGGAACGTCGCTGAAGCGCGGGTCGGCCACGTGGCGGTTCCGGTCGGCGAAGCCCAGCTTCATCGCCTCCGTGACCACGTGCACGTACTCCGCGGAGTTGTGGCCCATCGCCTCCAGGTCGAAGCCCTCGAGGATGTTCAGCGCCATGAGCATGACGATGCCCTGCGAGTTGGGCGCGCTCTGGTAGACGTCGAGCCCCGCGTAGCTCACCTGGATCGGATCCGCCTCCTCGGCCTCGTAGCCCGCGAGGTCCTCGTAGCGGAGCAGCCCGCCCCGCTCCTCGTAGAAGTCGGCGCTCATCCGGGCCAGCCGCCCCCGGTAGAAGGCGTCCGCGCCCTCGCGCGCGATCTCCTCCAGTGATCGCGCCAGGTCCTCCTGCACGTAGAGGTCGCCCACTCCGAGCAGCCTCCCGCCCGGCATCAGCAGCTCGCGCGAGGCGGGGTAGGGGGAGATCTTCTCGACCGAGCGCTCGTGATGCCCGGCAACCCAGAAGTCGAGCGGATGCCCCTGGCGCGCGGCGCGGACCGCGGGCGCCAACACCTGTTCCCTGGGCAGGCTGCCGTAGCGCGAGTGGGCCAGCTCGAAGGCGCCCACGGCCCCCGGCACGTCCGTCGACAGCGGCCCGGCGCTGGGGATGCCTCCGTGCTCCTCGTAGAACTCGCGCGTCGCGAGCGCGGGCGCGTGCCCGGTTCCATTGACGAAGAGGACGCGGTCCTCGGCGGCGAGATAGGCGACCATGAAGGCGTCGCCCCCGATCCCCGCCTGGTGCTGTTCCACGACCGTCGTCATGTAGAAGACCGCCGAAGCGGCGTCGAAGGCGTTCCCGCCCGCGCGCAGCACCTCCTCGGCGGCCAGCGCCTCCAGCGGATGCTCCGCCGCGACCATGGCCTCGGTGCCGAGGATGACGGGGCGCCAGACCGGCCGGTCGGATGTCTCCTGGGCCCCCGCGGGAGGCGCGCCCGCGACGGAGAGCAGGACCGGCAACACGATCGCGGGAAGGACGCGGGCGGCGTTCCGGCCGATGGTGCGGGAGATTGCGTTCATGGCGTCGCCTCCTGACGGGATTTCGGCGTTGACAGGCCAGCCGATGGGCGGATAGTTTCGCACTGCATGAAGTAGCGCGCGCGGTGCGTGCTCGCTAGAGTTCCGTCTGCCCGGGCATCTGCGATCCCGGTCGAATCCCGTCAAAAGGAAGGCTTCGGTGGCCAACGACCAATTCGGACTCCTGACCCTGTTCGCCGACGGCGGATTCATGATGTATCCGCTGGTTCTGTGCTCGCTTATCGCGCTCGGCGTGATGATCGCCAAGTTCTGGACCCTGTGGGCGGCCCACAAGGACACCGAGACGGTTCTGGCCGAGGTCGACGAGCTGGCTCGCGCCGGGAACATCGACGGCGCCATCGCGGCGGCGGGCTCCAAGCGGGGCCCGGCGTCGGCCATCCTCATGGCCGGGCTGCGGCGCATCAAGGGGCGCGAGGTGGGCGAGGGCGAGATCGAGCAGGCCGTCAGCACCGTCGGCACCATCGAGCTCGGTTTCCTGGAGCGCGGGCTGGTGGTGCTCGCGACCATCGCCAACGTGGCGCCCCTCATGGGCTTTCTGGGCACGGTGGCGGGCATGATCCTCGCCTTCGCGTCGATCGAGGCCGCGGGCAGCGTCGATCCGGCGCTCGTCGCCGGCGGAATCAAGGTTGCGCTCCTCACCACCGCATCCGGGCTCGCGATTGCGATTCCGGTCAACATCGGATACAACTTCTTCGTCACGCGCATCGACAAGCTGATCGTAGACATGGAGCAGGGCACGCAGGCGATCCTGAACGTCACCTGGGATCTGGAGAAGGCGGGCCAACTGACGGTGGTCGCCAGGGATCCGATCACCGCGCTCTCCCCGCCCCCGCCGAGCCTGCCCGCCTGATGCGGACGTGACGGGAACGATACGGCGAACGGATTGGTAACTTAAGGATTACGGAACAGCCTCGAACGGCGGGAGGGAAGATGGCCGTACTGCAGAACAAGAAATCCAAGGTCAGCGACGAGGTCCCCACCTCCTCGATGGCGGACATCGCCTTCCTGCTCCTCATCTTCTTTCTGGTCACCACGGTCTTCCCGAAGGACAGCGGGCTGGCCGTGGTGCTGCCCGAGTCCGCCGAAGAGGTCCAGGTGAGCCAGCGCAACATCCTGCACCTCTCGGTCCTCCCCAACGGCCTGGTGGACGTGAAGCGGGGAGAGAGCACGCAGATTCAGCAGGTGCGCGCCAACGACGTGGAGGCAATCTGGCGCCAGGGGGTCACCGAGAACCCCAACCTGATCGCCGCGGTCAAGACCCACCCGAACGCGCCCTACAGGTTCATGGTGGATGTCCTCGACGCCCTGCAGACCGCCGGGGCGGAACGCATTTCCCTGCAGCTGCTGGAGGATTAGCCGATGGGTATCAAGGCGGGCGGATTCTCGCGCAAATCGAAGGCTTCCGACGAGATCCCTTCCTCGTCGCTGGCCGATATCGCCTTTCTGCTTCTCATCTTCTTCATGGTCACGACGGTGTTCCGCACCAGCAAGGAGCGGCCCATCGAGTGGGCGGCGGCGGCCGCCGCCGAGAAGATCGACGAGAAGAGAGATGATATCCTCCACGTCTGGGTTGAGCGCAACGGCGAGGTCTGGGTGAACGACCGCAGTATCACCATGACGACTCTGTCCAACATCGTGGCGCCGCGGTACGCGGCCTCGGACCGGCGCCTGGTGATTTCCTTGCGCGCCGACACGGACGTACCCTATCAGTTCGTGAATCAGGTCCAGGAGGAACTGCAGGAAGCAAACGTGGTCCGCGTGGTATTCGCGACCGAGTTGGAACGCCGCATGACGAGGGAGAGACGATGAACGACACCGACTTTGAACAAGTGCAGCAGGATGCCGTACCAAACGAGACCGCGAACGACCGTTTCAAGAAGTCGTTCAACACCTGGTTCTGGGGATCGGTGCTGGCCGCGACCGTGGTTCACTTCGCGATGTTCATGTTCTGGCCTACACTGACAGCGGAGGACGTCTCCTTCGATTCCGAGGAGCTGGTGGCGATCGAACTCCCGCCCGAAATCGAGATTCCCCCGCCGCCCCAGGCGATCAGCCGGCCCGCGACCCCCGTGATCGCGGCGGCCGACATCAGCGAGGACATCACGATCGCGCCGACGACCTTCGAGGACAATCCGGTCGAGGAGCTGCCTCCTCCGCCGGACGAGGAGGCGGTCGACATCTCGGCGGCGCCCACCTTCACGCCCTATACCGTCCGCCCCGACCTCACCAACGAGCGGGAGGTCCAGCGCGCGCTCGAGCGGGAGTACCCCCCGATCCTGCGCGACGCGGGCATCGGCGGGACCGTGAACGTGCACTTCTTCATCGACGAGGAAGGCATGGTCCAGAGGACGCTGGTGGCGCAGACCTCGGGACACGCCTCCCTCGACGAGGCCGCGCTGCGCGTCGCCAACGTCTTCCGGTTCACCCCGGCGCTCAATCTGGACAAGATCGTGCCCGTGTGGATCGCGATTCCCATTACCTTCCAGACGCGTTAGTCGCTTCGGACGGTCCGAGCCGGACAGGAACCCCGCCGGAGCTTCCGGCGGGGTTCCTTTGGTTTATGGGCTACGGAATGGATCGATGTATCCGGAAACGTTGAAGGAAACACTCCCCCGCGTCCGCGACGAGGTCGAGGAGGCCGCGCGCCGGAGCGGGCGCACGGGCGCCGACGTGACGCTGGTGGCGGTGACCAAGAGCCACCCGCTGGCGGCGGTGGAGGCGGCGCTCGCGGCCGGCATCCGGGACATCGGCGAGAACCGGGTGGAGGAGCTTGAAGTCAAGGTGAGGGCGCTGGAGGGCCGGCCGGCCGCGCGCTGGCACATGATCGGGCACCTGCAGCGCCGCAAGGCCCCCCGGGTGATCGGGATCAGCGACCTGCTGCACTCGGTGGACACGGTTCGGCTCGCCCAGCGGCTCGACCGCTTCGTGCCCGCCGGCGCCGCTCCGCTTCCGGTGCTGGTTCAGGTGAACACCTCCGGGGAAGGTACCAAGAGCGGCGTTTCTCCCGAGGAAGCCCCGGAGGCCCTCCACCGGATCACCGAGCTTCCGGGGCTTGCGGTGCGCGGGCTCATGACCATGGCCCCGTTCACGGATCGCGAGAGCGTCCTGCGCGCCGCGTTCCGCGCCCTGCGCCGGTTGCACGAGAAGCTCGGCTCGCTGGAGGGATACCGCGGGGAGCATCTCTCGATGGGGATGACCAACGACTATGGCATCGCGGTGGAGGAGGGCAGCACGATGGTCCGGATCGGCACGGCGCTGTTGGGGCCGCGGCCGCGGCCACCCGTCCGGCGAGCGGGGGCGGTCGCATGACGACGGCGGCGACCACCGGCCCGGTCGGTGACCTGACGGACACGACGGCGGCGACCGGCATGGCCTCCGCGACCGACCTGGTGGCCCGCATCGATGCCGCGGTCGCGGAGGTACATGCCCGCCGCACGCTCCGGCCGAAAGCGGGGATCGTGCTGGGCACCGGGCTGGGCGGCCTCGCGCGCGAGATCGCCGTGGACTGCGCCATCGACTACGCGGAGCTGCCCCACTTCCCGGTCTCGACGGTGGAGAGCCACGAGGGACGCCTGCTGCTGGGCACGCTCGACGGCGTTCCAGTGGTGGCCATGCAGGGCCGCTTCCACCGCTACGAGGGTTACACCCTCCGGCAGGTGACCTTCCCCATCCGGGTGATGGCCGCCCTGGGCGCGGATACCCTGGTGGTTTCGGGGGCCTGCGGCGGGATGGACCCGCTCTGGCCGGCGGGGCAGCTGGTGGTGCTCGACGACCACATCAACCTC
>JAAXGM010000123.1 GCA_012267435.1 Gemmatimonadota bacterium
CTACGCCTTCTCCGGAAACGGCGGCGCGCTCTACTACACGGCGTCCGGGGAGGACGGCGCCGCCGACGGCGTCTTCCGCGTCGGACCGGCCGGCGGGGCGGAAACGGTCGCCGGCGGGGAGGGGCGCTACCTCGGGCTCGCCGTCGCCGACGAGGGCGCGGTCGCCTTCCTCACCGACCGCGACGACCGCGGCGCCGGGGCGCCCGCCTTCTCCCTGTACGCCGCGCGCGAGGGAGCGGCCACCGTGCGGGTGGCCCCGGACGCCGAGGCCCTTCCCGACGGCTGGGCCCCAAGCGAGCACGGCGAGGTGTCGTTCTCCGATTCGGGCGCGCGCGTCCTCTTCCACTCGGCGCCCCGGCCCCTTCCGGATCCCGAGGACGAGACCCCCGAGGACGAGCGCGTGCGCGTGGACATCTGGAACTGGAAGGACCCCCTGCTGCAGCCCATGCAACTGGTGCAGCTGGAGGACGAGCTGGAGCGCGGCTACCAGGCGGTCCTCGATCTCGGGAGCGGTCGGGCGGTGCAGCTCGCCACCACCGAAGTGCCCGACGTGACCGTGGCCGACGACGGCGACGGGGCGGTCGCGATGGGGAGGAGCGACCTCCCCTACCGGCAGCTGGTGTCGTGGGACGCCAGCTACGTGGACCTCTACGTCATCGACGTGGCGGACGGCTCGCGCCGGCGGGTGGCGGAGCGGGTGCGGGGACAGGGGACCCTGTCGCCCGGCGGCGGCCACATCACCCGATGGGACGGCGTCCGGCGCATCTGGGTCGCCATCGACACCGGCAGCGGGGAGGAGATCGACCTGACCGGCGCCATCGACGCGGGCTTCCACAACGTGCTGGACGACCGGCCGGATCTCTCTCGCTCCTACGGAACAGCGGGATGGACGGAGGACGATGCCGCCTTCCTCGTCTACGACCGCTACGACATCTGGGCGGTCGACCCCACCGGCCGCGACGCCCCCCGCAACCTCACCCGGGGCGCCGGGCGCGCGTCCGACACCCGCTTCCGCCACGTCGACCTCGACACCGCCGACCCGGTGGCGCCCTCCGGCGAAGTGTACCTCTCCTCCTTCCACCTGTACGACAAGTCGTCCGGGCTGTGGCGGGGCGACTTCGGCGAGGGCGCCGCCCCGGAGCGGCTCGTCGCCGGCGACGCCCGCTACGCCGACCTGTTGCGGGCGCGGGACGCCGAGGTCTTCGCCTACACCCGCTCCACCTTCGAGGAATTCCCCGACCTGTGGGTGGCGGGCCCGGCCCTCGATGACGGGCGCAGGGTCACCGACGCCAACCCGCAGCAGTCCGACTACCTGTGGGGCGCCGCCGAAATCGTGGAGTGGACCTCCATGGACGGAACGCCCCTCCAGGGCATCCTTTACAAGCCGGAGGACTTCGACCCGTCGGAGAAGCATCCAATGATGGTGTACTTCTACGAGCG
Organism: Gemmatimonadota bacterium; assembly: GCA_012267435.1. Taxonomy (GTDB): domain Bacteria; phylum Gemmatimonadota; class Gemmatimonadetes; order Longimicrobiales; family Gaopeijiaceae; genus BD2-11. Next base: position 1,441 of record JAAXGM010000123.1, read on the forward strand.
TTCCTCCGACGGCCTGCACGGCTACACCGCGCCCGCGCCGGGCAGCTCCTCCATCAACCGCAGCTTCTACGTGAGCCGCGGCTACCTGCTCTTCGTGCCCGACATCCCCTACCGGGAGGGCTACCCGGGCGAGAGCGCGCTGGACGCGGTGGTCCCGGGCGTGCTCGAGCTGGTCGGGGAAGGCTTCGTGGACGCGGAGCGCATCGGCGTGCAGGGGCACTCCTGGGGCGGCTACCAGATCGCCTACATGGTGACGCGCACCGACCTGTTCGCGGCGGCCGAGGCGGGCGCTCCGGTCTCCAACATGATCAGCGCCTACGGGGGCATCCGTTGGCAGTCGGGACGCAGCCGCGCCGTGCAGTACGAACGCGGCCAGAGCCGCATCGGGGGATCGCTCTGGGAGTATCCCCTGCGCTTCATCGAGAACTCGCCCATCTTCACCGCCGACAAGATCAACACGCCCATCCTCATGCTGCACAACGACGAGGACGGGGCGGTGCCGTGGTATCAGGGGATCGAGCTGTTCGTGGCGCTCCGGCGTCTGGGCAAGCCGGTGTGGATGCTCAACTACAACGGCGAGGCCCACGGTCTCCGGCAGCGGCACAACCAGAAGGACTGGGCGATCCGCATGCAGCAGTTCTTCGACCACTACCTGAAGGACGCGCCCGCTCCGGTGTGGATGGAGGAAGGGGTGCCGGCGATCATGAAGGGCAGGACGCTGGGGCTGGAGCTCACCCGCGTGCGGACGATCTCCGAGGAGGAGGGGAGCCGCTCGCCCGGCTAAGCGCTAGTCCCCGTTACTCATATACTTGTCTGTTCTATTT
>JAAXGM010000124.1 GCA_012267435.1 Gemmatimonadota bacterium
GGCACCGCGTTCGACATCGCCGGGAAGGGCGTGGCCGATCCGTCGTCGATGATTGCGGCGGTGGGGCTGGCGGCGCGGCTGGCGCGGCGGCGGCGGGCGCCATGATCCGCCCACCCCCCCCACCCCCCGCCTTTCGCGGCCACCGCGCGCTGCGCGCATCCCTGCACCGCGCCCTCTCGCGCGGCACCCTCCCCGCGACCGTCCTCGTCCACGGCATGCCCGGCTGCGGCAAGCAGTCCCTCGCCCTGTGGATGGCCCGCACCGCCCTTTGCGCCGCCGACACGCGCCCCTGCGACCACTGCAACAGCTGCCGCCTGGCGCTACGCCTGGAACACCCCGACATCCACTGGTACTTCCCCCTGCCCCGCCCCAAACGCGCTTCCACGCCGGGAAAGCGGGCGGAAGCCCTCGAAGAGGCGCGTCATGACCGGCTCGCCGAGTTCCGCCGGCAGCCTCTCCGCCCCGAGGGAGACACCGACGTCAAGGGCATCTACCTGGCCGCCGTCCTCTCGATCCGGGCCCGGGCCCACAAGCGTCCCGCGATGGGCAGCCAACAATTCTTCATCATCGGCGACGCCGAATACCTGGTGCCCCAGGAGGCGAGCCCGGAGGCGGCCAACGCCCTGCTCAAGCTGCTGGAGGAGCCGCCCGACGGCAGCCGCTTCATCCTCACCTCGGGCCGCCCCGGCAGCCTTCTCGATACCATCCGCTCCCGCACCCTTCCCCTGCACCTGCCACCGCTGCCCGTTGAAGAGGTAGCAGCGTTCCTGGAAGAGGAATGCGGAGCCGATCCGGCAACCGCGGCGGAGGCCGCAACGCGTTCGCAGGGCTCCATCGGCACGGCGCTCGGACACCTCGACGGAGAGGGAGTGCACGCTGCCGAGCGGGCGCGGTCGCTGGAGCTGTTGCGAGCCGCGGTGGAGGGGAAGCGGGCCGACGCCTACCGGGCCGCTCTCGCATTCGGCCCCGGGGGCGCCCGGGGGCTACTCGGGCTTTTCGCCGCGTTGCAGCTGTGGATTCGCGACCTCGGGGCCGCCGCCCTCGGCCGGGACGACCGCGTCGTAAACGCCGACGAACTCCGATTCCTGAAGCAAACGGCCCGGCGTCTGCAGCTTACCCCGGACCGCGTGGCGACAGCCGTCGACCGGGTGGAGGCGGCCCGCATGCTGGCGCTCGGCAACGTGAACCCCCAGCTATTGATCTCCGGAGTTTTGCTGGAACTGGAGGAAACCCTGACACCGGCGGCCTGATGGCGAGAAATCCGAAACGGCCCGGCGAGGCCCCGCTGACGCACCTGAACCCCGAAGGCGATGCCGGCATGGTGGACGTGACCGCCAAGGCGTCCACCGCCCGGCTCGCCGTCGCGGAGGGAGTCCTCCGCTGCTCCCCCGACGCGTACCGCGTGCTCGTCGGCGGCGGCAACCCCAAGGGCGACGTGGAGCAGGTCGCGCAGGTCGCCGGAATCATGGGCGGCAAGCGCGCCGGCGAACTCATCCCACTCTGCCACGTCCTCCCGGCCGCGAGCGTGAGCGTGGACATCCAACCCGACAGTGCGCTGCCTGGACTACGGGTGACGGCCACCGCCTCGATCACCGGGCAGACCGGCGTGGAGATGGAGGCGCTCACGGCGGTGGCGGTGGCGCTGCTCGCCGCCTACGACATGCTCAAGGCCGTGGATCGCGGCATGACGATCGGGCCGATACGGCTCGTCGAGAAGTCGGGGGGGCGAAGCGGGAGCTGGCGGCGGGATTCGCAGTAGCGCAACCGGCCGTCAGCGGCCGCCCGACGGAATCCTGATCCTGTCGCCGGGAAAGATCTTGTCGTCCGCCGACAATTCGTTGTGGGCGAGCAGGCGTTCCAGCTCCACCTCGTGCAACCGCGCGATCCGCCACAACGTGTCCCCGCGCTTGACCGTGTGCACGCGTTCACCTCCAGCGTCCGGCTGGCCGGCCGCCTGTCCGCCGTCCCTGGCGGCTGTGGGGGCGGGTCTCGCCACCGGCCCGGCCCTCGGAACCACCAGCCGCGTCCCGATCCGCATGCGCCGGGGCTCGACGTCCGGATTGGCGGCTCGCAGGTCCGCCACGGCCACCCTGTAGTTGCGCGCGATGTGCGACAGCGTCTCGCCGGCAACGCCGGTGTGTGATGTGAAGGTCACCCGCCGGTCGGCGGGAATGGCGGCCAGGCGCTCGTCGAAACCGTTCCCCAGTCCATTCGGGACGCGCATCAGCGTTGAACCCTCCGCCGGAGTGAGGCCGAGCACCAGATGCCCGTTGAGGGCCCGGACCGCTCCCTCGGCGGCGCCCGCCGCGATGGCCACGACGTCGATGGAGGCCGCTCCCTCGACCATGACCGTGTCGAAGGTCCAGGGCGCGTCCTTGACGACACCGCCGAGGCCGTACGCCTCCGGGTCGTTCGCTACGCGTGCCGCCGCGAGGAACTTGGGGATGAAGTCCCGGGTCTCGGCGGGCAGTCGGCCGCGGATCCGCACGAACAGGTCGTCGTTCCGGGGGGCGCCCCCTCCGTACTCGCGAATCGCGCGCTCAACCCGGCCGGGGCCGCCGTTGTACGCAGCCAGGGCGAGGAACCACGACCCGAATTGCCTGTGCAGCCCGGCGAGAAAGTCGAGCGCGGCCGGGGTGGCCGCGTAGGGGTCGAACCTCTGATCGATGAGCGGCGTGATGCCGAGCCCCAGCCAGCGCGCCGTGGCGGGCATGAACTGCCACAGCCCCGCGGCTCCCGCCGGCGACACCGCCAGGGGATAGTAGCTCGCCTCGATGATGGGCAGGTAGCGCAGCGAGGGCGGCAGGCCCCGGGCGGCGATCTCGGCGTCGACGAAGTCCTCGTACCGGCCCATGCGTATCAGCGCGCGTCCGAACCTGTCGGCGGCCCGTGTCCGCCAGTATTTCTCCCACCAGCCGATGCGTGCCTCGATCACGTTCTCGGCGGCCCGGGGCGACGACACGATGGGATCGTCCGGGAGGGCACGCGGCGGCGGGGGCGATTCGTCCCGAGACCCGGCATCCGCTTGTACGGGCCGTGGTGTGGGGACTGCGAGATCGGGCCGCAGCACTTCGGTCGCGGGCTTCCGGGAGGTGACCGGAGGCGCCTCGGCCGGCGACGGAGTCCGGACATGCCGGCCACAGCCCGACAGAACGACCAGTACCAGTCCGTGGATCAGCCCGCGGGCGCACCGGGAGCGGCAAAATGTATAGCAGAAATTACATAGTGTAATGTACACTTTACAGCGTGGACCGGTGAAGCGAAGCGGCCAGCGCGGATGC